>JBLMWU010000337.1:0-12555 GCA_050257395.1 Gemmatimonadota bacterium | reverse complement strand
CGCGGCGGGGGAGTGGCTGGCCGGGGCGGGTGCCCGGCGGCGGTCAGGCCCGGCGCGCGGGTGGTGCGGCCGGCCCGGCGCGACCGTTCCGGGGTCGGCCGCGGACCCGGGGGCGTCCGCTGCCTGCCGGGCCTGCGGGCCGGTGCCGCTGCTGGCCGCCGTGGCCGTGGCGGGGGCAGGCTGGCTGGCGGGCTGGGGCTCCTCCTCGTGCATCTCCACGGCCTGCGGCGCGGCGTGCGGGTGGCGCAGCCAGCGCGGCACGAGCACCACGGCCCAGATGGCCACGATCGCGAGGTAGAGGATCGCGCTGCTCAACGCTCCTCCTCGCGGCGTCCCACAGTGGCAGGCGAGGCCGGATCCGCAGGTGCGGCCGCCGTTGCCCCGGGCACGCTCACGCCAGGCACGGTAGGACGTCAGCGCAGGTACTGCGAGCATTCGGCCCGGTGTGTCGTGAGATCAATGGCCGGCAGCCAGGAAAAACCACCGGAACTTTACCGTGCGCAGGCGCATCGTGACCGGTATGCCCGGTTCGCCACGCCGGTTTTCCGTTCTACGGGCGTACACCCGCCTGGCCGAACCCGCCGCCCTGCCAGTCCCGCGCGCCCGGGGTGGCCGGGTCGGGCGGCCGGGACGCGGTGACCCCGGTGCGCCAGCGGGCGAGCAGCCCGCCCCGCGCGTCCTCCATGGTCAGCGCGTAGCACAGGTGGTCGCGCCAGGCGCCGTCGATGTGCAGGTAGCGGCGCCGCAGGCCCTCCTCGCGGAAGCCCAGCTTCTCCACCACCCGCCGGCTGGCCTGGTTCTCCGGCCGGATGCTGGCCTCCACCCGGTGCAGCCCGACCACGAAGAAGCAGTGGTCCACGGCCATGGCCAGCGCGGTCGGGGTCACCCCGCGGCCAGCCACCGCCTGGTCGATCCAGTAGCCGACCTGCCCGGTCCGGGCCGAGCCCCAGACGATCCCGCCGACCGTCAGCTGCCCGGCGAACCGGCCCCCGTACATCACCACCCACGGCAGCGCCACGCCCTGCCGGGCCTCCCGCCGCATCGTCCGCGCCATCCCCACGTAGGGGCCGAGGCTGGACCGGTACAGCGGCGTCTCCGGATTGGTCGGCTCCCACGGCCGCAGCCAGGCGGCGTTGCGCACCCGTGTCTCCCGCCAGATGCGGGCGTCGCTCACCCGCACCGGCCGCAGGCAGACCGGCACGTCCAGCAGGCTCGGCTCCACCAGCGTGACCGGCCATCCGCGCATGCGTCCCACAGCAGCATCATTCCCTGCCCGCCGAGCCGAACGCCACGTTGCTGAGGTATCGGCTCGTCACGTTCGGCGATTTCCCATTGCCGGCATTAAGGCCGCCCGGCCGGGAAACCGGATTATCGTGCGAACGGGATACCCGGGGCCAGCCTGTCAGCCGGACCGGGGGTGGTCGCCGCCGCGGGCCTGGTCCACCGCGTGGCTGAGGATCCGCGCCAGCACGGCCATCCCGTCCCGGACACCACCGGTGGAGCCGGGCAGGTTGACCACCAGCACGGTGCCTGCCAGCCCGGCCAGCCCGCGGGACAGGATCGCGGCGGGCACGCCGGCCGCCGCCCCGGCCGCCCGGATCGCCTCCGCGATGCCGGGCACCTCGCGGTCGATGATCCGGCGGGTCATCTCCGGGGTCAGGTCGCCCGGGGTCAGGCCGGTCCCGCCGGTGGTCACCACCACGTCGTAACCGCTGGTCACCGCCTCCCGAAGGACCACCTCGACCGGGTCGCCGTCCGGGACGACGACCGGGCCGTCCACCTCGCAGCCGGCCTCGCGCAGCAGCTCCGCGAGCACCGGCCCGGACCGGTCCTCGTACACCCCGGCCGCCGCCCGGTTCGACACCGTGACCGCGAGCGCCCTGATCATGGCCGCCGCCAGCTGCCGGTCTTGCCGCCGAGCTTCTCCTCGACCCGGACGTCGCTGATCACCGCGGCCGGGTCCACGGCCTTGATCATGTCGATGAGCGCGAGCGCCGCGACCGTGACGGAGGTGAGGGCCTCCATCTCGACCCCCGTCCGGTCGGCGGTCCGGGTCGTGGCGACGATGCCCACGGAGTCATCGTTCACCGTCAAATCGACGGTCACCGAGTGCAGCGCGATCGGATGGCACAACGGCACCAGGTCCGGCGTGCGTTTGGCGCCCTGGATCCCGGCGATCCGGGCGACGGCGAGCGCGTCGCCCTTGGGCACCGTGCCCGCGCGCAGGGCGGCGATGGCCTCGGGCGACAGCAGCACCCGCCCGCTGGCGCGCGCCTGCCGGGCGCTCACGTCCTTGGCGGACACGTCGACCATGCGCGCGTGGCCGGCCTCGTCGAGGTGGGTCAGCGGCTGCCCGGCATCTGTCACGGCCTGTCTCCCGTCATGGGAGCGAGATTACGTCGGCGGCCTCGCCCGCCTGCATGCCGGTCGCCTCCTGGGGGACCACGATGAGCGCGTTGGCGTGCGCGAGCGCGCCGAGCTGGTGGGAGGACTGGCCGGTCAGCGGGGTGACCATGCCCTCGGCGGGATCCAGCACCCCGCGCAGGAACGAGGTCCGGCCCGCGGGCGAGCGGACCGGCTCGGTGAGCACCGCCCGGACGGGGGCGGGCCAGGCAGCGGGCAGGCCCTGGCGGGCGGCCAGCCCGGGCCGCACGAACAGGAAGAACGACACGAAGGCGCTCACCGGGTTGCCGGGCAGGGTGAAGATCGGGGTCTGGGCCGGGCCGAGCAGCCCGAAGCCCTGCGGCATGCCCGGCTGCATGGCGATCTTGCGGAAGCTCACCGTGCCGAGGCTCTGCAGCGCCGCCTTGACCACGTCGTGCTCGCCGCCCATGCTGACCCCGCCGCTGGTCACCAGCACGTCGGCGCGGGCTGCCCGGTCGGCGAGGGCGGCCAGCACGGTCTGCGGGTCGTCGGCCACCCGGTGCCGCTCGGCGATCGCCCCGGCCTGCCGGGCGGCGGCGGCCAGCAGGTAGCTGTTGGAGTCCCAGATCCGGCCCGGGGTGAGGGGGGTCCCGGGGTCGGTGAGCTCGTTGCCGGTGGCGATCACCGCCACCCGGGGGCGGGGACGGGCCAGGGCACTGCCGTGGCCGCCCGCGGCCAGCAGGGCGACCTGCGCCGGGCCGAGCCGGGTGCCCGCGGTGAGCAGGATGTCCCCGGCCGCCACGTCGTCGCCGCGGCGGCGGATCGCGTTGCCCGCGCTGACCGGGCGGCTGAACCGGGCCTCCCGGGTGCCGCCGTCGGTCCATTCCACCGGGACGACGGCGTCGGCGCCCGCGGGCATCAGCGCGCCGGTCATGATCCGCATGCAGGTGCCGGCCGCGACGTCGAGGGTGCGGGTGTCACCGGCCGGGATCTCCCCGGTGACCGGCAGGGCCACCGGGGCGCCGCCGGTGGCGGCGGCGAGGTCGGCGGCGTGGACCGCGTAGCCGTCCATGGCCGAGTTGTCGAACGACGGCAGGGCGGTGGTGGTGGCCACGTCCTCGGCGAGCACCCCGCCCTCGGCCTCTTCCAGGCCGAGCCGGGCCGGGGCCAGCGGGCGGATGGCGGCGAGGATCTCCGCCAGGTAGTCGCTGACCGGCAGCAGGCCGGTGGTGTCGTGCCCGTGGCCGTGCCGGTCGTGGCCGTGCCCGCCGGGGCCGTGTCCGGCGTGCCCGTGGCCGGTGTGGCTGGCGGTCACCCGAGCTCGTCGACGAACTTGCGCAGCCAGGGCACGAAGTCGTCCGCGACATCCGGCCGCTCGCAGGCGAACTGGATCATCGTGCGCAGGTAGTCGAGCTTGTTGCCGGTGTCGTAGCGCCGCCCGCGGAACAGCACGCCGTGCACCCCGCCGCCGTCGGCCGGGTCCATGGTGGCCAGCGTCTTGAGCGCGTCGGTGAGCTGGATCTCGTTGCCGCGCCCGGGCGGGGTCCGCTCCAGCACGCGGAACACAGCCGGGTCGCACACGTAGCGGCCGATGATGATCCAGTTGCTGGGCGCGTCCTGCGGGGCCGGCTTCTCAATCAGGTCGGTCACCACCGCGACGTCGTCCTCGGCGGTGGGGTTCATCGCGGCGCAGCCGTAGCTCGAAACCTGGTCCGGGCCGACCTCCATCAGCGCGACCACGCTGCCGCCGTACTGCTTGCGCACGTCCAGCATCCGCTGCAGCAGCCCGTCCTCGGGGTGGATGAAGTCGTCGCCGAGCAGCACCGCGAAAGGCTGGTTGCCGACGTGGTGGGACGCGCACAGCACGGCGTGGCCCAGGCCGCGCGGGTCGCCCTGGCGGACATAGTGCACGGCGGCGAGGTCGGTCGATGCCCGGACCTCTTCCAGGCCTTCCTCGTCGCCCTTGGCTTCCAGCGCCTGCTCCAGCTCGACGGCGCGGTCGAAGTGGTCCTCGATGGCGCGCTTGCTGCGGCCGGTGATCAGCAGCACGTCGTCGAGACCGGCGGCTACCGCCTCCTCGACCACGTACTGGATGGTCGGCCGGTCGATGACCGGGAGCATCTCCTTGGGCATCGCTTTGGTCACGGGCAGGAACCGCGTCCCCATGCCCGCTGCGGGGATCACGGCCTTGGTCAGGGCGCCGGTGTCACGCATGCCGATACCCTAGCCCCGAAATCGCGAGGCTAACCCGGGCGGGTCCGGCGGTCTGGCGGCAGCCCCGGCGAAACCAGGAGGATCGCGGATGAGCCGGGATGAAAAGGGCGCCACGGACGGGGATGCGCTGGCCGCAGCCAAGGCAGCGCTGCGACGGCGCGTGCTGGCGGCCCGGGCGTCGCTCAGCCCCGCCGAGCGGACGGCCGCCGCGGTCGCCCTGCGCGACGCGGTGCTGGCGCTGCCGCAGGCGGAGATGGCCGGCACGGTGGCCGCCTACTGGTCGCTGTCCTCCGAACCGGACACCCACGGCCTGATCTACGCGCTGTGGAAGCGCGGCAGCTACGTGCTGCTGCCGCTGCTGCGCCCGGACAACGACCTGGACTGGGCTTCCTACGAGGGCCCGGACTCGCTGCGGCCTGGGCCGCGCGGGACGGCGCAGCCCGCCGAGCCGCCCCGGGGCGCGGACGCGGTCGCCCGCGCCGACCTGGTGATCGTGCCGGCGCTGGCGGTGGACCGGCGGGGCTACCGGCTTGGCCGCGGCGGCGGTAGCTACGACCGCGCGCTGGCCCGGGTGGGGCCGCTGGTGCCCACGGTCGCGCTGCTGTACGACGGGGAGCTCACCGAGGAGGTCCCGGCGGGCCCGCTCGACCAGCGGGTCCGGCTGGCCGCCCGGCCTTCGGCGGGAATCACCAGGTTGCCGCCGGGATGAGCTACCATTTAGCAGTCGATGGCCTGGAGTGCCAACCCGGCGCGTAAGGAGGACCAGTGCCGACGTATCAGTACGCGTGCACCGAATGTGGCGTACAGCTGGAGGTCGTCCAGAAGTTCACGGACGAAGCGCTGACCGTCTGTTCCGCATGCGGCGGCAAGCTCCGCAAGCTGTTCTCGGCCGTCGGCATCGTCTTCAAGGGGTCCGGCTTCTACCGGACCGACAGCCGCAACGGCTCCGGCAGCGGCAAGAAGGCTGAGACCGCCGCGGCGTCCGGGGACTCCGGCGGCAAGTCCGGGGACTCCGGCAGCAAGACGGACTCGGCGGCCAAGCCGGCCGACTCCGGGTCGGCGAAGAAGGCAGAGTCCGCGGGGTCGTCGTCCTCTTCGTCTTCCTCGTCCTCCTCCGGCACGAAAGTCGCCTGAGGCGCCGCCATGGCCGACCAGGCCGCCATCGGGGTCATCGGAGGCTCTGGCTTCTACGAGCTGTTCACGTCCGCCGACGAGGTCAAGGTTGAGACCCCGTTCGGCGCGCCCAGCGACGTCCTGACGGTCGGCGAGGTGGCGGGGCGGCGGGTGGCGTTCCTGCCCAGGCACGGCCGTGACCACCGGTACCCCCCGCACCGGATTCCCTACCGCGCCAACCTGTGGGCGCTGCGCTCGGCGGGCGTCCGGCAGGTGCTGGCACCCAGCGCCGTCGGCTCCCTCACCGCCGAGCAGGGGCCGGGCACGCTGATCATCCCGGACCAGCTGGTGGACCGCACCAGCGGCCGCGAGCACACCTTCTACGACGCCGACCGGGCAGTGCACATCGGCTTCGCCGACCCGTACTGCCCGCACGGGCGGGAACTGGCGGCAGCCGCGGCCCGCGCCAACGGCTGGCCGACCGTGGACTCCGGCACCCTGGTCGTGATCAACGGCCCGCGCTTCTCCACCCGCGCCGAGTCGCGCTGGTACGCCGCGCAGGGCTGGACCCTGATCGGGATGACCGGCCATCCCGAAGCGGTCCTGGCCCGCGAGCTGGCCATGTGCTACACCTCGCTCAGCCTGGTCACCGACACCGACGCGGGCGTGCTGGAGGGCGAAGGGGTCACCCAGGCGGAGGTCTTCCGCGAGTTCGCCAAGAACGTGACCCGCCTGCGGGAGCTGGTGCTGGGCATCATCGCGGCCCTGCCTGAGGACCGCGCCTGCCCCTGCCCGCACGTGCTCGGCGGCCTGACCCTCCCCTTCGAGCTCCCCTGACCGACCCGGCGCCGCCCGGCATCTCCCGCGCAGCAGCCCCCGCAGAGCGGGCCATTCACCGGCCGGGCAGTTCGCGGCCCCTACGGGGGTGAGGAACTTAACGGCTCTTTGATCCAGGCACTTCGGGCAGGGATGGTCAGTCCAGGTCGCCGTGCTCGATGCGGGCCAGCCGCCGCTCGCGCACCAACTGGTCGAACTCGTGCTCAACCCGGACGCTGCCCGCGGCGAGCGCCGCGAACACCCCGGTGACGTCGCGCATGCTGACTACGCCGAGCACCTTGCCGTCCTCGACCACCGGCAGGTGCCGGATCCAGCGGGCGGCCATCTCCCGGGCTGCCTCGTGCAGCTCCATGTCCGGCGGCACCGTGTAGACCTCAGTGGTCATGGCCTCGTCGACCGTGCTGGTCGCCGGGTCAGCGCCGAGGGCCACCACACGCAGCACGTCCCGTTCGGTGATGATCCCGTTGAGCCGGCCGTCTTCCATGATCAGCAGCGACCCGGTCTGGTTCCGCCACATGCGCTCGGCGGCAGAGCGGAGACTGTCCGCGGCCGACTCGGTCACAGTGGCCTCTGTCATGACGTCCCGTACCTGCACGGCCCGAACTCCTTGTCGTGCGCTTTCGCCCCGGCGTGGTCCCACCTTAGTGGCGGCGTGCCACGCCAGGCTCGGCTGGAGTCCCTGTCCCGGTGGCGGCCGGGTTACCCTTGGTCGAGCCAGCCGGGCCAGTTTCCTGGCACGGCAGCGGGCCCCGATAGCTCAGCGGATAGAGCAACTGCCTCCTAAGCAGTAGGCCGCAGGTTCGAGTCCTGCTCGGGGCGCAGGTGGATAGTTATTTTTCGTATTTAGTTTCTGGAACTAGATACCAATGACGACTTACTGCCTGCACGCAATCACTCATTTCGGACGTTCAGCCACGCCTGGCGCCCGCCACCGGCAACCTCCTATGGCGCAATGCCCGGAAAGATCACTCCCGCCACGAACCGGTGTTGCGTCCCGGCTCGTGTCAAGCGGGAGCCAAACGGGGAGCCAACGGCAGACAGCGAGGCTGGTGGGAGTTCGCGGGATACGACGGCACACGTCGCCGCTCACCAAGCACCGAAACGCGGCATGACCGGATGTTTGCGGCCCATGGTGTCTCGCACTGCAACGTCGCCGGAGACTTCCGCCGCGCCGTGCGCTGAGTTCCATGCGTGCAGTCGATGATGTCCGGTTTCGTTCTCCCGGGACTGGACCGCTGGCACGGTTGCTCGGAGACTGGGATGACAGCGGCTCGCGGGAGGCTGAGGGTGCCGGCGGGCCGGGGAGACGGGTGCGGGAGGTGAGGGGATGACACGGCGGGATATCGAGTTCAATGCCGAGGGCGTCACCTTGCGTGGCTGGTTCTACCCGGCCGAGGCGGGCAGTACCCCGGGGGCGGCCGTGGTGATGGCGCATGGGTTCTCCGCGGTCAAGGAGATGTATCTGGATGCCTTCGCCGAGGTATTCGCGGCCGCCGGGCTGAGCGTGGTGGTGTTCGACAACCGGTGCTTCGGCGCCAGCGACGGTGAGCCTCGGCAGGAGATCGACCCCTGGGCTCAGGTCCGTGACTACCGGCACGCCATCACCTATGCCGGCACCTTGCCCGAGGTGGACCCGCGGCGGATCGGGATCTGGGGCAGCAGCTACTCCGGCGGCCATGTCCTGGTGGTCGCGGCGATCGACCGCCGGGTGCGGGCGGTGGTGAGCCAGGTGCCGCTGGTCAGCGGCCACGCCAACCAGCGCGCCCTGGTCCGGGCCGACTTTATCGCCGGGTCCCGCGAGCAGTTCGACGCCGACCGCCTCGCCCGCTTCCGGGGCGAGCCCCCGGCCATGGTCCCCGTGGTCGACAAAGACCCGCTGGCCCCATCCGCGCTGCCGACGCCGGATTCCTGGGAGTGGTTCAGCGAGACCGCCAGAACCCGGGCCCCGTCCTGGCGCAACGAGGTCACGCTGCGGAGCGTGGAGATGTTCACCGAGTACGAGCCCGGCAGCTATCTCCCCTACATCAGTCCCACCCCCCTGCTCATGCTGGTAGCCGAAGGCGACCACCTGGTCACCTCCGAACTCGCCATCGCCGCCTTCGACACCGCGCACCAGCCCAAGGAACTCATCATCCTGCCGGGCGGCCATTTCGATGCCTACACCAAAGGCTTCGAAGCCTCCAGCGGGCAGGCGCGGGACTGGTTCACCCGGTATCTGGCAGCCTGAGCCCCCGGCGCCCACCAGTGCCGGCAACGGCGGCTCAGCCGAACCCAGCCAGCAGCAGGCATACCCGCGACTCGCGGCAGATGAGGATGCACCGTCCTGCGCGCTATCTGGTTCCTGCCGGGTCCTGCGCGAGATCATGGTGGTCGTGACAGATGATCTGGCCAGAACGACGGGCGCAGAGGCGAATGAAGCAGAGGAGATCCGGGACGTCGAGCGCAGCCGCCTGCGCGCGCTAGCCGGCGCAGACATGACCGTGGCACGAGCCTTGCACGCGGCAGACTTCCAGCTCGTCAACCCACACGGCGGCATCTTGTCCAAGGAGGAGTACCTGGGCGCAATCGCCTCAGGCGAGATCGATTACCGCCAATTCGAGCCGGTCTCTGGCATCCGGGTGATCAGGGCCGGTGATCTTGCGGTGATCCGGTACCAGTCGCAGATCGATATCGACGTGCAGGGGCAGACAGAATTCGTCCGGTGCTGGCATACCGACTGCTACCGTCGCGGCGGAACCGGTTGGCAGGTGGTCTGGTCACAGGCAACCGTAGCGGGACCCGGCGAGGCCTCGTCGGCATAGCACTGTACGTGCCTCAACTCACGGCTGCAGGCGGGTAGCGGTTACTTTTCAGCGCACTGAATTCGGCAAGATCGCTCAGCACTGACCCTGTCAGCGGCCTTCACATGGTCATGAGAGCGGGTACGGCATCGGATGATCGGCCGGGCGGTCGGCGGGTCGGCAGTACTTGCTTGTCCGCAGCCCAGGCCGACCGGGCCTGAGGCTTGCCGGTCACCAGCGACCGGCCGGCACGACGATCTCCCCTATCGTCTCGGTCATCACCAGGGTGTGCTGGCGAGCGGTCACCGCAGCGGCGATAGCGTCTCGCTGGTCCTGGTTCATGCGTGCAGGGACGCCGTCCAGGCCGAGAGCTGCCAAACCCTGGCGAGTTCAGGCCGAGCGAGTCCGGGAGCCCCGCTTGCCGTGCCAGCGAGTCCACGAGGCAGTGGGGAAGACCTCGATCACCTCGATATCGCGCGCGACGAGGGCGCCGAACAGAACCCGCCCCTCGATGATCCAGGCATAGTAGGCGCTTGCCAGCAGACGGCTCTCATCCGGTGTCCAGCGGATGCCGCAGATCGACCTGGCGAGCTGGAGCTCGCCCTTGCGAGCTGGAGCTCGCCCTTGCGAGCTGTCTGCCCAACCGGGGCGCAGGAACGCGGGCTGTCGATCGCGGTGACCATCGGCGAATACTCCACCACACGGTCCACGACCTGCTGGCACGTCAAGTGACCCTCAAGCGCCAGAACACGACGATCATCGATGACCGCCACGTCGAAGCCCTTCCGTTTCCCGCCCACATCAACACCGATCCACACAGCCACAAGTCGAGCTTGCCCCACCCAGGCCGCCCGCTCCAGCAGGACGCGGAGAACACAACGACCTGAGCCCTGTGCCCGCTCAGTCAGCGGCATGAGCGCGCATTCTCGGCACTGATCCTGCTGGGCATAGTTATCCAGACTCAGCAGCCGCGGCTAGACCTGGCCGGTACCCACGGCTGCCCTGGATTGCGTTCAACCGCCCTGCTGCTGCTGACGATCCTGGCGCTGCTCGGTGCGGCGGCCAGCCGTCACAGCTACCGGCGCACCAGGCTCCGCACGCCCAGCCGGCTCAGTCATCGTTCTGGGCGCCGCCGCCGCCCTGACCGCCGCGCCGTTCCTCGCGCCGGCAATGCCACGAGAACGCGGCCAGGCCCCCACTCGTGGCCGTGCTCGCAGTGAGGGGGATGGCCCCCAGTCTGGAAGATGCGCGACCACATGGCAATTTAGAGCAGATGTACCACGACTCGCAGGCCCCCGGGATCTACTGGTGGTTATGGTCGGCGGGCATGCCGGGCGACGTGGGGTGGTCCTTCGGGCTGGCCAGCGTAGCTCCCCGCTTTTCTGGGCAGATGATGGAGAGGGTGCCGGTGAGCTGGAGTGTGCGGCGGACGGGTCTGCTGAGGTTACGCACGATGACGGGCACGCCCGCGGTTTTGGCTTGGCGCACGATGGTGAGCAGGAACCCGGCTCCCGCCGCGTCGCAGAAGGTGACCTTGCTGAGGTCAAGGATGATCTGCCTCGCCTGGGCGGTCAGTTGCTCCAGCTCGGCGCGGCAGGTCTCGGCGGCCATGACGTCGATCTCACCGGCAAGCCGGATCGTGGCAATGGCCCGGCCGTCGTCGCTGACGTCGATCACGACGGCGAGGTGCTGGCGATCAGGCATCGCATCACCGGTTCCGCGCCGCCCTAAGGGGCAACGTGACCGCTGGCCTTGATGGGCCGGGCCGGCTCACCATGTGCAAGGGCGACGTACTGGTGATACCTGTCCTGGCCCTATTTAACCGTGCGCACAAGGACTTTCACGCAGTGTCAGGAAGCCTGGTCGTCGGCAGGTTTGGGCGGTTATGTGCGGGTTAGCTCCTGCCCCGCAGGCGCTGGTCCGCAGACCGGCCCGGCAGGCGATCAGCCCACCCAGGCAGCCGCAGGCTGCGCCAGGCTGACCGCCTGAAGGGCCCACGCAGCGCGTACGGTTCTCGAGATGGGCCCTGCCACCGGATGGGACGCCGAACGCCGCCAGCTGCAGCAGCTCAGGGGTGAATATCCGCGCTGGCGGATCTGGTGGGGCCAGGCCACCGGCTACTACTGGGCGATGCCCCCACCAGGCCACCCCACCCAGCACGACCTCATCAGCGCTCCTGACCTGGACGAGCTAGCGCACCGTCTCGCGGCAGCCGAAGGACGCCCTAAGGCATGACCGCTGCAGCGGTCCCGGGGCTGAATGGAAGATCGGTGCCCAGCTGGGCAGGCGGCAGGACCCGGCGTAGCGCAGCGGAGCCGGGTTCGATGCGGAATGAGCCAGGCGGCGGCCGTCTGGAAGATGGCCTTCTGCCCGCAGAGGCGTTCGGGCTCGGCGATGAGCTGACGCTTGCGGCGCAGCAGGCATGGCGGTGGTGCCAGCCGGGGCGTGAGAGGCTGGCCAAGGCAATCGTGAGGCGTTGGGCCCCGTCCGCCGTGGCGGGCGCCGCGTCCAGAACGAAGAAGGTCAAGATGGCGCAGGGCACGGTGAAGTGGTTCAACGGCGACAAAGGCTACGGTTTCATCGAGGTCGAAGGTGGCCCAGATGTGTTCGTGCACTTCAGCGCGATCACCGGTGGCGGCTACCGCAGCCTCGACGAGGGGCAGAAGGTCGAGTTCGACATCACCCAGGGCCAGAAGGGACCCCAGGCGGAGAACGTCAAGGTAATCAGCTAACGCAACGGCACCCACCGCCCCTGGGGGTTGGCCCTCCGGTTTGCAGCTGCCGGTGGTGGTATTAACCCAGTCATGGGCCTGGATGACCCGGCCTACCCTGGCGTGGCCAGCGGCGCTGCTGAGATCGACGGGCCGCCGGCTGCGGCTCCGCCCGGAAGAGCGCGCCCAGATGCTGCCCCAGGTGAGCCTTGCGCCGGGCGGGAAGCGGCCGGTGAGCCGGAGCCAGGCACCGGCCAGCAAGATGTCGCGGCGGGCGGCCGCCCGCCGAAGGCGGCGGGCGAGACGAGCCAGGACGAGCCGTTCGTTTCCGGCGATGACGACGAGGTCCGTCCCGCCGCGCGGGTGGTAGCCGGCGGCGCTGCGTCCGACCCGGTCAAGGACTACCTCAAGCAGATCGGCAAGGTGCCGCTGCTCAGCGCCGGGCAGGAGGTCGAGCTGGCCAAGCGGATCGAGGCGGGCCTGTTCGCTGGTCACAAGCTCGCCGAAGGCAGCGGGATGCTGCGTCCCGGTCAGAG
>JBLMWU010000336.1:0-2834 GCA_050257395.1 Gemmatimonadota bacterium | reverse complement strand
CCTGTTGCGTCGCCGGTTCCCGGGGCGGCCCGCCCCGGGACCCGGCGGGGATCACTGCGCGGTCGGCTGCCGGCGGCTGCCGGCCTTCGCGGCGGGGTTTTCCGGGCCCGGGATGAGGCCGCGGAGCAGGACGGTGGTCTCGTGCTGGCGGTCGCGCTCCCGGTCCAGGGCGGCCTCGGTGCGGGCGAGCCGGTCGCGCAGGGCGGCGAGCGCGTCGTCGTGCTGCCGGCGTTCCCGCTCACGGCTGCTGGCGGCGTCGCGGGCCGTTTCCAGTGCGGCGTCGCGCTCGGCGCGGGCCGTGGCCAGTTCCGCGGCGCGGGCGTCGCGCTGGTCTTCGGCGCGGTGCCGGGCGGCGGCGTGCTCTTCGAGCAGGGTGATCGCCTCGGCGGCTGCGGCGCGGGCCTCGGCGGCGTCGAGCTCGGCGGCGTGCCGGGCGGCGGCGTGGCCGGCGGTCTCGGCGCGGGCGTGCTCGAGGGCGGCTGCGGTCTCGGCGCGGACGGCCTCGGCCTGGGCCTCGGCGGCCTCGGGGCCGGCGGCTGCGAGCTGCTCGCCGAGGGCGGCGAGCTGGTCCAGGGCCGCGGCCAGCTGCGCGCCGAGCCTGGTCATCGCGGCGAGGGTGTCGTCACGGATCGCGCCGGCCCGGCTGATCGCGACGGTGACCGGCCGGCCGCCGTCATCCGGCTGGCCGGACAGCTGCTGGCGGCGGCGGAACGCCGTCAGCGCGGTGTGCCGGACCAGCACGAGGGCGCCGTCGCGGTCCTCGGGCATCTCCTGATCGCAGTAGCCGGGCTTCCGGCCCGGCGATCCGGGGTCCCTGGCAGGGTTCGGGCAGCCGGGGTACCGGCATGCGCCGGCTGGGCGGCCGGCCGCCGGGGCCGGCGGTTGCGCGGTAATCGTCATCGTGGAACGCGTCCTCTCCCGCCCGTGCGCGCGCAGGGGCGAGCGAATTGAAATGAAACGAATGGAATGAAACGAATCAGCGGCGTGAAATGAAATGAGATGAATCGCGGCGTCAGCCGTCGCCGCCGGGCAGGACCCGCATCCGGACCCCGGTGGCGGTCGCGAACTCCCGCGGATCGCGGGCGAACCGGGCCGCCAGGACCTTCCCTGCGGCCGCGTCGGCCTGCCGCGAGCGGGCGGCTGCCTGGGCTGCCTGCGCCCCGGTGCCCTTCTCGACGATCGACCTGATCTTCGGGACGCTGATCACGTCGAGTTCCAGCGCGGCCGAGCACGCTTGCTCGACCGCCCCGTTCCCGTAGGTCCTGCAGAGGCCGATGAGGGCGTAGACGGCCCGCATCTTCGTCCAGGGCAGGTCGGTGTCCAGGATCCGGGCCGCGTAGGCGCCGATGGCCTCGCCTCTCGCGGCGGCCATCTTCTGCAGGCGGTCGACGTCGCGGCGGGCGTAGACGTCGGTTCCCGGCGGGAAGTCCGCCGGATCCGACGACCGGCCCCCGGCCGGCTGGCGCGGATGGACCTTCACGACCTGGCTCCGGTGGTAGACCTTGACCAGCGCGTCGTCGGCCCGGACCGTGACCTGCTGGCCTACCAGCCCGTAAGGGACCGAGTAGAAAGCGTTCTGCGCGCGGACGTGGCAGTCCCGCTGGACCTTGGCCTCCGACCAGGCAGGCACCCGGTAGGGCGCCTCCGGGACCGCCATCAGCAGCGGCAGCTCATACCCGGCGAACGCCTCTGCCGGGCGCAGGCGCGTCGTGCCGTGCACCCGCATCCCTGCCCGGACCCGGCACCAGTCATCGGCCCGCCGCTGCGCGTCGCCGATGTCCAGGAACGACTCCCCGGCGAAGAAGCTGCGCTGGACGAACTTCACCCCGGACTCGACCCTTCCCTTGTCCTGCGGGGAGCGGACCCGGGCGGGATCAACGGCGATGCCGCGGGCCTGCGCGTACTCCAGCCACTCCCGGTTCCACCGCGGCTCCAGCCGGTCCGCCTCCTCCACCACCGGCTTCAGGTTGTCCGGGATGAGCAGCGGGAACACGCCCCCGAAGAATCTCCACGCCGCCTCGCAGCCCGCGATCACCGCCAGCGTCGTCTGGGGGAACGTCAGGTAGACGTAGCAATAGCGCGAGAACACCGCCGTGAACACCAGCGCGTGCAGCTTCCGCCGCCGGTCCCCGTCGGCGATCATGCCGAGGTAGCCGAAATCGACCTGCAGCTCCCGGCCCGGCGGCGGGTCATCGACCCGCACCGTCACCCCTGGCCGGCCCGACGAGAAACCGCACTCCTGCGCGGCGAACCGCGCCAGCGTCCGGTACGGGACCGCGGTCCCGGACCGTTCCAGCAGCTCGCCGATCTTCACCAGCGTCAGGTCATCCTTCACCCACCCGGCGATCTCGTCCTTCCGCGCCGCCAGCGCCTCCCACGACGAGCCGTGCCCCGCCGCCCGCGCAGGGCGGACCGCCCCGACCACCACGCCGATCAGCTCGTCGGTCAGCCGGTCCTCACCGCTATCGCGGGAAAGGCCGGCCTCCTGCGCGGCCCGGATATACCGGGCCGCCGTCTTCACGTTCACCCCCGCACGGGCCGCCGCCGGGCGCTTGCCCAGCCCCGACAGCCACGCACGCAGGACCTCTCTTACCTCTGTCACCAGGACCTCCCGGAACGCCATCCCTGCCATCTCTCGCAGAACGGTCAAAAACCGGGCGATCCTGGCAGAGGTGGTCCATCAACTGGCAACCGGGGTGGTCCCATCCCCGTGGCAACAACCCTCAACAGGTGGTCCCATGCTTACGGCAGATGACAGGTTGCTTCCTGCGATGATGACCCATCCTGCGGGAGGGCTTATGTACGCCGACGCGACGGAATGCCACTGGCCCGGT
>JBLMWU010000335.1:0-17783 GCA_050257395.1 Gemmatimonadota bacterium | reverse complement strand
GATGGTGCGGCCCGGCGGCGCGGCCGCCGCGGCCCGCCCGACCAGGCCGGCCGCCCGGGCCGGGTCCCAGCAGGCGAGCACGATCCCGTCGGCCCCGTCCCCGCCGAGCAGGACCGCCGGGTCGCCGCCCGGGTTGGCGCCCGCCGCCCGCGGGTCGGGGTCGGCGTGCAGGTACACGGGCTTGCCGGGGGCGGCGGCCCGCACGGCGGCGATCACCTCGCGCACGAAGTACCCCGCGACCGCGGCCCGCGCGGTGTCGACCACCGCCGCGACCCCGGCGGGCAGGCCAGCATCGCCGGCGGCCCGGGCCAGCGGGCCGCGCGTGCCCGTCAGCCGCTCGTCCGCGGCCGCCCGCACGGCGGCCAGCACCCGCACCGGGTCCGCCCCGGCGGCCGCGTAGGCGTCCCGGCAGTCCGGGCAGAAGCACAGCGACAGCAGCCACTCCAGCACTGGATCGGCCAGCCCGGTCTTGTCGTGCGCGCTGCCGTGGCCGGCCCCGTACCAGCCGCACGCCTCCAGCTCGACCGCGTCCGCCCCGGGCTGCGCGGCGACCTCGGCGGCGAGGGTGGCCGCGTAGCGGCGCACCGCCGGGACGCTGGCGCACAGCGCCCACGGGTAGCTGTCGCCGTAGGCGTTTTCCACCGTGCAGCCGGGGCTGGCGGCGCCGAGCCGCCCGTTGTGCGTCAGCACCGCCCAGGCGGTCACCGGCAGCCCGGCTGCGTGCAGGGCATCGGCGGCCCGGGCGAACGACCCGGCCGGGTCCGCTTCAGCCGGCCGCAGCCGCGAGCACCGCCACGTGTCCCGCCCGGGCGGGTAGTACACGGCCGCGTCCCGCACCACGATGCGGTGCCGGGGGTGGAACGGGGTGACTGCGCGCACCGCGTGGTAGGAGGCGGCCAGGGTCACCCCGGTCAGGCCGAGCCCGGCGATCCGGTCCGCGGCCGCCGGGTCCCCGTCGATGTCCCACGGGTAGAGGTTCGCCAGCGTCCGCATGGCACGGAGGTTACGCCCGCTGGCGCAGGGCGGGTGGCAGCAATTCGGGCGGGAAGTCCTGGTATGCGACGGGGACCAGCCAGCGCCGGATCGCGGCCGCGCCGACCGAGGTGTAGGCCGGGGCGGTGCTGGCCGGCCAGGGGCCGCCGTGGTGCTGTGCCCAGGTCACGGCCACCCCGGTCGGCCAGCCGTTGAACACGACCCGCCCGGTCCGCAGCGCCAGCACCCCGGCGACGTCCCGGGCCAGCGCCAGGTCAGCGGGTGAGGCCTGGTCCGCGTGCACCACGCCGGCCAGGTTGCCGCGCAGCCGGGCCAGCACACCGAGCAGGTCGGCCACGCTGTCATAGGTGATCACCAGGCCGGCCGGGCCGAACCGCTCCTCGCCCAGCCCGGGCAGCCCGGCCGCGAAGCTGGCCAGGCTGAGGCCGAACACCTTGGGCGTGGCCGCCCACGGGCCCTCCCCCGGCTGGCCCTCGGCCAGCAGCGTGACATCGCCGCGGGACTCGAGCTCGGCAACGGCCGTCTCGTAACCGTCGTGGATCCTGGCGCTCAGCATCGGGGCGCCGGCGCTCACCCCGACCGCCCCGGCGATCGCGGCGCGCAGCCGGTCCTCGCCCGCCGGGACGAACAGCAGCCCGGGGTTGGTGCAGAACTGCCCGGCACCCAGGGTGAGCGAGGCCGCGTAGCCGGCGGCGATCTCGTCCGGCCGGGCAGCGGCCGCGCCGGGCAGGATCACGACCGGGTTGACCGAGCCGAGCTCGCCGAAGAACGGGATGGGCACCGGGCGCTCCGCGCAGATCCGGGCCAGCGCCAGCCCGCCGCGCACCGAGCCGGTGAACCCGGCCGCGGCGATCGCCGGGTGCCGGAGCAGCCGCACCCCGGCGTCCACCCCGTGCACCACCGCGAACACCCCTGGCGGTGCCCCGGCCCCGGCCAGTGCCCCGGTGACGACCTCGCCGGTGCGCACCGACGTCCGCGGATGCCCCTCGTGCGCCTTGACCACTACCGGGCAGCCGGCCGCGAGCGCGGACGCGGTGTCGTTGCCCGCGACGGAGAACGCGAACGGGAAGTTCGACGCCGCGAACACGGCGACCGGGCCGATGGGCCGGTTGGCGCGGCGCAGCTCGGGCGCCCCGCCGCCGCCCGGGCTGACCACGGTGTCGAGGTAGCCGCCGTCGGCCAGCACCTCGGCGAACAGCCGCAGCTGCCCGCTGGCCCGGGCCACCTCCCCGGTAAGCCGGGCCTGCCCCAGCGCGGTCTCGGTGCCGGCGAGGTCCGCCAGCTCGGCGGCCGCGCCGTCCAGCGCGTCCGCCGCCGCGGTGAGCGCGGCCGCCCGGTCAGCGGGCGCCGCATCGGCCCACGGGCCAGCGGCGGCGGCCGCCGCCTCCGCGGCCGCATCGACGTCCGCGCCGCTGGTCTCCGGGACCGGCTCGCCGGCCGGCTTGCCGGTGCGCGGGTCATATCCCTGGATCATGCCTTCCCCTCAGGTCAGGTTGTCCGCGTTGTACTCCGGCAGGGTGAACTCGCCGCCCAGGTGGGCGAACAGGGGGCCGGCCGGGTCGGGCTCCCCGTGCTCGGCGATCACCGCCGCCGCGTACGCCTCGGCGTCGTCCCGCGGCTCGTACCCCAGCGCGCGCGCCTCGGCCAGGCTCACCCAGCCGCCGCGGGTGTTCGCCGACACGCCGTAGGCCACCCGGAACCCGGGCTTGTCCGCGGTCAGGCACGCGTCGAACAGCCGCCCGGCGTCGTCCGGGGACAGCCAGGTGGACAGCATCCGGGCCGAGCCGGGTTTCTCGAAACAGGACAGGATGCGCAGGCAGATCGCGTCCAGGCCGTACCGGCGGTGGTACAGGGCGGCCAGCGCCTCACCGGCCACCTTGGACACCCCGTAGTAGGTGTCCGGGGCGGGGAAGGCGTAGTCGGGCACGGGGAAGCCCGCCCGCGGGCTGAACCCGACCGCGTGGTTGGAGGACGCGAAGATGACCCGCGGCACCCCGGCCCGCCGGGCCGCCTCGAACGCCACGTACGTGCTCTCGATGTTGACCGCCAGGATCTGCTCCCACGGTGCTTCCGTCGCGATCCCGGCGAGGTGGATCACGGCGTCCGCGCCCTGGCAGGCGGCCGTCATGGCGGCCAGGTCGGTGGCGGACGCCTGCACCGTCTCCTCCCCCGGCCCGGCGGTCAGGCCGGCGATGTCCAGCAGGCGCAGCGTGCGGCCGGGCCGGGCCAGCCGCGGGCGCAGCATGGACCCGATCCGCCCCGCCGCCCCGGTGATCAGGATGGTCGGCATGGTCAGGACCCTACGCCGCCGCTGTGGCGGGGTGGGCCCAGGTTTCCCGCCCGGTGCGCGCATCCGCGCTGGGCCCTCAGCCGGTCACCGGGACGCCGCCCACGGTGACGTCCCTGACCACCAGGCCGGACACGTACTGTGCGCTGTTCGCGCCGGTCGCCGTGGTGACGGTGATGTCGTCCAGGGTGACGGTGCCGACCGGGTCGCTGGCCGAGGTACCGGTGATGTTCCACACGGCGTGCCCGCGTCGGCCATCGCCTCCAGCGCGGTGAAGTCGGGTCCTTCCAGGCTCTTCCAGTTCCACCAGTGGTTCGCGTCGGCCTGGCCGTCCAGCGTGCCCGCGCCGGTGACCGCGACGTTCCGCTGGCCGTAGCAGTAGATGAACGGCGAGTAGTTCATCAGCTCGATGCCCTGCCAGCGGGTGAACACCGCCGGCAGGTAGGCGGCGGGGTCCTGGCTGAACCGGATGGTGGCGCCCCGCTCGAGATGCAGGTCGACGTTGCTGAGCAGGTGGATCGCACCGGTCAGGAAGGTCCCGGCGGGCACGATGACATGGCCGCCGCCCGCCGCGTGGCAGGCGCCGATGGCGGCGCGGAACGCGGCGGTGCAGTCGGTGCCGCCGTCACCGGCCGCCCCGAACCGGGTGACCGGGAAGACGCGGCCGGGGAACCACGGCCGCCGCACCGACGCCACGATGCGGTCGGCGGCGGTTAAGCGCAGCAGGGAACGCCGGTCCGGGTGCTGGGACATGTGATCACCTCCGGGTCGCCGGCGGCGCCGATGCCGCCCGGCAGCTGGGGGCGGGCCGGCGGGGGTGCCTCACCGCGGGTCCGGGTCGGGGGTGGCCCCGGGCCGGGACAGGAACTCGAAGTCGCAGCCCTGGTCGGCCTGGGTGACATGCTCGGAGTACAGGGCGCCGTAGCCGCGGCCGTACCGCTCCGGCGGGGGCTGCCAGGCGGCGCGGCGGCGCGCCAGCTCGGTGTCGTCCACTTCGAGCCGCAGCAGGCGCTGTGCCACGTCGAGGGTGATGACGTCGCCGGTGCGGACGAGCGCGAGCGGCCCGCCGACGTGGGACTCCGGCGCCACGTGCAGCACGCAGGCGCCGTAGCTGGTGCCGCTCATCCGGGCGTCGGAGACCCGCACCATGTCGCGCACGCCGCGGGCGAGCAGGTAGTCCGGGATCGGCAGCATCCCGTACTCGGGCATGCCGGGGCCGCCCTTGGGCCCGGCCCCGCGCAGCACCAGCACCGAGTCCGGGGTGATGGCCAGCGCCGGGTCGTTGATGCGCTGCCGGAGCTCGGGATAGCTGTCGAACACCACCGCCGGGCCTGAGTGCTTGAGCAGCGCGGGGTCGGCGGCGGTGTGCTTGATGACCGCGCCGCCGGGGGCGAGGTTGCCGTGCAGCACGGCCAGCCCGGCCTCCGCCGACAGCGGCCGGCCGGGGGAACGGATGACGTCGGGGTTGCGCACCTCCGCGCCCGCCAGCTGCTCACCCAGGGTGCGCCCGCTGACGGTCAGCCGCCCGGTGTGCAGGGCGCCGGGCACGGTGGCCAGCCGGGCCAGCAGCGCGGGCAGCCCGCCGGCGTAGTAGAAGTCCTCCATCAGGAACTCGCCGGTGGGCCGGATGTTGGCGAGCACCGGCACCCGCCGGGAGATGGCGTCGAAGTCGCCCAGGGTCAGCGGCACGCCGCAGCGCCCGGCCATGGCGATCAGGTGGATGACCGCGTTGGTGGAGCCGCCCAGGGCGAGCACGGCGGCGACCGCGTCCTCGAACGCCTCCCGGGTGAGCACCCGCCCCGGGGTGAGCCCCTCCCAGACCATGTCCACGATGCGGCGGCCGCTTTCGGCCGCCATCCGGTAGTGCGCGGAGTCCACCGCCGGGATGGACGCGGCGCCGGGCAGCGTCATGCCCAGCACCTCGGCGGCCGAGGTCATGGTGGACGCGGTGCCCATGGTCATGCAGTGGCCCGGCGACCGGGCGATGCCGCATTCGAGGTCGGCCAGCTCGCACTCGCCGATCTCGCCCGCCCGCGCGTCGTCCCAGAACTTCCACATGTCGGTGCCGCTGCCGACCGGCTGGCCGCGGTAGTTGCCGCGCAGCATCGGCCCGGCCGGGACGTAGATGGCGGGCAGGCCCGCGCTGGCGGCCGCCATCAGCAGCGCGGGCGTGGTCTTGTCGCAGCCGCCCATCAGCACGGCCCCGTCGGCGGGGTAGGACCGCAGGATCTCCTCGGCCTCCATGGCGAGCAGGTTGCGGTACATCATCGGGGTCGGCTTGCAGTAGGTCTCCGACAAGGTGGCGACGCCGAACTCGGCCGGGAAACCGCCCGCCTCCCACACCCCCCGCTTGACCTGCTCCGCCCGCTCGCGCAGGTGCATATGGCAGGGGTTCAGCTCCGACCAGGTGTTGAGGATCGCGATGACCGGCTTGCCCATGTGCTCGGCGGCGCCGAGACCGAGCTGGCGCATCCGGGAGCGGTGGCTGAAGGCACGCAGCCCGTCGCCGGCGAACCAGGCGGCACTGCGCAATCGCGCCGGGTCAGTACTGCGCAGCCGGGCCGGATCCCGGCGGCCACCCGGGCTGGCCAGCGCTGGGGCCTGGCCAGTTGCAGCGGCCGCCGGGCCGGTCCCACCGGGCCGGTCCTCCCTCATGACCGGCCCATCCCCCAGGTGGCGAGGATGTCCGATATCTGCCCGCGCACCTGCGGGGACACCTGATGGCTGGGCGGGCGCACGTCCGCGCGGCACAGCCCGAGCTGGGCCAGGGCCTCCTTGACCACGCTGACGTTGTCAGCGGAGGAGTCCGCGGCCCGCAGTTCCTCGAACGGCCGGGCCTGCTCCCAGACTTTCATCGCGCCGGCCAGGTCGCCGTCGCGCAGCGAGCCCAGCATGGCCAGGGCGAGCTGCGGGGCCACGTTGACCAGCCCGGAGGTGAACCCGGTGGCGCCCGCGGTCCAGCAGGCCGGGGCGGTCAGCTCGGCGAGCCCGGCCAGCCAGGTGAAGCGGTCCAGCCCGGCGTCCCGGGCGACCGCGGCCATCAGCACCGGGTCGCGGACGCCGTACTTGACGCCGAGCACGTTCGGGCAGGCGTCGGCCAGCCGGGCGATGTGGTGCCCGGTGATCCGCGGGTCCCGGATGTACAGCACCACGCCGAGGCCGGGCAGCGCGCCCGCGATGGCCCGGTGGTAGTCCACCCAGCCGTCCGCGGACAGGTACGGGCTGGTGGGCTGGTGCACCATGATCATCCGCGCGCCCGCGGCCCGGGCGTGCTCCCCGGCCGCGATCGCGCCCGGGATGTCGAGCCCCACCCCGGCCAGCACCTCGGCGCGGCCCGCGCAGGCCGCCGCCGCGGACTCCGCCGCCTGCCGCGCTTCCGCCGCGGTCAGGGTGGAGAACTCCCCGGTGTTGCCGTTCGGCGTGACCAGGGTGATGCCGGCGTCCAGCAGCCGGCCGATGATCCGGGCGTGCGCGTCCCAGTCGGGCGCCCCGTCCGGCCCGAACGGGGTGACCGGGATGGCGGCGACGGTGGCCAGCGCCTGCCGCAGCTCGGCGGCCAGGGCGGGGTCCAGGCTCACGGGGCCTCCTTCCGGCCGGGCCCGGCCGCGGGATCCGGGGTCATCGGGTTTTCCTGCCGCCCAGCACGGCCGGCGCAGCCTGCGGGAAGTGCCGGGCGGCGAACTGGCTGATGTGCTCGCGCAGCAGCCGGCCGGCCAGCCCGGCGTCGCCCTGCCCGGCGGCGGACAGGATGGCCCGGTGCTCGGCGGCTTCCCGCTGCCAGCCCTGGACCGGGCGGTCGCCGTCCGGCGCCGCTGCCTGCTGCTCTTCCTGCCGCCAGGCCGCCGCGGACACCAGCGCGGTCTGGTCGCGCAGGCCGTCGAGGGTCTGCACGAGCAGCGGGTTGCCGCAGCCCGCGTACAGGGCGCGGTGGAATTCCCGGTTGGCCAGGCTGCGCTCGGCATCACCGGCGGCGGCGTCGGCCCGGGCCAGCGCGGCGGTGGCGGGGGCCAGGCCGGCCCCGCTGGCGACGGCCCGGCGGACGGCCTCGGGCTCCAGCAGCAGCCGCAGGTCGTAGAGGGCGGC
The DNA here is from genome assembly GCA_050257395.1 of Gemmatimonadota bacterium. GTDB lineage: Bacteria > Actinomycetota > Actinomycetes > Streptosporangiales > Streptosporangiaceae > JAIRTY01. The sequence continues at coordinate 10,420 of JBLMWU010000335.1, read as the reverse complement.
CGCGGTCGCCGGGTCGATCAGCCGGACCGCCGCGCCCCGGTACGGGCTCATGGTGACCAGCCCGCTGCCCGCCAGCGTCTTGAGCGCTTCGCGCACCGGTGTCTTGGACACCCCGAGCCGCTGCGCCAGCTCGGCCTCGACCAGGCCCTGGCCGGGCTTCATCTCCCCGGCGAGGATCGCGTGCCGGATGGCCGCCAGCACGGCCTCGGTCCGTGACGGGATGGCGCCCGCCGACCCGTCCAGGAAGCGCCCGCCGGGCCCGGGCGGCGAAATCGTATATGACATCTCATACACGAGCCTGCCGGGCGGACCGGCCGGCTGTCAATCAGGACCCGGCGGGGAGCCACCCAGCTGGCGCCCGCAAGCCGGGCACCCGGAAAACCGATGGAGCCGCCGGGACGGGGCTGGCTAGCCTGGGCCCGTGCCTGCCAGCGAACCCGCCCCGGGAGCCGCGCCCGCGCCGCCACCGGCGGCCGCGCTGCGGCTGCGGCCGCTGCGCCGTGACGAGGAGGCCGCGTTCCTCGCCGCGCACCAGGCGATGGCGGCGGAGGGGCACACGTTCGGCCTCGGGTACCTGCCGGGCATGCCGTGGCCCGCGTACCTGCAGGCGCTGGCGGACCACCGGGCGGGTGCGCGCGTGCCGCCCGGGCTGGTGCCCTCGACCTTCCTGGTAGCCGACGCCGGCGGGCAGATCGTCGGCCGGGCGTCGATCCGGCACGAGCTCAACGAGTCCCTCATGGTCGAAGGCGGCCACATCGGCTACGGCGTCCTGCCGCGGCACCGGCGGCGCGGCTACGCGACCGAGATCCTCCGCCAGGCCCTGGTCATCGCCCGCGCCTACGGCGCCGACCCGGTCCTGGTCACCTGCGACGACGACAACACCGGCTCCGCCCGGGTCATCGAGGCCTGCGGCGGCGAGCTCGACTCGGTGAACGTGATCCCGGGCCAGGTCACGCCCGTTCGCCGGTACCTGATCCGCTGACGCCATGGCGGTGATCCTGATCACCGGGATGTCCGGGACGGGCAAATCGGCGGCGCTGGGCCAGCTGCGGCAGCGCGGCTACGCGGCGGTGGACACCGACGCCGGCGGGTGGATCGAGCTGGTTCCCGCCCCCGGCGGCGGCGTGGAGCGGCAGTGGCGGGAGGACCTGATCGACGACCTGATCGCCGGGCACGAGCGGTCCGGCGCGCCGCTGTTCATCGGCGGCACCGTGTGGAACCAGCGCGCCTTCTACCCCAGGTTCCGCGAGATCGTCCTGCTCAGCGCCCCCCTGGCGGTCATGCTCGAGCGCATCGCGGCCCGCGGCGGCAACCCCTTCGGCAAGACAGCAAAGGAACGCGGCCGGATCGTGGCCGACACGGCCGCGGTCGAGCCGCTGCTGCGCTCCTCCGCCACCCTCGAGATCGACACCCGCGCGCCGCTGGCCGAGGTGGTGGACCGGCTGGCGGCCCTGGCCGGCCCGCCAGCGCCCGCACAGCGCCCGCGGCCGTAGGATGCCCGGGTGGCTGGCGGGCTGACGGAAGCGGAAGCCGCGGCACGGGCGGCCCTCCTGCAGGTCGGGTCCTACGCGGTGGCCCTCGACTTCGGCGCCGATCCCGGCGTGGTCAGTTCCCGGTCCGACATCCGGTTCTCCTGCCGGGAGCCGGGGGCCACCGGGTTCGCGGACCTGACCATGGCCGCGATGACCGGGGCGGCGCTGAACGGGCGGCCGCTGGGCCAGGCGGCCCTGGCCGGCGGGCGGCTGCGGCTGGACGGGCTGGCGGCCGCGAACGCGCTGACGGTCAGCGCGCAGTCGCCCCGTTCCGCCAGCGGCCCGGCTCTCTCATGGTTCACCGATCCGGCGGACGGCGGAACGTATGTCCTGGGCAACTGCTTCCCGACCTACGCCCCGGCCGTCTTCTGCTGCTTCGACCAGCCGGATCTGCGGGCGGACTTCACGCTGGCGGTGACCGCGCCAGCGGGCTGGGAGTGCATCGCCAACGGCGCGGTGACCAGCCGGCCGCCCGCCGGTGAGGCCGGGGTGTGGCGGTTCGCCACGGTGCCCGGGATGAAGGCGTACGAGCTGGCGCTGTGCGCGGGCCCCTACGTCACGCAGTGGGCAGACCGCTACCGCGGCGCCGGCGGCGAGGTCGGCCTCAGCGTCCGCTGCCGGCCCGGGCTGGCCGGGTCGCCGGGCCTGGCGGAGATCGGCGGCCTGGTGCGCCGGGTGCTGGCGTTCTACGAGCGGCTGCTCGGGGTGGCGTGCCCGTTCCCGAAGTACGACATCGTGTTCACCCCGGAGCTCGGCGCGCTCGCGGTGTCGCTGCCCGGGGTCATGATGGTCAGCGAGTCGCTGCTGCACCGGATGGCCGGGGCGGGCGACGACTTCGTCGCGGTGGTGCTCGCTCACGAAACCGCCCACCTGTGGTTCGGGTGCCTGGTCGAGGGACGCTGGTGGGACGACCTCTGGCTGGCCGAGGCGCTGGCCACCTACCTCAGCTACACCGCGGCGCAGGAGGAGCTCGGGCAGGACGCGGCCTGGGCCGAGTTCATCATGCGGGAGCAGGCGGCCGCCTACCGCACCGACACCCTCCCCGGCACCGAGCCGGTCAGCGCCCCGGTCGCGAACGCGGACGCCGCACTGGCCCGGCCCTACCCCATCACCTACAACAAGGCCGCCAGCGCCATCCGCCAGCTCGCCGCCCTGATCGGCGACAGCGCGCTGCGCGCCGGGCTGCGCAGCTACCTCACCACCTACGGCGGCGGCGCCACCAGCCTGGCCGACATCATCGGCTGCTGGTCGCAGGCCAGCGGCCGGGACCTGACCGGCTGGGCGGACGACTGGCTGCGCACCCCCGGCGTGGACATCCTGGAGCCCGACCTGGCGCTGGCACCCGGCGGCACCATCGGGTCGGTCACGATCAGCCAGCAGCCGCCCCGGCGCACGCACCGCGTCGCGATCGGCGTGTACGGGCGGGCCGGCGGCGGGCTGCGGCGCCGCGACCGGATCAGCGTGACGCTGACCCGCGGCCGGGCCACCGTGCCCGAGCTGGCCGGGGCACCCGCGCCGGACGCGCTGATCCTGAACGACGGCGGCCTCACCTTCGCCCGCACCCGGTTCGGCGAGCGGTCGCTAGCGGCGCTGACCGCGTGCGGGATGGACGTGGGTGACCCGGTGACCGAGGCCGTGTGCTGGAACGCGGCCTGGGACATGGTCACCACGGCCGAGTTCAGCGCCGCGGGGTTCACCGGCCTGGTGGCCAGCCGGCTCGGCCGCGGCCAGCCGCCGGGCATCGCCGAACTCCTCGCCCACGCGGCCACCGCCGCCGACTGCTACGCACCCCCGGCGCAGCGGGCCCGGCTGCGGGAGCGGACAGCCGCCGCGGCGCTGGCGGCGGCGCAGCGGGCCCAGCCCGGCAGCCGCGCGCAGCGCGCACTCGCCACCGGTTTCGCCGCCAGCGCCCACAGCGACAGCCAGCTCAGCCTGCTGCGTGCCTGGCTGGCCGGGACGTCGCTGCCCAGCGGCCTGGCCGCCAGCCTGGACCTGCGCGGCCAGATCCTCGCCGCCCTGGCAGCCCGCGACCTGGCCACCGGGGCGGACCTCGACGCCTACGCGGCCGCCGACCCGGTCAGCGGGACGGCGCACCGCGCGACCTGCCTGGCCCTGCGCCCCGACCCGGCCGCCAAGGAAGCCGCGTGGGCGGAGGCGCTGGCCAGCGGCCAGTCCCGGCGGCTGGCGCAGGCGCACGCCAGCGGCATCTGGGTACCCGGGCAGGAGGACATCCTCCGGCCGTACCGCGAGCGGTACTTCACCGAGGCCCTGCCCGCCCTCGCGGCCCACGATCCGCGCACCGCGCAGCGGCTCGCCGAGGCGCTGTTCCCGGCGGTCCTCGCCGACGCGGAGACGATCGCCGCCACCGATGCCGCCCTGGCCGGCGACGGCATCCCGCCGGTGGCCCGCCCGGTCCTGCTGCAGCAGCAGGCCATCCTGCGGCAGGTCCTCACCGCCCGCTCGGCCGCCGCGGCCGGCTGACCGCTGCCCCGCGGTACCCGCGGGGCGGAATCCGCGGCGGGCGATAGGCCGTGGCTCAGACCCGGCGCATCACCCGCAGCAGGTACTCCTTGCGGTCGAGCGGGTTGTGGTCGGTCCTGGGCCGGCCCGGCGGCGGCCCGGTGACCGGCCGGTAGTGGCTGAACGCGCAGCCGAGGACCGCCTCGCCGCGGGTCAGCCCGGGCAGCCGCTGCTGCAGGCTGTGCACCCGCGCCGCCGGGACCTCCCCGGTCAGCACGCACGCGCCGCCGCGCACCTCCTGCCCGCGCGGGAGGGCCTGGTGCGCCGCCAGCACGGGCAGCACCGCGGCCAGCGCGGCTGCCGGGATCTCCAGCGAGAAGCGGTGCACCGGCTCGCACACGACGGTGCGGGCCCGGCGCAGCGCGCTCATCAGCACCAGCGGCGTGAGGCTGCGGAAGTCGCCGGCGGTGCTGGAGATCCGCGGGTCGAACGCCACGCCGCGCCTGCCCTGCGGCGGGATGTACTGCGAGCTGGTCAGCGTCACCACGGCGTCGGGCACCGGCCAGCCGCGCAGGCCCTGCGCCAGCGCCTGCCGCGCGGTCTCTTCCACCGCCTTGCGGAACGGGACCGGCAGCGAGCCCGGCTCGATGCCCAGCCGGAAGTCCACGCCCCCGCCCGGCGGCCCCGCCTCGACCCGCAGGCCGACCCCGGCGAGGAACGGGTTGCCCGGCGTGTCCAGCTGCTCGGCGGCCTCCCCGGCCCCGGTGATCCGCTCTGCGCAGATCACCGTGGTCTCGCGGAATCTCACCCCGATGCCGAAGTCGCTGGCCAGGGTCGCCTCGATGACCTCCTTCTGCACCTCGCCGTACAGGGACAGGTAGAGCTCGCCGCGCAGGTCGTCCTGGCGCAGGTTGATCAGCGGGTCCTGCTCGGCGAGCTGGCTGAGCGCCGCGTGCAGCGTGCCTTTGCCGCCGGGCCGGGCGGGCACGATCACGGTCTCCAGGGTCGGCGGCGCGAAGTGCCGCTGCCGCGCGGCCGTGCCCGGCGCGCCGACCGGGTCGCCGACCTGGATACCGCCCAGGCCCCGCAGGACGGCGATCTGCCCGGCCGCCGCCGACCCGGCGGGGGCCGCGCCGCCCGGGCGCAGCAGGCTGAGCGCGGTGATCCTGCCCTCGCCGTCCGGCCCGTAGCGCACCCGGTCGCGGACCCGCAGGGTGCCGGTGAACACCCGGACGTAGGCGGCCTTCTCCCCCGCCGGCCCGCGCTCGATCTTGAAGACGGTGGCCGAGACCGGGCCGGCCGCGCTGCCCCGCGCCGCGGGCAGCAGCGCGGCGATGCCGCCGGTCAGGTCCGCCGTGCCCGCGCCGGTCATCGCCGAGCCCGCGAACACCGGGTGCACGGCCGCCCGCCCGGTCTGCGCCGCCAGCGCGCGCCGCAGCCGCCGCCACGACAGCGCCGTCTCGTCGGCCACGTACGCGGCCAGCAGCGCGTCGTCGTGGCGGGCCAGCAGGTCCGTGAGACGTCCGGCGAACCCCGCGTCGCCCGCCGGGTGCGGGCTGAACCGCGCGCCGCGGGTGCCCGCGCCGTGCACCGAGCCCATCGCGATGATGTCCGGCGTCAGCTTCGCGGCGATCTCGCCGAGCACCCGCCCGGCGTCCGCCCCCGCGCGGTCGACCTTGTTCAGGAAGAGCAGGGTGGGGATGCGCAGCCGCTGCAGGGTCCGCATCAGCACCCGGGTCTGGGCCTGCACGCCCTCCACCGCGGAGACCACCAGCACCGCGCCGTCGAGCACGGACAGCACCCGTTCCACCTCGGCGATGAAGTCGGGGTGGCCGGGGGTGTCGATCAGGTTGACCGCGACGTCCCCGATGCGGAACGAGACGACCGCGGACCTGATGGTGATGCCGCGCTGGCGTTCGAGCGCCAGCGTGTCGGTCTGGGTGCCGCCGTCATCGACGCTGCCGATCTCGCCGATGACGCCGGCGGCATAAAGGAGCCGCTCGGTCAGCGTTGTCTTACCGGCGTCGACATGAGCCAGAATTCCCAGGTTCAAGGTGCGCATGCAGCGTCATGTCCTCGAGATAGGAACGGATTCCTGTCTGGATGCACATGAACGCTGCTCGCATGTACCTCTCCCCGGTCCGGCGGATGTCCCTCAGGAGTGCAGCAGAGCCCCGGGCGGGAAGGCAAATGATTTTCATGGGGAACGGCTGCCGCGGTCGCCGGCCGGCGCCGCGGGCCGGCCCGGCCGGGCGGCGGGCACCCGGACGGTCAGCGCGCTGCTGAGCAGGGACACGGTCAGCGAGTTGCCGGGGGTGATCACCTCGCCGTCGACCTCGCGCGGCAGCTCGGTGTCGGCGGTGATGCGCACCCGGCGGGCCCGGTGCCGGGTGAGATGCCGGTCGTCGCGGTGGCTGCCGGTCAGCACCCGGTGCGCCACCCGCAGCCAGCCCACGGCGTGAGCGGGCCCGAGGATGCCCACGTCGAGCAGGCCGTCGTCCAGCTGCGCGCCCGGCAGCAGGGTGAACCCGCCGGGCAGCAGGCCCGCGTTGCCGGCCACCACCGACCGGGCCCGGATCGCCAGCGGCTCGGTGTCGTCGAGGTGCACCGTGAACCAGCTAGGCCGCCCGGGCAGCCGCAGCAGGCCGGCGCCGGCGTAGGCGAGCCAGCCGAGCCCGTCCTTGAACACCTGCGGGGTCGCGCCGACCACGGCCGCGTCCAGGCCGATGCCGGCCATCGCGGCGAAGGTCATCCCCTCGGCGACGGCCAGGTCGATCCGCCGGTCGCTGCCGCCGAACCCGGTCGCCAGCGCCGGCGCCAGGCCGGACGGCACCCCCAGCGCCCGGGCGGCCAGGTTGGCGGTGCCCATCGGCAGGATCGCCAGCGGCACGTCGGTGCCCGCGAGCGCCTCGGCGCAGGCCCGGACCGTGCCGTCCCCGCCGGCCGCGAAGATCAGGCTGGCGCCGGCCGCCACCGCCGCCTGGGCCAGGCCCCGCCCCCGGTCGTCCCCGGTGGTGACGGCGAACAGCGGCTCCCAGCCGCTGGCGGCTGCCGCCTGCTGGCACCGCCGCCGGAACGCCGCCCCGTCCCGGACCCGGGTGCGGTTGACGACGAACCCGGCGGCCGGCATGCCGCTGCTCAGCAGCCGGGCCGGGACGCGCTCACGCGCGCCACCCTCGCAGCCCGCCCCGGCCCGCGTCAATGACCGGCCCCGCCGCATACGCTTCGGGGCATGGCGGCGGAGCAGGGGAAGCAGGACGGGCCCGGCGGCCCGGTGCGGATCCGGGGGGCGCGGCTGCTGCTGCGGCCGTTCACCGCCGGGGAGATCGACGAGGAGTGGCAGGCGATGGCCGCCGCCGATCCGGTCGAGACGCCGGTGCAGCCTGACGAGGCGCGGTTCCGGGCCCGGCTGGCGGACTCGGGGCGGCTGGTGGACGGCCGGCTGGATCTGGCGGTGGACGCCGGCGGGGTGTCCATCGGGCGGATCCAGACGTTCGTGCCGCCGGGCCGGCCGCTGCCGCCGGGCACGTTCGAGATCGGCATCGGGCTGCGGGCGGCCGCGCGCGGCCGCGGCTACGGGACCGAGGCGCTGACCCTGCTCACCGGCTGGCTGTTCAGCGACGCCGGGGCGCAGGTGGTGCGGGCGGAGACCGATCCGGCGAACGTGGCGATGCGCACCGTGTTCGAGCGCTGCGGCTGGCAGCCCGCTGGCACGCTGACCGAGCTGGGCCGCGAGTGGCTGGTGTACCGGATCACCCGGCCGCAGTGGCAAGCCCGGGCCGCCAGCGGCTGACCCGGCCGCGCCCTCAGGCCCGGGACTCGGCCAGGTGCAGCGCGATGATGGAACCGAAGTCCGGGTCCGGCTCCAGGCCGAGCGCCGCCGCCCGGTCCGCGCGGACCCGGGCCGGCCAGGTCTGCACCATCCCGGCCACGACAGGGTCGGGCACCCAGTCGATGAGCGCGGCCGCGGCCGGCCCGGCTGCCTGCTCCAGCGCGGCGACCATGTCCGCCACCGACACGGTGAGGGCGGGCAGGGTGACGGCGCTGCGGCCGCCCCAGGTCTCCTCCGCCGCCGCGGCCGCGCACAGCAGCCCCTCGACGGACCGGGCCGGCGAGGCGAGCGCCACCTCGGTCCGCGGGCTGACCGGGCAGACCGCGCGCTGGCCCGCCAGCGGCTCCCGGATGATGCTGGACAGGAAGCCGGTCGCGGCCGCGTTGGGCCGTCCCGGGCGCACGCACACGGTCATCAGCCGCACCGCCCGCCCGCGCAGGAACCCCTTGCGGGTGTAGTCGGCGAGCAGCTGCTCCCCGATGACCTTCTGCACCCCGTAGCTGGTCTGCGGGTTCGGCAGCGTCTGATCGTCGATGACCGCGGGCAGCGGATGGTCCGGCGAGTCACCGAACGCTGCCAGGGAGCTGGCGAACACCACCACCGGCCCGGTCCCGGCTGACCGGCAGGCGGCCAGCAGGGCCTCGGTGCCGCGCAGGTTCGCCCGGATGCCGAGGTCGAAGTCGGCTTCGCAGCCGGCACTGACGGCCGCCGCGAGATGGAAGACCACGTCCGCGGCGGCCAGCGCGGGCAGGCCCGCCCCGCCCGGCGCAAACAGCTCAGCGAGGTCGCCCTGGATCGCCGCCACCTCCGGACTGGCGGCCAGGTCCGGGGGCGGCGGCGCCTGGTCGGCGAGCGTGAGCCTGCCCAGCGGGCTGGCGGCGGCGCCGGCCACCGCCAGCGACCCGGCGGCCAGCAGCTCCCGGGCGAGGCGGGAGCCGAGGAAACCAGCCCCGCCGGTGATCACCACGTTCGGCACGGCTTCTCCCCGGGCGCTGCCATTCGCGTGACTTCGAACCTACAGTGATCGTACGTGTGTGCCCGGTTCGCAGAGAGGCGGGAAGGGTCCAGAGTGCAGCGCGACAGCCTGCCGGCCGCGTCGGAGGTGCTCGCCGCGCTGCCGCCGGCCCGCCAGGACGGCGGGCCGCTGCGGGCGGAGATCCGCGCGCTGCGCGAGGCGGACGGCCTGCTGCTGGGCGTCCTCGACGACGACCCGACCGGCTCCCAGTCGGTCCACGGCGTGCAGGTGGTGACGGTCGCCGAAGAGGACGCCTACCAGGCCGCGTTCGCGGCGGGAGCGGACACGTGCTTCGTGCTGACCAACACCCGCAGCCGCGGCGAGCAGGAGGCGGCCGCGCTGAACACGCTCGCCGCCCGCGGCCTGCTGTCGGTGGCGCGGCGCCGCGGCGCGCGGATCCAGCTGATCAGCCGGAGCGACTCGACGCTGCGCGGCCACGTCATGGCGGAGGTGGCGGCGCTGCGGGCGGCCCGCGCGGAGCAGGCCGGCCGCGGCTTCGACGCGGTGCTGCTGGTGCCCGCGTTCCTGGAGGCCGGGCGGCTGACCGCCGGAGACATCCACTGGGCCCGGGGCGGCGGGGCGCTGGTCCCGGTGGGCGAGACCGAGTACGCGCGGGACCCCACGTTCGGCTACGCCGCCTCGGACCTGCGGGACTTCGTCGCGGAGAAGAGCCGCGGCGCGATCCGGGCGGAGGACGTCGCCAGTATCGGCCTGGCCGACATCCGGCTCGGCGGCCCGGCCCGGGTCGCCGAGCTGCTGGCCGCGGTGCGGGACGGGGCGTGGGTGGCCGTCAACGCCACCGAGTACTCCGACCTGGAAGCGGTGGCCTGCGGCGTGCTGCTGGCCGAGCGGGAGGGCAGGTCGTTCCTGTTCCGGACGGGCCCGTCGTTCGTGCGGGCGCTGAGCGGCCTGGAGCCCAGGCCGCCGCTGCGGGGCCCGGGCATCGTCCCCTCTGCCGGGCACGCCGGGCACGGCCTGGTCGTGGTCGGCTCGCACGTCAGCACCACCAGCCGCCAGGTGGCTGCGCTGCAGGCGGCCGGCCGGGCCGTCAGCATCGAGCTCGACGCCGCCGCCGTGGCGGCCGGCGCCGACGGCGTGGTGTCTGACGCCGGGGCCCGGGCCGCAGCGGCGCTGGCCCACTCGGACGTCCTGCTGTACACCAGCCGCACGGTGGTGGCGGGCAGCGGGGCCGGCAGCCTGGGGGTGGCCCGCCGGGTGTCCGCGGGCCTGGCCAGGGCCGTCCGGGCGGCGCTGGCCGGGCAGCCCGCCTGGGTCGTGGCGAAAGGCGGCATCACCTCCCACGACGTCGCGGTGCACGGGCTGGGCATCCGGCGGGCCGAGGTGACCGGGCAGCTGTTTCCCGGGCTGATCTCGGTGCTGCGGCCGGTGGACGCGGCCGCCGCGGCGATCGGCATGCCGTACGTCGTCTTCGCCGGCAACGTCGGCGACGACCAGACCCTGCGGCAGGTCGTGGCGATACTCAACGGCGAGCAGGAGGGATCCTGATGCGGACCGGCTGGCTGGGGCTGGGCGCGATGGGCGCACCGATGGCGGCGCGGCTGGCCCGCGCCGGCCACCTGG
>JBLMWU010000334.1:0-9316 GCA_050257395.1 Gemmatimonadota bacterium | reverse complement strand
CGCCGAGTGCGCGGGCGCGGCGGGCAGCGCCGGCAAGCCGGCCGGTGTCTGCGGCGAGGCCGCCGCTGACCCGCTGTTCGCCCTCGTCCTCACCGGCCTCGGCGTGACCAGCCTGTCCATGTCCGCGCGCAGCCTGGCTCCGGTGCGCCACGCCCTGTCCCGCCACACCCTGGCACAGTGCCGGGAGTTCGCCGCGCTGGCCCTGGACGCCCCCGACGCGGCCGCCGCCCAGGCCGCGGTGCGCCAGGCAGCCGGGCTGGCAGCACCCCAGGGCGGCAGCAACCCGGCCGCCTGAGCCGGCGGCAGGTCAGGCCGCCCGGCGAGCGCGCCGTGAACCAGGCGGCAGGCCGGGTCCCGCCGGGAGCGGCCCGCCGGGCAGGACAGGCCGGCCCCGGCGCGAGCCCGTTCAGGCGAACAGGCAAGCCGCCTGGTGGGCGGGGCTGGCGGCGGCGGACGGCTGGCGCAGCGCCGGGTCCTCTTCCCGGCACCGTCCCTGCGCGACCGGGCAGCGGGGGTGGAAGCGGCAGCCCGTGGGCACGTCCACCGGGTCGGGGGTCTCGCCCGCCAGGATCTGCGGCGCCGACCGCTGCCGGGGGTCACGCTGCGGCACCACCGACAGCAGCGCCCTGGTGTACGGGTGCCGCGGGTCGCGCACCACCTCGCGGGCCGGGCCCTGCTCGACGATCCGGCCCAGGTACATGACCGCGATCCGGTCGGCGAAGTGCGCCGCCGTGGACAGGTCGTGAGTGATCATGAGGATGCCCATGTCGCCGCTGCGGCGCAGCCCGTCCAGCAGGGACAGCACCCCGGCCCGGACCGAAACGTCCAGCATCGACACCGGCTCGTCGGCCAGCAGCAGGTCCGGGCTGAGGGCCAGGGCGGCGGCGATGGCCACCCGCTGCCGCTGCCCGCCGGACAGCTCGTGCGGGTAGCGCTCCAGGTAGGCGCCGGCCGGGGACAGCCCGGCCCGCTCCAGCGCCGCGGTGATCAGGTCCAGCCGCCCGGCCCGCGATGAGCCGATGCCGTGCACCAGCATCGGCTCCTCGACCGTCTCCCGGACCCGGAACCGGGGGTCGAGCGACTCGTACGGATCCTGGTAGATCATCTGCAGGCGGCGCCGCAGCGGGCGGATCCGCCGCTCGGCCAGGCCGGCGATGTCGGTGCCCTGCAGCCGGACGGCGCCGCTGGTGGGGCGGACCATGCCGAGGATGCTCTGCACGGTGGTGGTCTTGCCGCAGCCCGACTCCCCCACCAGCGCCAGCATCTCCCCCTTGGCCAGCGAGAAGCTGACCCCGTCCACCGCCCGCACGTACCGCTGGCGGCGGCCGGTCAGCCGCTCTGTCAGCCCGCGCCGCACCGGGTAGTGGGTGGTCAGGCCCTCGACCTCCAGCAGCGGCGTGACGGAGCTGCGGCCAGCCGCCGGTGCCGCGTCTGCCTGCCCGGTGGCGCTCATGTCGTTCCCACCTTGTCGTTGAGGTGGCAGGCGGCCTGATGGCCCGGCCCGGTCTCGAGCAGGACCGGGTGCTCGCCGGCGCAGCGCTCCAGCGCGGAGTCACACCGCGGCCGGAACGGGCAGCCCGTGATGTCCTCGTCCAGCCGCGGCGGCGCGCCCGGGATGGACACGACCTCCTCGTCCCCGTACAGGTCCGGGGTGGCGGCGAACAGCAGCCGGGTGTAGGGGTGGCGGGGCGAGTGGTACAGCGCCTCCACCGGACCGGCCTCGATGATCTCCCCCGCGTACATGACCGCCGCCCGCTCGCACACCTGGGCGACCGCCGGCAGGTCGTGGGTGACCAGCACCAGCGCCAGGCCCAGCTCGTCGGTCAGCCGGGTGAGCAGCTCCAGGATCTGCGCCTGCACCATCACGTCCAGCGCCGTGGTCGGCTCGTCGGCCAGCAGCACCTTGGGCTGGCAGGCCAGGGCCATCGCGATGGCGGCCCGCTGCCGCATGCCGCCGGAGAACTCGTGCGGGTACCGTTCCCCCGCCGCGGCCGGGATGCCGACCAGCTCCAGCAGCTCCCCGGCCCGCCTGCGGGCGGCGGCGCCGCTGGCGATGCCGTGGAAGGCCATGGGCTCGGCGATCTGGCGGCCGACCTTCTGCACCGGGTTCAGGGCGTTCATCGCGCCCTGGAACACCATCGCGATGTCCTTCCAGCGGTGCTGGCGCACCGACTCCTCGCCGCCCGCCAGGATGCTGCGGCCATCCACCCGCACGTCCCCGGCCACCTCGGCGTTGGGCGGCAGCAGCCCCATCAGCGCCAGGATGGTGGTGGTCTTGCCGCAGCCGGACTCGCCGACCAGGCCGAACCGCTCCCCCTGGCCGAGCGCGAAGCTGACCCCGGCGGCCGCGTGCACCGAGCCGCCGCCCGGCAGCCCGAACCAGACGTGCAGGTCCTCCACTTCCAGCAGGCTCATATCGCGCCGGGCCCCCGTCCCGCCAGCGGGCGCAGCCGCCAGCGCCGCACCGACAGGTGCGCCACCCGCAGCCGCGGGTTCAGCGCGTCCTCGATGGCCTGCCCGAACAGGAAGCAGCCGACGATGATCCCGGCGATGGCGAACCCGTCCGGGACGATCGCCCACCAGGCGCCCGAGGAGATCGCGGTCCGCTGGAAGGCGTGCTCCAGGATGGTGCCCCAGGTGGTGAAGCTGGGGTCTTCGAGCCCGAGGAACGCCAGCGCGGTCTCCAGGTAGATCGCGATGGCCACGGTCAGCACCGTGTTGGCGATCAGCAGCGGGCCGACCTGCGGCAGGATGTGCCGCCCGATGATGCGGGCGTGGCCCGCGCCGATCGCCTTGGCCCGCTTGACGTACACGCGCTCGCGCAGGCTCATCACCTGCGCGCGGATGATCCGGGCGGTGGAGGCCCACTCCAGGATGCCGATCACCAGGATCACGTGGAACAGGCTCGCCCCCCACACGTCCGCGATCACGATCGCGAACACCAGGTCGGGGATGACCAGCAGGTAGTCGGTGACCCGCATCAGTCCCACGTCGGTCCAGCCGCCGAAGTAGCCGGACAGGATGCCCACCCCGCCGCCGATGACCATCGCCACCAGGGTGGCGGCGAACCCGACCAGCAGCGAGATCCGCCCGCCCTGCATCAGCTCGCTGAGCATGTCGATGCCGCCGTCGTCGCAGCCCAGCAGGTGGTGAGCGGACGGCGGCGCGTAGACCGCGCAGGTCTGCGCGCTGGCGCTGTAGGGCGAGATGAACGGCGCCACCACCGACAGCACCACGAAGAACGCGATGAGCCCGAGGCCGACCGCCGCGGACCTGCGCTCGCGCAGCACGGTCAGGAACAGGCCGCGCTGGCGGGGCGCGACCCCGAGTCCTTCCGCCGCGAGCTGCGGATCCGTAACCGGCAGGGTCATGCGGTGATCCTCGGGTCGAGGCGGAAGTAGAGCAGGTCGGCCACGAAGTTGAGCACGATCACCGAGACGGTCAGGATGAGGAAGCCGCCCTGCAGCATCGGGTAGTCACGCTGGCCGATCGCCGTGTACATCGCGTCGCCGATGCCGGGCCAGGAGAAGATCACCTCGATCAGCAGCACCCCGCCGACGATGTAGCCCAGCTCCAGCGCGATCAGGGTGACCATCGGCAGCAGCGCGTTGCGCAGCGCGTGCCGCCACACGATCCGCCGCGGCGGCAGGCCCTTGGCGCGGGCGGTGAGGATGTAGTCCTCGCCCAGCGTCTCCAGCATGGCGGACCGGACCACCAGCGTGTAGCTGCCGTAGGCGGTCAGCATCAGCGTCGCGGCGGGCAGGATCATGTGCGTGCCCACGTCGCCGAGGTGCTGCCAGAACGGCTCCGGCCCGAACAGGAACGGGTTGGTCATGCCGCCGGCCGGCAGCAGCCCGGCGAACAGGATCAGCAGCATCAGCCCCAGCCACTGGGTGGGGAACGCGTAGGCGAAGATCGCCAGGTTGGTGCTGACGTGGTCCGGCGGCGACCCGCGCCGCCAGGCCGACAGCACACCGGTGAACACCCCGACCACGATCGCCAGCAGGGTGCCCACGGTGACCATCGGGATGGTGTTCTTCAGGTCCGCGACCAGCAGGTGGGTGACGGGCTGCTGGTTCGCGAACGAGACACCCATGTTCCCGTGTGCCAGGTTCGCCAGGTAGATCACGTACTGCTGCCACTTCGGCTTGTCCAGCCCGAACTCCACCGTGAGTGCGTGGCGGAGCTGCGGGCTGGCGTGCGGCACCCGGGACAGGTCGGTCACCGCGCTGCCGGGCAGCACCCGGAACAGGAAGAAGTTGATCGTGATCGCGACGAAGATCGTGACGAGCGCGAAGAACCCGCGCTTGATCACATAGTCGGCCCCGCGCATCACCCGGCCTGGTGCACGGTCTCGTAGGGGATCTTGGACATGGAGGTGAACGACGAGCCGGCGATGTCGGGCAGGCCTGCCCACCGCGGGCTGTGCGCCTCGATGGAGTCCGGGTAGTCGATCACCAGGTAAGGCCTGGCCGCGGCGATCATCTGCTGCATCTGGTAGACGATCTGCTGCCGCTTCGCCGGGCTGGTCGCCGCGCTCTGGGCCGAGTAGAGCTGGTCGTAGGCCTTGCTGCAGTACCCGGTGTCGTTCCAGACGTTCCAGGATCCGCAGGTCAGGACCGACAGCATGAAGTCGGGGTCGGTCAGCGGGAACCAGTCCCACAGCGAGATCTCGAAGCTCCGGTAGTTGTTCGCCGTGATCGCGTCGTAGGCGGCGGAGTTGTCCAGGTTCTTCGGGGTGAGCTGGACGCCGATCTTCCTGAAGTCAGTCTGGATGATCTGGAACGAGCGGTTCTGATAGCCGTTGGTGATGTCGGACGGCATGATCACCGTGTACGACATCGGGTGGCCGTTGGCGATCCGCAGCCCGCTGGGCCCCATCTTGTAGCCGGCCTGATCCAGCAGCTGGCCCGCCTTGGCCAGGTCGAACGGGGGCGGCTTGATCGACGGGTCGGACCAATGGCCGGTGACCGGCGGGATGATCGAGCCGCCGGGCTGCCCGTGCCCGAGCAGTGATGTCCTGACGATCGCCGCCCGGTCGATCGCGTCGTCGAACGCCTGCCGCAGCAGCGGGTTGAGCAGTTCACGGTGGCTCGCGTCCTGCTTCGGGTTGGAGTTGATGATGAAGTCGTCAAACGAGTCGCCGGGGGTGGAGGTCACCACGAAGTGAGCCGCCTTGAGGGTGGCGACCGAGGTGGGCGGGACGGGGACCTCGATGCCGTCGAGCTGGCCGCTCTTGAGCGCGGTCACCATCGCGTCGGTGGTGCCGAAGTACTGCAGGCCGAACCCGTCGATGTGCGGCTTCGGCCCGTAGAAGCCGGGATTGCGCTTGAACAGGGCGGTCTGCTTCGGCGTGTACTTGACCAGGACGAACGGGCCCCCGGACACGATCGGCGCGTTATTGGGGAAACGCGTCAGCGCCTTGCCGTTGCCGGTGGCGTACTTCGACCAGATGTGCTCAGGCAGGATCGGCACCTGCTGCACCTGGGACAGCACGTTGGCGACCGGCCGGTCATAGGTGAGGACCAGGGTGGCGGGATCCGGCGCGGTGGCGCTCTTGAGGTGGGCGACATAGCCCGCTGAGTTGGCGGTGGCGCCGCTCTGGTACTTGAGGATGGTGCTGAACGTCCAGGCGGCGTCGGCGGCGGTCAGGGGCTTGCCGTCCGACCACTTGGCACCCGGCTGGGTGTGGAAGGTCCACGTCAGGCCGTCGGCCGACTGCTGCCAGCTGCGGGCGAAGTCGGGCGCGAACTGCAGCTGCGGGTTGTACTGGACGAGCTCCGGATAGATGTACTCGAACGTCGTGTAGGCGTCGGACTGGAACGCGACGAACGGGTTGAGCGAGTCGATCCCGGACGAGGTGCCGAGCCGGAACACCCCGCCCTCTTTGACCTGCCCGCCGCCCCCGGAACCGCCGCAGGCGGCCAGGGCCAGCGCGGCCGCCATCCCGGCCGCAGCGAAACCCAGCCCGCGGCGCGGCCCGCCGGCCCGCCCTGCTATCCGGCTGCGCAGTCCCATGCCATGCCCTCTTTCATCGCCAGGGGCCGGGCACGCTGCGCAGGGGTGCCTCCCGGTTGACCGGCCCGGTTACCGAACGCCTCAGCCAGTGCCTGAATAGCAGTTCAAGGAGGATCATCCTGGCAGAACGGGAAGATCCGGCGCAAGGCCCTCTTCGGGCAGGAAGAATCCAGCCTCTCAGGGGCAGCAGACATCACCCCCGTGCGGCCAGCGGGAGACGATTACCGCCCGCCGGGAGATAAAAGATCGCCAGCGCGCCGATCATGCATCCCCCGCTGATCGCCAGACCGGTAATGGCGGTTTTACCATCCCAGTGGCTGTGCCGGTTCTCTCCCGCACCAGAGAAACGGCCGGTGCGGCGCCGCCGGGCGCCTCCGGGTGGCCCGTTCCTTTTTATCCCGGACCAGGGGGGTTCCAGTGACGGTGCGGCAGGAACCAGTCGTGTCAGCATTCACGCTCAGCCCGGCCCAGCGCGCCCTCGCACACGAAGTGCGCCAGCTCGCCGCGGCCGAATTGCGCGTAATCGCCGAAACACGCCAGCCCGGGGAGGTGAACCGGGACCTCATCAAGGCGATGGGCCGGCTGGGCCTGCTGGCCCGCCTCTTCCCCGGCCCGTCCGCCGCCCCGGGCTCGCGCACCGTGCCCGCGGTGGAGCTGTGCGTGCTGTGGGAGGCGCTGGCCGCCGAGTGCACCGGCGCCGCGCTGGTCCTGCTGCTGCAGGGCATCGGCACCTACCCGGTGCTGCACGCCGGCTCACCCGAGCAGGTGGAGCGCTGGCTGCCGGCTGTCGCCGCCGGTGACGCCGTGGCCTCGCTTGCCCTCACCGAGCCCGGCAGGCACACCGAGGCCAACGCGCCGGTGGTGGAGATGATCGCCGAGCCGGACGGCGACGACTGGCGGCTGACCGGGGAGAAGGACTGGGTGTACAACGCCCCCGACGCCGACTTCTACACGGTGTTCGCCCGCACCGGGCCTGGTGAGGGCGACGCCGGCGTGAGTGCCTTTGTGGTGCCGGCGATCCGGCCCGGGCTGTCCGGGGACCGGCTGGAGATCGCCGGCGGCCACCCGGTCGGCTGCCTGACCTTCGACGGGGTGCCGGTGTCCCGCGACGACATGCTGGGCGAGCCCGGCCAGGGATTCCCGATCGCCACCAGCACCCTGACCGCGTTCCGGCCCGCCGGCGGGGCGTTTGCCGTGGGCATGGCCCGGGCCGCGCTGGAGCTGACCGCCAGCCGCCTGCGGGGCCTGGAGGCGGCCGGCGCCGACCCGGCGAGCAGGCAGTCCATCGCCTACCTGCTGGCCGAGATGGCCACCCGGACCGAAGCCGCCTGGCTGCTCGTGTACGCCGCGGCGGCTGCCCGCGACGCGGGCGGGCCAGCCCGCGGCCAGTCCGCCATGGCCCAGCTGTTCGCCACCCAGACGGCCGAGTTCGTGGTGGACGGCGCCATGCAGGTGCACGGCACGGACGCGACGCGGCGCGGGCACCCGCTGGAGCGCCTCTACCGGGAGGTCCGCTCGGCCCGCCTGTACCAGGGCCCGCTGGGCATCCAGCAGGCGATCATCGCCGAGGAGCTGGTGCGCTGACCGCCCCGCCCTGGCCGCAGCCGGGTGGCCGCGGCCAGGGCGGGGCCGCTACCGGCCGGTGACCGGTCCCGACCGGGGCGTGCCGCCGGGGCCGATCACCCGGGCGCCGCCGCAGTGTGCCGCCGCGCGCCGCAGCTGGTAGGCCGCGGCCGGCCCGTGCGCCGCGGCGGGCGAGCCGGAGCCGCTGGCCGAGGCCGAGCCCGAGCCAGCGGGCGGCGCGGGGGTGGGCGACCCGGAGTCAGGCCCCGACGTCGTCGGCGACCCGGGCGACGACGCCGGCGGGTCCGGTGACGGAGTCGGCGTGCCGGGCGGTGGCGGCGACGGCGCGGGTGAGGGGGAGGGCGGGGGCGGGGACGGCGAGGGCGTGCATCCGCCCGGTGCGCTCCAGGTCACCGGGATCGTCAGCGCGCCCGGCCAGATCTCGATGAACGCCGAGCCCCCGGCCGCGGACCGGACGGCCACCGCCAGGCCCGCCCGCTGGCCGCGGCCGAGCGTGCCGGCCTGCCTGCTGAGCCTCACCTGCGCGGATGAGCTGCGCGCGGACCAGGTCACCGGCCCGTGCGGGGCGGCGATGACGATCGTGCCGGCGGACCGGTAGCCGAGGTCCAGCGCGCCGGGATACGCCATGAGCTGGGCTCCGACCACCGGCTTCGAGGCACGCCCGGTCACGGACGGCGTGGTCCCTGCCTGTCCCCCGCCTGCCTGGTTCCGGTGCGCGCGCACGTAGCCGCCCGGCTGCCCGGGCACCGGGACCCGCGGCACCGGCCGGGCCGGCAGGGGCGCACGGCCGTAGCCGATGATGCTGCGCAGCCCGCCACCGGGCCCGGACCAGTACGGCACCAGCCAGCCGAACACCACCATCAGCACGGTCACCATGAGCGCGGCCCCCGCGAGCCAGCGGCCGCTGTGCCGCCGGCGGCCGGGCCGCCCGCCGCGGTCCGGGCCTGCCGCGGCCCGGCCGCCGGGCCGGGTGTTCCCGCGGCCGCCGGGCCGGTCCGTCCCCCGGGCCGCGTCCGCCGTCCCGCCCCCGGCCACCAGGTCCAGACCGCCCGCTGGCCCGCTGACCGGCTTCCGGTCCGCTGGCGTGGCCCCGGCCGGCGCAGACGGGGCCGCCGGGGTGGGCCCGGCCTTCCCGCCCGCCGGCGCACCGCTCTTGCCAGGCTGTGCTCCCGGGCCAGGCTGCGCTGCCGGGCCGGTCTTGCCGGGCTGTGCCGCTGGCTGGTCCAGCACCGTCTGCCCTGGCTGCGCTGCCGGGCCAGGCTGTGCTGCCGGGCCGGTCTTGCCGGGCTGTGCCGCTGGCTGGTCCAGCACCGTCTGCCCGGACGTCGCGGCCTGTCCGTCCCCCGCGGCCTGCCCGCTCCCAGCGGCCGGGACGGCGGGCGGCACCGGCTCCGCGCCTGCCGGGCCCGGCCGCCGGCCCGCCGCCGCTGGCACGGGCTGCGACGGCGGGACCAGCCCCGGCCTCGGGGTCAGCGGCGGCTCGGCCCGGGTCCCCGGGACGGCGGCTGCGCCCGGCGCGGCCGCCGCGGCGGGCGTGTGCTCCGGGGCCGCGGGTGTGACCTGGCCCTGCCGCGGGGTCAGCGGCGGCTCGGCCTTCGGGCCGGCCGCGGTGGCGGCTTCCTGGCCCGCCTTGCCGCCCGCCGCAGCAGCCTGCGGGCCCGCCTTGCCGCCCGCCGCAGCGGCCTGCGGGCCCGCCTTGCTGCCGGGCGCCGCC
>JBLMWU010000333.1:0-10989 GCA_050257395.1 Gemmatimonadota bacterium | reverse complement strand
GCGCGGTGCGCCCAGGCCGGAGCGAGCCGAAGGGCCGCGCCGCCGTCTGGACTGACGAGCGACGAGCGCAGCGAGGAGCGAGGAGGGAAGACGGCGGGCTCGAGCGGCCCGGAGGCGAGCGAGGGCCAAGAAAGAGCCCGGAGGCGAGCGAGGGCCAGAGAAATCAGCCGCGGAACCCTTTCAGCATGCCGGTCATCGAGCCGGTGAACTGGTGCTCGCAGGTCTGCTGGGCGGCCAGCGTGTTGGCCGCGGTCAGGCAGTGGGAGTAGGAGGTGAGTTGCCTGCCCATCACCGCGAACCCGGCCAGCAGGATGGCGCTCATCGCCATCCCGATGCTGGCGATCACCAGCGCGGTGATCGAGCCGCGCGGCAGCGCCATGCCGTGGTGGCGGGCGCGGCCGATGGCGGTCGCGGAGAACCAGGTCGCGACCACGCCGGCCAGCAGGGAGAAGGCCACGATGGCGATGCCACGGCCGAAGTTGCTGATCGCCAGCAGGCCGAACAGGCTGAGCATGGCCAGGAACAGCCCGGCGGTGGCCCGGTGCTGGTGGGCGCGGGCGGCTGGCGGGCGGTGCGCACGCGGCTGCCGGGCCGGCGGCGGCGCGGGCGGCTGGCCGGCCGGGCCTGGCGGCCCGGCCTGCGGCGGCGCGGGCGGAAGGGGGGACTCCAGACGCGGCGGCGGGGACAGCACAGCCCCGCCCGGCCGCTCGTCCGGACGATAGTCATCAGAGGGGGGCATAACCCCCAAGTGTGCCCGCAGCCGCTGGCTGCCCTGGCCGGATCCGCCAAGCTGCCCCATCTTGAACTGCGAAAATGTGACGCATATCTCCCTGGCACCCGAGCGAGGGCCAGGAAGGAGCCGGGCGGGACCGGGCGCGGGCGCTCCCGTTAGGGTGGCGGCATGCGTGCACGCCTGGTCGTCCTGGTCTCGGGCGCGGGGACGAATCTGCAGGCACTGCTGGCGGCGGCGGCCGACGAGAGCTACGGCGCCACCGTGGTGGCGGTGGGCGCCGACCGCGAGGGCATCGCCGGGCTCTCACGTGCGGAGGAGGCCGGGATCCCAGCGTTCGTGTGCCGGGTCAAGGACTACCGCGACCGGGAGGCCTGGGACGCCGCGCTCACCGAGATCTGCGCCACGTTCGCGCCCGACCTGGTGGTGTCCGCCGGGTTCATGAAGCTGGTCGGCCGCGACTTCCTGGACGCGTTCGGCGGCCGTTTCATCAACACCCACCCGGCCCTGCTGCCCGCCTTCCCCGGCATGCACGCGGTGCGGGACGCCCTGGCATACGGGGTGAAGGTCACCGGGTGCACCGTGTTCATGGTGGACGAGGGCACCGACACCGGCCCGGTGATCGCGCAGCAGGCCGTCGCCATCCGCGATGATGACGACGAGGCGGCGCTGCACGAGCGGATCAAGGTGGCCGAGCGGGCGCTGCTGGTGGACACCGTGGGCCGGATGGTCCGCGACGGATGGTCGGTGCAGGGCAGAAAGGTGAGGATCGGGACGTGACGAAGGTTCCCATCAAGCGGGCCCTGATCAGCGTCTACGACAAGACCGGGCTGGAGGCCCTGGCGCAGGCCCTGGCGGCCGACGGCGTCGAGATCGTCAGCACCGGCAGCACGGCGGCGGCGATCAACGCGGCCGGCGTGCCGGTGACCGGTGTGGAGGAGGTGACCGGGTTCCCCGAGTGCCTGGACGGCCGGGTCAAGACCCTGCACCCCGGGGTGCACGCCGGGCTGCTCGCCGACCTGCGCCAGCCCGCGCACGCCGGGCAGCTCACCGAGCTGGGCATCGAGCCGTTCCAGCTGCTGGTGTCCAACCTGTACCCGTTCGAGGCGACGGTCGGCAGCGGGGCGCCGCCGGAGGAGTGCGTCGAGCAGACCGACATCGGCGGCCCGGCCATGGTCCGGGCCGCGGCCAAGAACCACGCGAACGTGGCGGTGGTCACCGACCCGGCCGCCTACGGCGAGCTGATCGAGGCGGTGTCGGCCGGCGGATTCACCCTCGAGCAGCGGCGCAGGCTGGCGGCGCAGGCGTACGCCATGACCGCCGCCTACGACGTGGCGATCGCGTCCTGGTACGCCTCGGCCTACGCGCCGGACCAGACCGCCCAGGACAGCGGCTGGCCGGACGTCATGGCGGGCCTGTGGTCGCGCCGGGAGGTGCTGCGGTACGGGGAGAACCCGCACCAGGGCGCGGCCCTCTACCTGCCGGGCCGGCCCGGGCAGCAGCCGGCCGCCGCGGGGGGCCTGACCAGCGCCACCCAGCTGCACGGCAAGGCCATGTCCTACAACAACTACGTGGACGCCGCCGCGGCGCTGCGGGCCGCCTACGACTTCACCGAGCCCGCCGTGGCGATCATCAAGCACTCCAACCCGTGCGGGATCGCCGTGGGCGCCGACATCGCCGAGGCGCACCGCAAGGCGCACGCCACCGACCCGGTGTCCGCGTTCGGCGGGGTGGTCGCCGCCAACCGTGAGGTCAGCGAGGAGATGGCCCGCCAGCTCGCGGACATCTTCACCGAGGTGATCGTGGCGCCCGCGTTCGCGTCCAGCGCGCTCGACCTGCTGGTCGCCAGGAAGAACCTGCGGCTGCTGACCTGCGAGCCGCCCGCCACCGCGGCGGGGGCCGCGGCCGGCGGCCGGCGGACCGAGTGGCGGCAGGTGGACGGCGGGCTGCTGGTGCAGTCCGCCGACCTGTTCGACGCCCCCGGCGATGACCCGGCCCGCTGGGAGCTGCGGACGGGGGCGGCTGCAGACGGGCAGACCCTGGCCGACCTGGCGTTCGCCTGGCGGGCCTGCCGGGCGGTGAAGTCCAACGCGATCCTGCTGGCCGCCGGCCGGGCCGCGGTCGGGGTGGGCATGGGCCAGGTCAACCGGGTGGATTCGGCGCGGCTGGCGGTCGCCCGGGCAGGGGAGCGGGCGGCCGGCTCGGTGGCGGCCAGCGACGCGTACTTCCCGTTCGCCGACGGGCTGGAGGTCCTGATCGAGGCGGGGGTGCGGGCGGTGGTCCAGCCGGGCGGGTCGGTGAACGACAAGCTGTCAATAGCGGCTGCCGACAAAGCCGGGATCACGATGTACTTCTCGGGCGTACGTCACTTCTTTCACTGACTGCCCGATAATCACAGCGATGACCGTTCGAGACCGAGTGCAGGGGACGCGATGACGAGCACCTCCGTCCGGGGCGCGGCGTGACCGCGCGCATCCTCGACGGCAAGGCGACCGCCGCCGAGATCAAGGAGGACCTGGCCCGCCGGGTGCGGGTGCTGGCCGGGCGCGGCGTGGCGCCGGGGCTCGGCACGGTGCTGGTCGGGGACGACCCCGGCAGCCACGCCTACGTGAACGGCAAGCACCGGGACTGCGCCCAGGTGGGCATCGCCAGCCTGCGCCGGGATCTGCCCGCGGACGCCACCCAGGAGCAGGTCGAGGCGGTGGTGGACGAGCTGAACGCCGACCCGGCCTGCACCGGGTACATCGTCCAGCTGCCGCTGCCGGCCGGGCTGGACCAGCACCGGGTGCTGCGCCGGATGGACCCGGCCAAGGACGCGGACGGGCTGCACCCCGCCAGCCTGGGCAGTCTGGTGCTGGGCGAGCCCGGTCCGCTGCCGTGCACGCCGCGCGGGATCGTGGCGCTGCTGCGCCGCTTCGAGGTGCCGATCGCGGGGGCCGAGGTGACCGTGATCGGCCGCGGCATCACCGTGGGCCGGGCGCTGGGCCTGCTGCTGACCCGCCGCAGCGAGA
Source organism: Gemmatimonadota bacterium (assembly GCA_050257395.1). GTDB lineage: Bacteria > Actinomycetota > Actinomycetes > Streptosporangiales > Streptosporangiaceae > JAIRTY01. Next base: position 7,248 of record JBLMWU010000333.1, on the reverse strand, counting down.
ACGCCACCGTGACGCTGTGCCACACCGGCACCAAGGACCTGGCCGCGCACACCCGGGCGGCCGACATCGTGGTGGTGGCGGCGGGCCGGCCGGGCCTGGTCACCGCGGACATGGTCAGGCCCGGCGCGGCCGTGGTGGACGTGGGCATCACCCGGACCGACGCGGGGCTGGTCGGCGACGTCGCCCCGGAGGTGGCGGAGGTGGCCGGGTACCTGGCGCCGATGCCCGGCGGGGTCGGCCCGATGACCCGGGCGATGCTGCTCGCCAACGTGGTGGAGGCGGCCGAGCGGGCCGCGGGCATCACCGGCTGACCTGCGGCTGCGGGGGACCCGCGCGACCGGCTAAGCTACCAGCAAGTAACATAAGGGCTGAGGACACCCCGGGGTGCCGTACGCCCGGGTAGTTTGGCAGTCTTGACGTGCCGGCCCAGTCCCGGCCGTGAGCACTCGAAGGCAGGAGGTCGGCCGCCGGTCATGAACATCGTTGTTTGCGTGAAGCAGGTCCCCGACACGTGGGCGGAGCGGACCCTGCGGGCCGACGACTCCCGCCTGGACCGCGCCTCCGTCGACGGGGTCATCAACGAACTCGACGAGTACGCGATCGAGGAGGGCCTGCGCCTTGCCGAGGCGCACGGCGGTGAGGTCACCATCCTGTCCATGGGCCCGGACAAGGCCACGGAGGCCATCCGCAAGGCGCTGTCCATGGGCGCGGACAAGGCCGTGCATCTGCTCGACGACGGCCTGGCGGGCAGCGACGGCCTGGGTACCTCCCTGGCCCTGGCCACGGTCCTCCAGCGGATCGGCTTCGACCTGGTCATCCTCGGCTCGGAGTCGACCGACGCGCGGATGGGCGTGATGGCGTCCATGCTGGCGGAGCGGCTCGGCGTGCCGCAGGTCTCGCTGGCCCGCAAGGTCGAGGTGGACGGGAGCGCCATCCGGATCGAGCGGATGACCGAGTACGGCTACGACAAGGTCGAGTCCAGCCTGCCCGCGGTGATCAGCGTGGTGGAGAAGATCAACGAGCCGCGGTACCCGTCCTTCAAGGGGATCATGGCAGCCAAGAAGAAGCCGGTCGAGACGCTGAGCCTGGCGGACGCCGGGATCGACGCGGCCCAGGTCGGCCTCGGCGCGGCCGCGACCGAGGTGGTGAGCTTCGCCAAGCGCCCGCCGCGCCAGGCGGGCACCGTTGTCAAGGACGAAGGCGACGGCGGCAGCAAGGCGGCCGAGTACCTCGCCTCGCAGAAGTTCATCTGATCCGGCGGATCCGCCCGCCCGCGCTGACGTCACCGAAATACCTGGAGGGGCTGCCGCCCATGGCTGAGATCCTGGTCCTCGCCGATCACTCCGGCGAGTCCGTCAAGAAAGTAACCCTGGAACTGCTGACGCTGGCCCGCCAGTTCGGCGAGCCCGCCGTGGTGTGGGCGGGCGAGGGCGCCGACGGCGCCCGCGACCGGCTGGCCGAGTACGGCGCCGCCAAGATCTACGTGGCCGGCGGCGACGTCAGCGACTACGTGGTCGCCCCGGTGGCCGAGGTGCTGGCCACCCTGGTCGCGGGCAAGTCCCCCGCCGCGGTGCTGCTCGCCGCCACCGGCGAGGGCAAGGAGATCGCGGGCCGGCTGGCGGTCAAGACCGGCTCCGGCGTGCTGACCGACGTGGTGGGCCTGTCGTCGGGGGACGGCGGGATCGTCGCGGAGCAGTCCATCTTCGGCGGCGCCATCATCGTCCAGTCCCGGGTCAAGGCCGGCACCCCGATCATCGCCGTGCGGCCGAACTCGACGGCGCCCGAGCCCGCGCCCGCCGCCGGGGAGATCGAGCAGGTGGCGGTCGAGCTGAGCGACGCGGCCAAGGCCGCCCGGGTGACCGACCGGGTGGTGGCCGAGCGCGGCGAGCGGCCCGAGCTCACCGAGGCGTCGATCATCGTCTCCGGCGGCCGCGGCGTCGGCAGCGGCGAGAACTTCGCCCTGATCGAGGGGCTGGCCGACTCGCTCGGCGCGGCCGTCGGGGCCTCGCGCGCCGCGACCGACGCGGGCTGGTACCCGCACCAGTTCCAGGTCGGCCAGACCGGCAAGACCGTCTCCCCGCAGCTGTACGTGGCGGTCGGCATCTCCGGGGCGATCCAGCACCGGGCCGGCATGCAGACCTCCAAGAACATCATGGTGATCAACAAGGACCCCGAGGCGCCCATCTTCGAGCTGGCCGACTTCGGGGTGGTGGGCGACCTGTTCAAGGTCGTGCCACAGCTGACCGAAGAGGTCACCAGGCGATCCCAGGGCTGAGTGGGCACCGTCAGCCGGCCATCCCGGCAGGGGCGGATACCCGGCCGCGGCGACTAGGCTGAGGGCCGTCATGGGGTACACCGGCCCGGCGGAGGGCGATCCGCAGCGCGCGCCTGGCTGCGCGGTCTACCTCGACCACGCCGCGACCACGCCGATGATGCCGGAGGCGATCGCGGCGATGGCCGAGGAGCTCGCGCAGCTGGGCAATCCGTCGTCCCTGCACAATGCCGGGCGGCGGGCCCGCCGGGTGGTGGAGGAGTCCCGCGAGCAGCTCGCGGAGGCCTACGGCGCCCGCCCCAGTGAGGTGATCTTCACCAGCGGCGGCACCGAAGCCGACAACCTGGCGGTCAAGGGCCTGTACTGGGCGCGGCGGGCGGAGGACGGCCGCCGCCGCCGGGTGCTGGCCACCGAGGTGGAGCACCACGCCGTGCTCGACTCGGTGGAGTGGCTGGCCGCCCACCAGGGCGCGGAAGCGGGCTGGCTGCCGGTGGACGGCACCGGGCTGCTGACCCCGCAGGCGCTGCGCGAGGCCATCGGCGACGACCCCGGCAGCGTCGCCATGATCAGCGTCATGTGGGCCAACAACGAGGTCGGCACGGTGCAGCCGGTCGCCGGGCTCGCCGCGGTGGCCCGCGAGCACGGGATCCCCTTCCACACCGACGCGGTCCAGGCGGCCGGGCAGATCCCGGTCCACTTCGCGGCCAGCGGCGCGGACGCGCTCACCCTCACCGGGCACAAGATCGGCGGGCCGATCGGGGCCGGGGCGCTGCTGCTGGCCCGCGGGGTGCGGCCGGTGCCGGTGCTGCACGGCGGCGGCCAGGAGAGCGACGTGCGGTCCGGGACCCTGGACGCGCCCGCGATCCGCGGGTTCGCGGTCGCGGCCCTGCTCGCGGTCAAGCGCCGGGACGACGAGGCGGCCCGGCTCGCCGGGCTGCGGGACGAGCTGATCGCCCGGATCCTCGCCGCGGTGCCGGACGCGGTGCTGAACGGCGCGCCGCCCGGGCCGGGCCGGCTGCCGGGCAACGCGCACTTCTCGTTCCCCGGCTGCGAGGGCGACGCGCTGCTGATGCTGCTGGACGCCAAGGGCATCGCCTGCTCGACCGGGTCGGCGTGCACCGCCGGGGTCGCGCAGCCCAGCCACGTGCTGCTCGCCATGGGCGCGGACGAGGCGCGGGCCCGGGGGTCGCTGCGGTTCACCCTGGGCGCCACCTCCACCCAGGCGGACGTGCTGGCCGTGGCGGAGGTCATCGGCGAGGCGGTGGAGCGCGCCCGCCGGGCCGGCCGCAGCTGACCGCCCCCGCCTTTAGGCTGAAGGGGATGGCGAGGATGCGGGTGCTGGCGGCCATGTCGGGCGGGGTGGACTCCGCGGTGGCCGCGGCGCGGGCGGCGGACGCCGGTCATGAGGTGACCGGCGTTCATCTTGCGCTGTCCGCCAACCCCGAGTCGTACCGGTCCGGCGCCCGGGGCTGCTGCACCCTGGAGGACGCGCGGGACGCCAGGCGGGCGGCCGACGTGATCGGCATCCCCTTCTACGTCTGGGACCTGGCCGAGCGGTTCCGCCAGGACGTGGTCAGCGACTTCGTGGCCGAGTACGCCCGCGGCCGCACCCCCAACCCGTGCCTGCGCTGCAACGAGAAGATCAAGTTCGCGGCGGTGCTGGACCGGGCGGTCGCGCTGGGCTTCGACGCGGTGTGCACCGGGCACCACGCGCGCCTGGCCGGCGGGGTGCTGAGCCGCAGCGTGGACGCGGCCAAGGACCAGTCCTACGTGCTGGCGGTGCTCACCCGCGAGCAGCTGGGCCGGGCCATGTTCCCGCTGGGCGACTCCACCAAGGCCGAGGTCCGCGCGGAGGCCGCGGCCCGCGGGCTGGCGGTCGCCAGCAAGCCCGACAGCCACGACGTGTGCTTCATCCCGGACGGCGACACCCGCGCGTTCCTCGCCAGCCACCTGGGCAGCGCGCCCGGCAGCATCGTCGACAGCAGCGGCGCCACCGTGGGCCGGCACGACGGGGTGTACGGGTTCACCGTCGGCCAGCGGCGCGGCCTCGGGGTCACCAGCCCGGCCGCTGACGGCAGGCCCCGGTACGTGCTGGACATCGAGCCGGCGACCGCGACGGTGACCATCGGCACCCGCGACCGGCTGGAGGTGCGCGAGATCGTGGCAGAGCGGCCGGTGTGGACGGGCTGCCCGCCGCCAGCGGCGCCGCTGCACTGCCTGGTCCAGTTGCGGGCGCATGGCGAGATCCACCCGGCGCGGGTCAGCCCGGACGGCGAAGCTGTGCGCATCGTCCTGGGTGAGCCGGCCCGCGGCGTGGCCCCGGGCCAGGCCGCTGTGTTCTACGACGGCGGCACCGTGCTGGGCAGCGCCACCATCACCGCCACCTCCCATTAGGAATCCGCCAGGGTCACGGCCTGGCCCGCACCGGCGTGCCCGGCATGGCCAGCGTCCACGACTTGAGCGCCCGCGGTGGAATACAGACTCCGCAGAGGGGTAAGGACGGGAACACGACCCGGCAAATGGGGACGATCAGCGTGGATCATCTCCGCTGGCAGCCGGGGTCCGGGCGGTGATGTTGGGTGGTCGGCCCCCGCTTTGGCAAGCACGGCCGTGCGGCGGCAGCTGGCCTGGCAGTCGCCCTCGCAGCCGGTTTAGCTGCATGCGGGACTTCGTCGGCGGGCACGGGCCCGGTCACGCTGAACTTCTACAACTTCCCGGACCCGTCCGGCGCGATCCAGCAGGCTGCGACGAACTGCAGCAAGCAGAGCCACGGACGCTACCAGATCAGCTACCAGAAGCTGCCGACCGCGGCTGACCAGCAGCGGCTGCAGATGGTCCGGCGGCTCGCGGCCCACGACACGCAGATGGACATCCTCGGGCTGGATGTCACCTGGGAAGCGGAGTTCGCGCAGGCCGGCTGGATCAAGCCGTGGACCGGCAGTTACAAGGCGGCGGCTGTGGCCGGCACGCTGAAAGGGCCGCTGCAGACCGCCATCTGGCACGGGCAACTGGTGGCAGTTCCCTACAACAGCAACACCCAGCTGCTCTGGTATCGGTCCGACCTGGTGAAGCGGCCACCGGCGACCTGGGCGCAGATGATCTCCGACGCCGAGGCGCTGGCCAGGCAGGGCAAGCCGCACCTCATCGAGATCCAGGGCGCCCAGTACGAGGGGACCGTCGTCTGGTTCAACACTCTCGTGGTCAGCGCGGGCGGCAGCATCCTGTCACCCACCGGTGAGCGCGTGAGACTGGGACCGCCCGCGGTCAGGGCGCTGTCGATCATGAAGCAGCTGGCAACGTCGTCCGCGGCGGACCCGTCGCTGTCGGTGCAGAACGAGGACGCCAACCGGCTCGCCATGGAAGCCGGCTCAGCGGCGTTCGAGCTGAACTACCCCTTCGTTTATCCGTCGATGAAGGCCGACAACCCGAAACTGTTCAAGGTCTTCAAGTGGGCGCCGTACCCGCGGGTGGACGCGGGTACCCCGGCCAAGGTGACGATCGGCGGCATCGACCTGGCGGTCAGCTCCTACTCACCGCATCCCGGGCTGGCCTTCCAGGCCGCGCTCTGCCTGCGCAATGCCGCCAACCAGCTGACCGCCGCCGTCAAGGGCGGGCTGCCGCCCACGCTGGCCAGCGTCTACAGCAACCCGCAGATGCAAAGCGCCTACCCGTTCCGGCAACTGATCCTGGCCCAGGTGCAGAACGCGGCCGTGCGGCCCAAGACGCCGCTGTATCAGGTCGTGTCGGTGGCGATCAACCATCTGGTCTCTCCGCCGAACTCGATCAACCCGGTGAGCACCGAGCGGAGCATGGTGACGCAGGTCAACAACGCGCTCCAGGGTAAGGGGCTGACCCCGTGAGCGCGCCGCTTGAGCACAGAGAGGCGGACCCATGACGACCACCACCCCTCCGGTGACCGCCCGGGAGCCCGCGGCCAGGGGCCGGCGCCGCGCCCGGCTGTCCGAAGGTGCCCGCGCGGAACGCCGGCTGGCCTACTGGCTGTGCGCGCCCGCGGTGATCGTCATGATCGCGGTCACCGCCTACCCGATCGGGTATGCCATCTACCTGTCGCTGCAGCGCTACGTCATGTCCGCGCCGCAACTCACCAAGTTCGTCGGGCTGAGCAACTACGGCGCCGTGCTCAGCTCGGGGTTCTGGTGGGAGGCGCTGGCGGTGACCGTGATCATCACGGTGGTGTCGCTGGCCTTCGAACTGGTCCTCGGCATGCTGCTGGCGCTGCTGATGTGGCGGACGCTCTTCGGCCGGGGCGCGGTCCGCACCACCAGCCTGATCCCGTACGGGATCGTGACCGTGGCCGCCGCGTTCAGCTGGCAGTACGCCTGGACACCGAGCACGGGTTACCTGTCCGCCGCGTTCGGCAACGCGGCGCCGCTGACCTCACAGGTCCAGGCGATCGCCGTCATCATCCTGGCCGAGATCTGGAAGACGACGCCGTTCATGGCGCTGCTGCTGATGGCCGGGCTGACCCTGGTGCCCGAGGACCTGCTCAAGGCGGCCAAGGTCGACGGCGCGACCGCCTGGCAGCGGTTCACCCGGGTGATGCTCCCGCTCATGAAGCCGGCGATCCTGGTGGCGCTGCTGTTCCGGGCCCTGGACGCGTTCCGCATCTTCGACAACATCTACATCCTCACCAGCGGCACCAACGGCACCGGCTCGGTGTCGATGCTGACCTACGACAACCTGTTCACAGGGCTGAACCTGGGCATCGGCTCGGCCCTGTCCATCCTCATCCTGATCTGTGTGGCGTTGATCGCGGTCGTGTTCATCAAGGGCTTCGGCACCGCCGCTCCCGGAACGGACATCCGGCGATGAGGTGCACCATGCGAGCAATGGGGGTGTGGCGCTGATGGCAGCCACGGCGCGGCAGCGGACCGGCTGGGGCACCGCGAACACCATCGCGATCATCGTCGCGCTGATCCCGGTGGTGTGGATCGTCTCCCTGTCGTTCAAGACGC
>JBLMWU010000332.1:0-22998 GCA_050257395.1 Gemmatimonadota bacterium | reverse complement strand
GGCCGCGTGCCAGCACTCTCACCTGCTCTCTATTTCCTGGACGGGCTGACTACTTGGTGCCGAGCACGCCGTAGTCGTACATGCCGTAGTAGCTCTGCACGTACACGTTGGTCAGGCTCTTATCCCGGAAGATCAGCGACTTGGCGTACACCTCGGGCAGGATGACCGCGTCCGACATCACCTGGTGGTCGATCTGTCCCCAGATCTGTGCCCGCCCGGAGGCGCTGGGGGTGTTGTTCGCCTTGGTGAACAGGTTGTTGACCACCGGGTCGTTCAGCTCGCCGATGTTGGTGTTGCCGCTCGGCACGATCGAGGCGCCGTCGGTGACCGCCCACATCATCCCGTAGCCGTCCGGCCAGTCCGCGGCCCAGCCGCCGATGTCCAGGCCCAGCTGGTGCTGGTGGACGTAGCTCGGCGAGCCCGCGAAGTTGGTGTAGTAGTTGCCCGACGGGTAGCCGTGCAGCTGCAGCTTGATGCCGACCCGGCCGAGCGCCGCCTGCAGCGCCTGCGCCGCCTGCACCTCCTTGGGCCGGTCGCTGCGGTAGGCCGCGCCGGTGGTGAAGCCGTTGGGCTGGCCACAGGCCTTCAGCGCCGCCTTGGCGGACGTCAGGTCACCGGTCGGCTTGGTGGTCGCGTTGTACATGTCGAACTTGTTGTAGCCGACCTGGTTGGGCAGCAGCACGGTGCTGGCGATGGCGCCGCCGGCCACCGGGCCGCCGTAAGCGGTCTGCAGGTCCACCTTGTTGGCCGCGTACTCGACCGCCTTCCGGCAGTTGAGGTTGTTCAGCGGGGCGACCTTGGTGTTGATGTACCAGAACCACAGGAACCCGGCCAGCGGGTTGTCCGAGCTGGCCTTGAGCGACGGGTTGCTGAGGATCTTGGCCCGGGCCGCCGCCTGCACGCCGGTGCCGGCCGCGTCCACGTTGATCTGGCCCTGCATGAGCCGGTTGTCGATGTCGTTGGCGTTGACGTTCAGGTCGATGACGATCTTGCTGGCCAGCTGCTTGACCTGGGTGTTCCAGGACGGGTTCCACTTCGGGTTCGGCACCAGCGTGGCCTGCTTGTTGAGCTGGTAGCTCTGGAACATGTACGGCCCGGTGGACATGACGTGCAGCTGGTAGTTCGACCCGGTGTCCTTGCTCGGCGGCACCGGCGCGGTCTGCGGGAACGCCACCACGTAGTCGAAGTCCGGGAACGGGTGCTGCAGGTGGAACACGACCGTCGTCGGGTTGGGCGTGTCGATCGCGGTCAGGCCCATCTTGTTCTTGGACGGGTTCTTGTACGGGCCCGGGTAGGTCGGGTCCGTGAGCAGCTGCGGGAAGTAGGACGGCCCGTTGGCCAGCACGCCGCGGTCGTAGGTGCGCTCCACCGCGTACTTGACGTCCTGGGCGGTCACCGGGGTGCCGTCCTGGTAGGTGACGCCGGACTTGAGGTGGTAGGTCCAGGTCAGCCCGTTGTTGCTGACCTGCCCGAGGCTGGTCGCCAGCCCGGGCACGATCTGTGCGCCGCAGGTGCCGGGGCAGGACTTGTAGGTGACCAGCGGGGTCGCGTACAGCCGGGAGAAGTTCAGCACCCAGGCGTAGTAGGTGTTGCCGCCGTCGAACGAGTCAGGCGTGCTCGAGTCGGCGAAGGTGATCGTGCCGCCCTTCTTGGTGGAAGGGTTGACGACCTGGGTGACTGCCTGGTTGAACGCCCCGGTGCTGGACGTGCCGCCGCCTCCGCCTCCGCTGCTGCCACCGCACGCGGCGAGCACGAGTGCTGCGCCGGCGGCCAGCGAGGCAAGGCCGATGGTCTTGCGTCTCATGGGTAACGCGCCTCCTGTCGTGTTCTTACAGGTGAATAAAAGCCGCGATCTACCGGGTTCTCGGATCGAGCGCGTCGCGCAGCCCGTCGCCGAACAGGTTGAAGGCCATGACCGTGATGAAGATGGCCAGACCCGGAATGATCATGAACATGGGGTCGAGCGAGTAGAAGCCGTTGCTCACCGCGTCCGACAGCATCCCGCCCCAGCTCGGGGTGGGCGGGATGAGCCCCACCCCCAGGTAGTCGAGGTAGGCCTCGAACAGGATGTTGGTGGGGATGAGCAGGGTCGAGTACACGAGGATGGGCGCCACCAGGTTCGGCAGCAGCTCCCGGAACAGGATGTAGGGGCCGCGGGCGCCCAGGCTCCGGGCGGCGTCCACGAACTCCCGCTCCCGCAGCGACAGGGTCTGGCCGCGGATGATCCGGCCCATGTATGGCCAGGCGAAGAAGCCGATCACGAAGATCAGCAGCATCACCCGCAGGCTGTTGCCGGACAGCCCGAACGCGGTGTTCGGGATGACCCCGACCAGCGCGATCGCGAACACCAGCAGCGGGAACGCCAGGAAGATGTCCATCATCCGGGCGATCACCGAGTCGATCCAGCCGCCGAAGTACCCGGCGATGACGCCCATGAGGACGCCGATGACGACGGCCAGCACGGTGGCCAGGAACCCGATCAGCAGCGAGTACCGCGCCCCGTTGACGATCCGGGCCAGCATGTCCCGGCCGGTCACCGGCTCGACGCCGAACGGGTGGGCCATGCTGATGCCGCCGAAGGCGCCGTTCGGGCGGCTGAAGGTCGCGTTGATCAGGTTCGAGTGGTAGGTACTGGGGTTCTGCGCCACGAACGGGGCGAAGATGGCCACCAGGATGAGCACCAGGATGAAGATGCCCCCGGCCATCGCCACCTTGTCCCGGCGCAGCCGCAGCCAGGCGATCTGGCCGAGCGACCGGCCCTGGATGACCTTGCCGCTGACGCCGGCCAGTACCGCCTCAGGGGTCGCCTCAGCGGTGGTGCCGACATCGATTGGCGCTGACATGCGGATGGTTCTCCAAACCGAGTCTGGACATCAAAGGAGCCCGGCCATGCCGGGCACGCGGGTAACCGGGTATTACCGGGAGGATGCACCCGACTTGTACCCAGGTGCCAGACCCGCACAGATGTCGTTCCTGGATTGTGACCGAATCAAGATTCTCCTGTCACACCATACCGGTTTGCGATTATCTCCTGTAGTCGGGGCAGGTCAAGGGCGGTCAGGGCGGAAACGACCAGCCGGCCGGGATGATCCGGCATGGGCACGCTGGGCACCGCGACCACGGCGCAGCCGGCTGCCTCGGCCGAGGCGACGCCGGTGGGCGAGTCGTCGAGCGCGACGCACCGGCCGGGCTCGGCGCCCAGCAGCGCCGCGGCCCGCCGGTAGGGCTCCGGGTCCGGCTTGCTGCGCGTCACGTCCTCGGCGCACACCGTCACCGCCATGCCGATGCCGGTCACCTCGATGACCGCCTCCATGACGGCCCGCTCCGCGGAGGTGACCAGGGCGGCCGGGATCCCGGCGGCGGCCAGCGCCGTCAGCAGCCCAGCCGCGCCCGGCTTGAGCGGCACCCCCCGCTCCCGGATCAGGGCGGCCATGCCCTCCACCATCCAGCGGCCGATCACCTCCGGCGGGGCCGGCCGGGCGGCCCTGGCCGCCATGTACCCGACCGAGTGGCTCAGCGACCCGCCGATGAGGCGCTCCTGGTCGGCGCGGGTCCAGCCGCTGCCCATCCGCGCCATGACGTGGCGCTCGTTCTCGAACCACAGCGGCTCGGAGTCCACCAGCAGGCCGTCCATGTCGAACAGCACGGCCTGGAGATGGCGGCGCCGACCCTCGATCGCCTCCGGGGCGCTGGAAGGCGCGTCGCCGCCGTGAGTCACGCGGAGAAGTAAGTCGCGTCGGGGTGGTGGGTGATCAGCGCGTCGGTGGACTGCTCGGGTGCGAGCTGGAACCCCTCGGACAGCGTGACGCCGACCCGGGCCGGGTCGAGCAGCCGGACGATCTTTGCCCGGTCCTCCAGGTCCGGGCAGGCCGGGTAGCCGAAGGAGTACCGGCAGCCGCGGTAGCAGACCTTGAGGATGCCGTCCAGGTCCGGCGGGTCGAACGCGGCCAGGCCCAGCTCGGCGCGGACCCGGCTGTGCCAGTATTCGGCCAGCGCCTCGGTGAGCTGGACCGACAGGCCGTGCAGCTCCAGGTAGTCGCGGTAGGCGTCCTTGGCGAACAGGGCAGCCGTGGCCTCGCTGATCCTGGAGCCGACGGTGACCAGCTGGAAGCAGACCAGGTCGGTCTCGCCGGACTCGCGCGGCCGGAAGAAGTCGGCCAGGCACAGGTGGCGGTCGTGGCGCTGGCGCGGGAAGGTGAACCGCTCCCGCTCACCGCCGCCGGAGTCCAGCACCACCAGGTCGTTGCCCTCACTGACCGCCGGGAAGTAGCCGTAGACCACGGCGGCCTGGAGCAGGCTCTCGGTCTGCACCCGTTCCAGCCACATCCGCAGCCGCGGCCGCCCCTCCGTCTCGGCGAGCTCCTCGTAGCCCGGCCCGCCGTGGCCGCGGGCCGGCTTGAGGCCCCACTGGCCCATGAAGGTGGCGCGTTCATCCAGGAAGGCCGCGTAGGCGGCGAGCGGGATGCCCTTGACGATCCGGTCGCCGTGGAACGGGAAGGCCGGGATCTCGTGGTCGGTGCGCACGCCGGACCGGGCGGGCATGGCCCCGGGCTCAGTCAGCCGCAGCCGGGCCCTGGCCGTCACCCGCCGCTCGCGCACCGGCGGCAGCGCCGCGCCGGCCTCGCCGCGCTTGACGGCCATGGCCGCGTCCATGAGCCGCAGCCCCTCGAACGCGTCCCGGGCGTACCGGACCTCGCCGCCGAACAGGGCCGCGAGGTCCTGCTCCACATAGGGCCGGGTGAGGGCGGCGCCGCCGAGCAGGACCGGCCAGCGCCCGGCCAGGCCGCGCGAGTTCAGCTCGGCCAGGTTGTCCCGCATCACCACGGTGGACTTCACCAGCAGCCCCGACATGCCGATCACGTCGGCGTCATGCTGCAGCGCGGCGTCCACGATGGCCGACACCGGCTGCTTGATGCCGAGGTTGATCACCTCGTAGCCGTTGTTGGTGAGGATGATGTCGACCAGGTTCTTGCCGATGTCGTGCACGTCGCCCTTGACCGTGGCCAGCACGATCCTGCCCTTGCCGCCGTCGCCGGACCGCTCCATGTGCGGCTCCAGGTAGCCCACCGCGGCTTTCATGACCTCGGCGGAGGTCAGCACGAACGGCAGCTGCATCTGCCCGGAGCCGAACAGGTCGCCGACCGTCTTCATGCCGTCCAGCAGGACATCGTTGATGATCTCCAGGGCGGGCCGCTGGCGGAGGGCCTCGTCCAGGTCGGGCTCCAGGCCGGCCCGCTCGCCGTCGATGATCCGGCGCTTGAGCCGCTCCCACAGCGGCAGCGCCGCCAGCTCGGCCGCCCGGCTGGCCCTGGCGGAGGCCGCGTCCACCCCCTCGAACAGCTCCAGCAGCCGCGCCAGCGGGTCGTAGCCATCCCGGCGGCGGTCATAGACCAGGTCCAGCGCCGCCTGCAGCTGCTCGCCGGGGATCCGGGCGATCGGCACGATCCGCGACGGATGCACGATGGCCGAGTCGAGCCCGGCCCGCACGCACTCGTCGAGGAAGACGGAGTTCAGCACCGCCCGGGCGGCCGGGCTGAGCCCGAAGGAGACGTTGGACACGCCCAGGGTCGTCTGCACGTCCGGGTAGCGCCGCTTGACCTCCCGGATCGCCTCGATCGTCTCCAGCGCGTCCCGGCGGGTCTCCTCCTGGCCGGTGGCGATGGGGAAGGTCAGGCAGTCCACGATGATGTCGCAGCGGCGGATGCCCCAGTTGCGGGTGAGGTCCTCGATCAGGCGGGTGGCCACCGCGACCTTCCACTCCGCGGTCCGGGCCTGGCCCTGCTCGTCGATGGTGAGCGCGACCACCGCGGCTCCGTGCTCGGCGATGACCGGCATGACCCGGGCGATCCGTGAGTCCGGGCCGTCGCCGTCCTCGTAGTTGACCGAGTTCACCACGGCCCGCCCGCCCAGCGCCTCCAGCCCGGCCCGGATCACGTCCGGCTCGGTGGAGTCGATCACCAGCGGCAGGGTGGCCGCGGTGGCCAGCCGGCCGGCGATCTCGGTCATGTCGGCCACCCCGTCCCGGCCGACGTAGTCCACGCACACGTCCAGCAGGTGCGCGCCGTCGCGGGTCTGCTGCCGGGCGATCTGCACGCAGTCCTCGAAGCGGCCCGCCAGCAGCGCCTCCCGGAAGGCCCTGGACCCGTTGGCGTTGGTGCGCTCCCCGATCGACAGGAACGCGGTCTCCTGGCGGAACGGGACATGCTGGTAGAGGGAGGCGACGCCGGGCTCCGGCCGGGGCCGGCGCCGGGTCAGCGGCCGCCGGTGCACCCGGTCCACCACCGCCGCCAGGTGCTCCGGGGTGGTGCCGCAGCAGCCGCCCACCAGCGCCAGGCCGAACTCCCGGGTGAAGGCCTCGTGCGCGTCGGCCAGGGCGGCCGGGGTGAGCGGGTAGCGGGCGCCGTCGGCGGTCAGCTCCGGCAGGCCCGCGTTGGGCATGCAGGAGAGCGGCACCAGCGAATGGCCCGCCAGGTACCGCAGGTGCTCGCTCATCTCGGTGGGCCCGGTGGCGCAGTTGAGGCCGATCAGGCTGATGCCGAGCGGGGTCAGCGCGGTGAGGGCCGCGCCGATCTCGCTGCCGAGCAGCATCGAGCCGGTGGTCTCGATGGTGACCTGGGCGATCACCGGGACGCCGGTCCCGGCGGCGGCGATCGCCCGCCGGGCGCCGATGATCGCGGCCTTGGCCTGCAGCAGGTCCTGGCAGGTCTCGATCACGATCCCGTCCACCCCGCCGCGCAGCAGCCCCGCCGCGTTGCGCTGGTAGCTGTCCCGCAGCTCGGCGAACCGCACGTGGCCGAGGGTCGGCAGCTTGGTGCCCGGGCCCACCGACCCCAGCACCCACCGCGGGTGGCGCCCGGTGGACCAGGCGTCAGCTGCCTCGCGGGCGATCCGGGCACCGGCCTCGGACAGCTCGCCGATCCGCTGGCTGATGCCGTATTCGCCGAGGTTACCCAGGTTCGCGCCGAATGTATTGGTGGTGATCACGTCCACGCCGGCTTCGAGATAGCCGTCGTGAATGGACCGCACGATGTCCGGCCGGGTCAGGTTGAGGATCTCGTTGCAGCCCTCGTGGCCCTCGAAATCGCTGATCGCGGCGGTGCTGCCCTGCAGCATCGTCCCCATCGCCCCGTCGGCCACCACGACGCGCTCGGCAAGGGCCGCGCGGAATTCCGCCGCTGCCCCGCGCAGCCGGGAACTGATGGCCATAGGCTCCTCATTGTACGGTCAGTCGGGCAGGGCACCCTGGGACCCTCCGGCTGCCCCCTGGCCGCCAGCCGGGGTGATCGGTGATCATGACCGAGCACGTAACCTGGAGGCATCCGCAGGCGGCCGGCTGCGAGGAAGGAGGTGGCGGCGATCGAGCTCGACGGCATCGGCAAGCTCACCTCACCGGTGATCATCGCCGCCTTCGAGGGATGGAACGACGCCGGGGAGGCGTCCAGCGGGGCCGTCAACCACCTGACCACCGTCTGGGACACGGCCAGCGCGGGTGCCATCGACCCCGAGGACTACTACGACTTCCAGGTCACCCGCCCGATGATGGAAGTCACCGACGGCAAGACCGAGGAGCTGATCTGGCCGACCACCCGGCTCTCGGTGACCACCCCGGCGGGTATGGGCCGGGATGTGGTGCTGGTGCAGGGCATTGAGCCGAACATGCGCTGGCGGGCGTTCTGCGCCGAGCTCGTCAAGGCGTTCACCGATCTCGGCGCCGAGATGGTGGTGCTGCTGGGCGCCCTGCTGGCCGATTCGCCGCACACCCGGCCGGTGCCGGTGACGGTCGCCGCGTCCGACCCGGAGGTCGCCTCGGACCTGCACGCGGAGCCGGTGGAGTACAAGGGCCCCACCGGGATCGTGGGCGTGCTCCAGCACGCCTGCAGCGACGCCGGCATCCGCACCGTGTCCCTGTGGGCCTCGGTCCCGCACTATGTGGCCCAGCCGCCCAGCCCCAAGGCGACGCTGGCCCTGCTGCGCGGGGTGGAGGATGTGCTCGACGTGTCCCTGCCCCTGGCCGACCTGCCCGAGCAGGCGCGGGCGTGGGAGCGCGGCGTCAACGAGCTGGCCGAGCAGGACACCGAGGTGGCCGACTACGTCCGGACCCTGGAAGAGGCCAAGGACGCCACCGACCTGCCGGAGGCCAGCGGCGACGCGATCGCCCGGGAGTTCGAGCGCTACCTGCGGCGCCGCGGCGACTCCGGCGGCCGCTGACCGCCGGTCAGACCGGGGGCCAGGGAACGGCCGGCCAGTTCTCCGGGGGGTAGGGGTGGACCCGGTGCCGGCGCAGCAGCTCGATCCGCTTGCGGGTGGCGAGCAGTTCCGGTGCCGAGAGGCGGTCCGCCAGCTCGCGGCCGAGGTCGCCGCCGGTGATCTGCTCGTCCAGCCGGTCCAGCGCCGCCACCGAGCTGCCGGGCAGCTCCAGGCCCCGCCACTGCCACAGCACGGTCCGGAGCTTGTACTCCTCGCCGAAGCACACCCCGTGGTCGCAGCCGTACAGGCGGCCGCCGGGCAGCGGGAGCAGGTGGCCGATCTTGCGGTCGGCGTTGTTGACCACCGCGTCGAAGACGGCCATCTCCCGCAGCTGCGGATGATCGGCGCTGCGGGCCAGCGCGACCAGGTCGGTGGCCGGGTCGGCATCGATCCACAGCTGGCACATGCCGGGACCGTAGGGGCCGTCCCGCATCAGCGTCGGCGGGACCAGGTCCCAGCCAGCCGCCCGGGACACGGCGTAGGCGGCCACCTCCCGGTCCGCCAGGGTGCCCGGCGGGAAGTCCCACAGCGGCCGCTCCCCGGCGACCGGCTTGTACACACATTTGGCTTCCCGGCCCTGGTGGCGCACCGTGCAGAACAGCGTGGCGTTGGAGGCGGCGACCAGGCGGCCCTCGATCTCCAGCTCACCCGCGGCGAGGAAGTCCAGCGCGGCCGCGTGGTCGTCCGCGGTCGCCCCGGCTGGCGCGGCCGGGCTGACCGCAGGCGCCGGATCCCCAGCGCCCGGGCGCCGTTTGCCCCGCGGCCGCTGCGGGCGCTTCGTGCGGGCCGGCTCAGCCATCGGCCGCCCGG
Organism: Gemmatimonadota bacterium; assembly: GCA_050257395.1. Lineage (GTDB taxonomy): Bacteria > Actinomycetota > Actinomycetes > Streptosporangiales > Streptosporangiaceae > JAIRTY01. Next base: position 13,941 of record JBLMWU010000332.1, on the reverse strand, counting down.
TGGCCGTTCTGCCGCGGGCAGATGTGGCCCTCGGCGTCCAGCGGCAGGCCGCACAGCGGGCACGGGGGCCGCCCCTGCGACACGACCCGCAGCGCCCGCTGGGTGAACGCCCGCGCCTCGGCCGGCGTGATCCGCACCCGCAGCACGCCGGGCCCGTCCTCGGGGATCTCCTCGGTCAGCGGCTCGACCGGCGTCTCGGTCTCCTCCTGGGCCTCGATCACCACCCGCTGATCCTCGCCGTCCCACGCCAGGGCGATGGCCCCGACCCGGAAGTCCTCCATCAGGGGCAGGTCCAGCGGCTCGTCGTCGGTGAGCTCGGTGGGCGCCGCCGCGGGGACGCCGCCCAGCCCGCCGGTGCGCCGGTTGACCTCGTCCAGCAGTTCGTCCAGGCGCTCTGCCAGCAGCGTGACCTGGAACTTCTCCAGCGCGACGCTGGTGACCCGGCCGGGGGCGCTCGCCTGCAGGTAGAACGTCCGCTCGCCCGGCTGCCCGACCGTCCCGGCCACGAATCTCTCCGGCGGGTCGTATGTGTAGACCGTCATGCTCCGTATCCTCCCGCGCCCCCACCGATGACGGCATCACCGTCCCCGCGCCCGGCGGCGCCCAGCGCCGGGGTGGCCTGCCCGTCCTGGCCGGCAGGCGCCTGCTGGGCCTGACCGGCCCGGGCCGGCCGGGCCAGGCCGGACACGCTCCCGCCGGTGTCGTTCATCCGCACCACGAACGGGCGCAGCGGCGTGTACCGGATCACGCTCAGCGAGCAGGGATCGACCTGGATGCGCTGGCACAGATCCAGGTGCATCCCCAGGCCGTCGGCGAGCAGCGACTTGAGCACGTCTCCATGCGAGCACACCAGATAGACCGCGTCACTGCCCAGCCGGCAATTCCAGTCCCGGACCGCGCCGACCGCCCGCTGCTGCATCTCCGGCATGGACTCGCCGGCCTCGCCCGGGAAGCGGACGGCGCTGGGATGGTCCTGCACCACCCGCCACAGGCGCTCCCTGGCCAGCTGCCGCAATGGCTTGCCGGTCCAGTCGCCGTACTTGACCTCCGCGAACCGCTCGTCCTCCTGCACCGCCAGCGGGTGCCCGTCCAGGGCGGCGGCGATGGCGTCCGCCGTCTGGCGGCACCGCTCCAGCGGGCTGGTGATGATCGCGTCGAGCGGCACGGCCGCCAGCCGCGCGGCGAGCGCCCGGGCCTGCTCGCGGCCCCGGTCATCCAGCGGGATACCGGGGGTCCTGCCGGTGAGCACCTTTCCGGTGCCGGCGGTCAGGCCGTGCCGCACCAGGAGAACCGTTGTCACGCCTCGACTTTAGGCCATACCCGGGCGCGTCCCCGAACCGCCGCGGCCCGGCCGGCCCTGGCGGCCTGCCCGTCACCTGGCCCGGTACCACAGCTCAGGCGTGCTGTAGTACTGGGTCATGTTCGCGAACGAGTCCGGCGGCCCGGAGATGGTGCGCTTCCAGGCCACCACCACGTCGGGGTTGGGCAGGAAGAGGCCGGGCTGCTGGGCGGTCAGGTAGGCGGCCTCCGCCCTGACCGCGTTCGGGTCGGCGCTGCTGATCGAGGCGCGGATCAGCCGGTCCGCCTCCGGGTCGCTGTAGCTGCCCAGGTTGTTGCCGCCGCGGGTGTCGAACACGCTGTACGTGGTCGGGTAGACGGACGGGGTGAAGCCGCCGAAGGCCGACATCGCCCACTTGTCCCGGTTGCCCGGAGCCGCCGCGTTGTTGTCGCTGGTGACGATGGCGCGGAAGCTGCTGCCCTGCAGCGTGATCCTGATGCCCACCTGCGCTGCCTTGGCGGCGAGGTCGGTGAGCTCCAGGCCGAGCAGCGGCGGGTTGGTGCTGTAGACCAGGTTGAAGGCCAGCCTGGTGCCGCCCGGTATGCCCGCGCCGCACTGGCCCGCGCCCGTGCCGGGCCTGGCGCAGGTGCTGACCCCGCCGGGCATGACCCGCCACCCGTGGCTGGTTAGGTTCTTCCTGGCCGCCGCGATGCTGAACGGGTAGGGATTCGCGGTGGCGTTGCCCGGCGCGTACTGGCTGACCGGGATGGACGGCACCGGGCCGTAGTCCTGGCCGCCCGCGCCGTGCATGAACGCGGCGATGTAGCCTGCCTGATCCTCCAGGTGCGCCATGGCCTGGCGGAAGTACAGCTGGCGGGCGATGCCCGCGAAGCCGCCGGTTTTGTCCCGGAAGTTGTAGCCGGCGTAGGTCCAGCCGAAGGCCGGGTACCCGAACACGTGGTAGCCCCTGGCCCTGACCGCCGGGATCCGCGTCAGGTCGGCTGGCGGGACGTAGCCGGCGTCCACCCTGCCCGCGAGCAGCGCGCCGAACTCCGCGGCGTCCGAGGCGAACGGCACGGCCCGCAGCCCGGTGATCCGGCCACTCTCCGGCCCCCGGTAGCCCCGGTTGGCGGTCATGGTGTACGCCCCGGTCGTGTCGCTGAAGGAGGCCAGCCGGAAGGGCCCGTCCACCACCCGCCACAGCGGATTGGCGGCCCAGCCGGCGCGGGCCCTGGACTGGCTGGCCAGGAAGTCGTAGATCCTCCTGGCGCTGGCGGGGCTGGCGTAGTCGAGGAGCGGGCCGCCCGCGGCGGCCCTGGCCCACGCGTGCGCCGGCATCGGCTGCAGCACGGCCAGCTCGTTGTCGCGGAACCAGCCCGGGTTGACCGGGGCCTTGAGGGTCAGCACCAGCGTGCTGCGGTCCGGGGTGCGCAGCCGCGCGATGTCATCCGGCAGGAACCCGCGGGTGTAGTAGATCCAGTTCCCGGGCCTTTCCCTGACCGCCGCCCTGATCAGGTCGATGGCGAAGGCGACGTCCCGGGAACTGACCGGCTGGCCGTCAGACCACCGGTAGGCCGGGTTCATGGTCACGGTGACGGTCCGGCCGCCGTTGGACCACACCGGCGGCCGGGCCAGGCTCATCGCCGGGTCGATGGCCGGGGACACGCCCCTGACCTCCCAGTACAGCGGCCGCCACAGCTGGTAGCCGAAGCCCTGCACGGTGGACACGGAGTCCGCCGCCGACGGGACGACCGGCAGGATCCAGCTGGGGGCGGCGCCGGGCGGCTCCGCCAGGCTGACCGGGCCCGGCTTGCCGGACGCCGCGCGGCCGGCCTGCGCTGGCAGCGTGCCGAACCCGCCGGCCAGCCGGGTGCCCGCGCTGGCACCGGCGGCTGCGCTGCAGGCCGCCAGCCCGGCCACGGCCGCCACCGCCAGGGCGATGATCACCGGGCCGGAACGAACCGCCCGCGGCGTGCCCCGCCCGGCGCGGGAACGGCCTGCGCGTGGTCGGGCCACTGCTCGCCGCCTTTCAGCCGTCACCGCTCCTGGTGCGGGTGACCGGCTGCCAGATTACGGCCCCGGCGCGCGGGTGAGCGTCATCTGGCGGCGGCGAGCCGGTTACGGCCTTTCCGTGCCGGCGGCCTGCGCCGCCGCCGCGGCCGGCGCGGGTGCCTGCGGCGGGATCAGCGGGAAGTGGCAGGCCGCCACGTGACCGGGGCCGAACTCGCGCAGGGCCGGCTCCTCGGCCGCGCAGCGGTCCTGGGCGTGCGGGCACCGGGTGCGGAACCGGCAGCCGGACGGCGGGGTGACCGCGCTGGGCAGCTCGCCGGACACACCTGCCCGGGTCCGGGTCCGCGCCCGCTCCGGCTCGGGGACCGGGATGGCCGCCAGCAGGCCGGCGGTGTACGGGTGCGCGGGGCGGGCGTAGATGTCGGTGCCCGAGCCCAGTTCCACGAGCTTGCCGAGGTACATGACGCCGATCCGGTCGGCCATGTACTTCACCACGGCGAGGTCATGCGAGATCACGATGTAGGTGAGCCCGTGGTCGGCCTGCAGCCGCTTCATCAGGTTCAGCACCTGGGCGCGGATCGACACGTCGAGCGCGCTGACCGGCTCGTCGGCGACGATGACCCGCGGGTTGAGGGTCAGGGCGCGGGCCAGCCCGATCCGCTGCCGCTGCCCGCCGGAGAACTCGTGCGGGTAGCGCTCCACCGAATTGCGCGGCAGCCCGACTTCGCCGAGCAGGTCGAACACCTGCTTGTCCTGGTCCGCCCGGCTGCCCAGGTGCTGGATGGCCAGCGGCTCGCGGATGATCGTGCCCACCCGCATCCGGGGATCCAGCGAGGCGTAGGGGTCCTGGAACATGAGCTGCAGGTTGCGCCGGTACAGCCGCAGGTCCCGGCCCCGCATCTCGCTCACCGGCCGGCCGGCCAGCGAGACCGATCCGGCGTCGGGGCGTTCCAGCGCCACGATCAGCTTGCCGATCGTCGTCTTGCCGCAGCCGGACTCGCCCACCAGGCCGAAGGTCTCCCCCGCGTTGACGGTGAACGAGACGTCCGACACCGCGTGCACCACGCCGGCCCGGCGCTGCAGCAGGCCGTGCGTGATCGGGAACTCCCGGACCAGGTTGCGCACCTCGAGCAGCGGCTCGCCGGTCACCGCCGGGGCCAGCCCGTCCCCGGGCAGGCCCGCGCCCGCGGCGGGCTCGGTCACCGTCAGCGCCGCCTGCGCCCCGGCTGGCCCCGCTGCGGGCTCCGGCCCGGCCGCCGGGGCCGCCATGCCGGTGATGGCGAGCGGGCCGTCCACCGGGTGCCAGCAGGAGAACCGGTGCATCACGCTGGGCCCGGCCAGCGGCGGTTCCTCGCTGCGGCACTGGTCGGTCGCCCGGGGGCAGCGGGCGGCGAACCGGCAGCCCTGGGGCGGGCTGGACAGGTCCGGCGGCAGGCCGGGGATGGACTGCAGCCGCTGGGTGTTGTCGTGGTCCAGCCGGGGGATGGAAGCGAGCAGCGCCTGGGTGTACGGGTGGTGCATCCGGCCGAACAGCGTGCCGGTGTCGGCGGTCTCCACGATCCGGCCGGCGTACATGACGTTGACCCGGTCGGCGTGCCCGGCGATGACCCCCATGTCGTGGGTGATCAGCAGCATCGCCATGCCGAGCCGGGACTTGAGGTCGTCCAGCAGGGCCAGGATCTGCGCCTGGATGGTCACGTCCAGGGCGGTGGTCGGCTCGTCGGCGATCAGCACCTTGGGCTCGCAGACCAGCGCCATGGCGATCATGACCCGCTGCCGCAGGCCGCCGGAAAGCTGGTGCGGGTACTGGGCGAGCCGCTCCTTGGGCCGGGGCAGCCCGACCAGGCTGAGCACCTCCGCGGCCCGCTCCAGCGCCTCCGCCTTGCTGGCCCCGCGGTGCAGCCGGACCGGCTCGGCCACCTGGTAGCCGATGGTCTTGGTGGGGTCCAGCGAGGTCAGCGGATCCTGGAAGATCATCGCGACCTCGTTGCCGCGGATCTTGCGCAGGTCGTGCTGGGGCAGGCCGGCCAGCTCCCGGCCGGCCAGCTTGATGGAGCCGCCGACGACGCTGCCGCCCGGCGGCAGCAGGCCCATGACCGAAAGGCCGGTCATAGATTTGCCGCAGCCGGACTCGCCCACCAGGCCCAGCGTCTCGCCGGCCTCGATGCGCAGGTCGATGTTGCCGACCGCTTGCACCACGGACCTGGTGAGCTGGATGTGGGTGGAGAGATCCGTGATCTCCAGGACTGGGGGCATCCGGGGGAACTCCTCAGCTAAAAGGGCGGGCAGGACGGCGCCGCGGGCAGCAGGGTGGGGTCAGCGGCGCCGTAGCCGCACATCGAGCGAGTCACGCAGGGCATCACCGACGAGGTTGCAGGCCATCACCACCAGCACGATGCAGGCGCCGACCGGGTACACCAGCCACCAGTAGCCGTTCTGCAGCGACTGAATGCCGTTGGAGAGCATGTCGCCCCAGTCCTGGTTCGGGTAGTGCAGGCCGAAGCCGAGGAAGCCCAGCGCGGCGACCGCCAGGATCGAGTCGGCGATGTTGAACGTGACGTTGACGATCATGACGCCGAGCGCGTTGGGGATCAGGTGGCTTCTGATCAGCCGCCACCGGCCTGACCCGGCCGCCCGGGCGGCCAGCACGAAGTCGCGGACCCGCAGGGTGAGCACCTCACCGCGGACCAGCCGGGCGGGCACCAGCCAGGTGAAGAAGCCGATGATCAGGCTCAGGCCGAGCACCGAGGCGCCGTACTTGATGGCCACGATCAGCACGATGAACAGGAACGGGATGGACAGGAAGACGTCCACCACCCGCATCATGACCGAGTCCACGGCCCCGCCGACCAGGCCGGCGATGGCGCCCCACAGCGCGCCGATGGTGATCCCGATGACGGCCGCCATGAAGCCGACCTCCAGCGCGGCCTGGCCGCCCTTCATCAGCAGCCCCAGCTCGTCGAAGCCGACGTCGGAGGTGCCGAGCGGGTGACCGGGGCCGGGCGGCAGGTTGGTGGTGGCCAGGTTGGTGTCGATGACGTCGCCGTGGTAGAAGAGCGGCCCGGCGAAGCAGAACACCACGAAGAAGGCGATGATCCCCAGGCCGATCACGGCCAGCCGGTTCGCCATGAACTCGCGGACCGCCAGCCGCCAGCCGCTCTGGACCGGGCCGACCTCACCGCCTTCCGGCGCGCGCGAGATATCCAGCGGGCCCAGGGAGGTGGGGGTGATGTTCGTCATGGTTGTCTCCCGTCCTCAGGCCAGCCGGATCCGCGGGTCGGCGACGGTCAGGGCGAAATCCGCGACGAGGTTGCCGATGACGGTGAGCAGCGCGCCGAGCAGCGTGTATGCCAGCAGGGTGTTGTAGTCCGCCTGGCCCAGGCTGTTGTAGAAGAGCAGCCCCAGTCCCTGGAAGTTGAACAGGGTCTCGGTGATCAGGTTGCCGGCCAGCAGCGTCGGGATCGACAGCCCGATCAGCGTGACCATCGGCAGGCTCGCGTTGCGCAGCAGGTGCCGGGACAGCACCAGCCGCTCCGGCAGGCCCTTGGCCCGGGCCACCTTGATGTAGTCCTGGGCGAGTGAGTCCATCGCGCTGGAGCGCATGTACCGGGAGAAGCCGGCCACGCTGATGAGGGTGAGGGTGGCGATCGGCAGCGTCATCGAGTGCCAGTCCCCCATCACCTCCCAGACCGACAGCGACTGGCTGGCCTCGTAGTTGAAGATCGGGAATGTCAGCGCGAACACCTGGATCAGGATGAGCCCGAGCATGAACACCGGCATCGCGTACGTGACGAATGCCAGGCTGGTCACGACGTTGTCGCCGATGGTGTTGCGCCGGATCGCCTGGTAGATCCCCAGCGGGATGGCGATCACCACCGAGAACAGCAGCGAGATGCCGGACAGGTAGGCGCTGCGGGCCCACCGCTCGGCGAACAGCGCGGTCACGCTCTGGTTCGCCTTGTAGGAATAGCCGAAGTTGCCGTGCAGCAGATTGTTCATGTAGTGCAGGTACTGCACGAGCCAGGGCTGGTCGAAGCCGTGCTCGCGGTTCCAGGCGGCGATCGACAGCCGGTTGGCTCTCGGGCCGAGCACGTCAATGGCTGGCGATGGGTAGATGATGTGCAGCAGCAGGAAGACGAAGATCGAGACGCCGAGCACGACCACAATGGAGGTCCCGACCCGGCGGAGCAGGTAGATGGTCACCGCCTGCTGTCCCTTCTCAGAGGCATTACGCGCTGTTTGCTGCGTTGAACGTCCCTGGCCTCCGGTGTAACACCGCAGGCCAGGGACGTCCAGCCTGTCCGGGCCTGACGGGGATGCCCGTCCGGCCCGGATCCGGGCTACTTCGTGAAGTACCAGTACTCGGGGTTGAGCTGGTACTGGGTCGTGGCCTCGAACGAGGCCGGGTCACCGGAAATGGTCTTCTTCCACACCTGGACCAGGTCCGGGTTCGGCTGGAAGAGGCCCGGCTGCTGGGTGGTGAGGTATGCAGCCTCGGCCTTGACGGCGGCCGGGTCGCTGCTGTTGACGGACGCGGTGATCAGCTTGTCCGCCTGCGGGTCGGCGTAGCCGCCGATGTTGTACGACCCGGAACTGTTGAAGACGCCCAGCGTGGTCGGGTAGGTGGAGTTGGTGAAGCCACCGAAGTCCTCCATCGCCCAGTCGTTGATCGTCTTCGGCGAGCCGGGGTCGTTGTAGGTGGCGATCATGTGGTTGAAGTTGTCGGACTTCAGCGTGATGTTGAAGCCGGCCTTCTTCGCCTGCGAGACCAGGTCAGTGATCTGCTGGCCGATGATCGCGGGCGAGGTGTTGTAGATCAGGTTGAACGCCAGCTTGGTGCCGGCCGGGATGCCCGGGCCGCACTTGCTCGCGTCGCTGCAGACGTCCGTGCCGCCCGGGGTGACGGTCCAGCCGTGCGACTTGAGCAGGTTGACGGCCGACGACACGCTGAACGGGTACGGGTTGTTCATCGCGTTGGACGGCGTGAACGGGCTCTGCGGGATGGCCGGCACCGGGCCGTAGGCCTGGCCGCCCGCGCCGTGGAAGAACGCGTTGATGTACCCGGCCTCGTCCTCCAGGTGCGCCAGCGCCTGCCGGATGTAGAGCTGCTTGATGATGTTGTTGAAGTTACCCGTGGTGTCCTTGAAGTTGTACACCAGGTAGTTCCAGCCGAAGTCCGGGTACCCGAACACGTTGTACCCGGCCGACTTCACCGCGCCGATCTGCGGCACGTCGGTCAGCGGCACGTAGCCGAAGTCGAGGTTGCCGGACTTGACCGCGTTCAGCTCAGCGGTGTCGGAGGTGTAGGGCACCGCCTGCAGCTTGGACATCACCTTGGCGTGCGGGCCGCCGTAGCTGGGGTTCGGGTCCATGGTGAAGGCACCCGTGGTGTTGTTGAACGAGGTCAGCTTGTACGGCCCGTCCACCACCTGCCACATCGCGTTGCTGGCGTAGGTGTTCACCGACTTGGCCTGCGCGGACAGGAACGCGTAGATCTTGGCCGCGTTGGCGGGCACGGTGAAGTCCAGCGTCGGGCCGCCGGCCGTGGCCTTGGCCCAGGCGTGCGACGGCATCGGGATCACCGACCCCAGCTCGTTCTCCACGAACCAGGTCGGGTTGACCGCCTTCTTCAGGTTCACGACCAGGGTGGCGCTGTCCGGGGTGGACATGCTGGCGACCTGGTCCGGGATGCCGAGACCGGGGACGTAGGGGCCCCAGTTGGCCGGGCTGGCCTTGACGCCGGCCGCCAGCTCGTCGAGGAAGAACTCCACGTCCTTGGACGTGACCGGCTGGCCGTCAGACCACTTGTAGTTGCTCTTGACCTTGACGGTGACGGTCTTGTCGCTGTTGCTCCAGACCGGGGCGGAGGCCAGGCTCATGCCGGGGGTCTCCTTGGGCTCCACGCCGTTCACGAACCAGTACAGCGGCCGCCACATCTCGTACTGGAACGAGAAAGAGGTGTAGACCGAGCCGTTGGCGCTCGGGGTGATCGGCATGATCCAGGTCGGCGTGGCGCCCGGCGGCTCGGCCACCGTGATCGTGCCGGCGTGCGGGGTGCCGCTCGCGGGCGGCGCCGTGCCGAACGCCCCTGACGGGCCGAGGTTGCTGCTGGAGCTGCCACCGCCGCTCCCGCAGGCGGCCAGCGCGATGGAGCCGGCGGCAGCCAGGGCCGTGAACATCAGCCCCCGGTTAGCGAGTCTTCTCATTTCTCCCCCCACGCACCAGCCAGCCGGCCGGGGAGTCGCCGCGCCGGGTCCCCTGTCCGGGTGCGGACGGGGGCGCCGGTGGGGATCCCGGCTATGCATGGTCGAGTCATTGCTCGCCGCCTTTCTGTCATCACATCCCTGGTCACATGCGATCGATTGCCAGGGCAGCGGGCCCGTAGGGGCGTGAGTGTCAACGGGCAGCGTAGAACCGGGCAAGTCGCTGTGACGAGGCGAAAACGTCACAAGTTGTTATCGATAGCCCGTACGATCTCGCGGGCGGCCGGGCCTCAGCAGCAATTGATTTCGCATTTACGCTCTGGGAACATCCCGGTAACGGCCACGGCCGGCTGCGCGCCGGCCCCGGGCGGCCGCGCTGCCGATCAGGGCGCCTGCACCTGCGGGACCACGGTCGCGCTCTCGGCGAAGTGACAGGCGGCCGGGTGACCCTGCCCGCGGTCGATGAGCTCCGGTTCCTGCTGCGCGCAGATGTCCTGGGCCTTCCAGCAGCGGGTGCGGAAGCGGCAGCCCGACGGGGGCGTGATCGCACTCGGCACGTCGCCGGTCAGGATGATCCGCTGGCGCTGCCGCTCCACCACCGGGTCGGGGACCGGCACCGCCGACAGCAGTGCCTGCGTGTACGGATGCGCCGGCCGCTCGTAGATGTGCTCCCTGGGCCCGATCTCCACGACCTTGCCCAGGTACATCACGGCAACCCGGTCGGAGATGTGCCGGACCACCGACAGGTCGTGCGCGATGAACAGGTAGGCGAGGCCCAGGTCATCCTGCAGCTCCTCCAGCAGGTTCACCACCCCGGCCTGGATGGACACGTCCAGCGCCGACACCGGCTCGTCCAGGACGATCACCTTCGGCTCCAGCGCGAGCGCCCTGGCGATGCCGACCCGCTGCCGCTGCCCGCCGGAGAACTCGTGCGGGAAGCGGTTGCGGTGCTCGGGGTTGAGGCCGACCCGCCGGAACAGCTCGGACACCTTTCCCGGCCCGGTGGCCCGGTCCCAGCGCCCGTGCACCCGCAGCGGCTCGGCGACGATCTCCCCCACCGGCATCCGGGGGTCCAGGGACGCGAACGGGTCCTGGAACACGACCTGGATCTCCTGCCGCAGCGGCCGCAGCTCCCGCCGGCTGCGGCCGGTGAGCTCCGCCCCGGCGTACCGGACCGAGCCGGCGCTGGCCTGCAGCAGCTGCAGGACCGTGCGGGCGGTGGTGGACTTGCCGCAGCCCGACTCCCCCACCAGGCCCAGGGTCTCGCGTGCCCGCAGCTCGAAGGACACCCCGCAGACCGCGTGCGCCTCCCCGACCTGGTGCCGGACCACCTTCCCGCCGCGGATGGGAAAATGCTTCACCAGGCCGTCGACCTGCAGCACCGGCTGCCCGCTCCCCGCCGCGGCCGCCTCGGTGACCGCCCGGCCGGCCGTGCCGCTGTCCGGGGTCACCGCCGCGTCCACGGCGTCGGCCGAGGTCGGCGCGAACAGCCCGGTCCCGGTGGCGGCCGCCTCCGCCGAGCGGTGGCACGCCGCATAGTGACCGGGGCCGGCCGCGGCCAGCGCCGGCTCCTCCTGCTCGCACCGCTCGTAGGCGAGCGGGCAGCGGGGGGTGAACGGGCAGCCCGGCAGCAGGGTGAGCAGCGATGGCGGGGAGCCCGGGATCGGCCGGAGCCGGCCCTGCCGCTCCACGTCCAGCCGCGGCAGCGAGCCGAGCAGCCCGAGCGTGTAGGGCATGCGGGAGCGGTAGAAGATCTCGTCGGCGGGCCCGGTCTCGACCAGCTTGCCGGCGTACATGACCATGATCCGCTCGGCCATGCCCGCCACGATCCCGAGGTCGTGGGTGATCAGCACCAGGGAGGCGCCGGTCTGCTCGCGGGCGGCCCGCAGCGCCTCCAGCACCTGCGCCTGCACGGTGACGTCCAGGGCGGTGGTGGGCTCGTCGGCGATGATCACGTCGGGGTCGTTCGCCATCGCCATCGCGATCACCACGCGCTGGCGCATGCCGCCGGAGAACTCATGCGGGAAGCTTTCGGCCCGGTCCGCGGCCTGCGGGATGCCCACCAGGTCCAGCAGGCCGATGGCGCGCTTGTGCGCCTCGTCCTTCGGGACGTCCTGGCGGGTCCAGATCGCCTCGGCGATCTGCCAGCCCACCCGGAATGCCGGGTTGAGCGAGCTGAGCGGGTCCTGCGGGATGTAGGCGATGGTGCTGCCCCGCCACTTCGCGAGCTGGTCTTCGGGCAGGCCCAGCAGTTCCTGGCCCTGGCAGTGGATGGACCCGGTGGCGGTGGCGTTCCCGGGCAGCAGGCCGAGGGCGGCGAGTGCGACGGTGGACTTGCCGGAACCGGACTCGCCCACGATGCCCAGCGCCTCGCCGCGGGCGAGCTGGAAGCCGAGATCGCGGACCGCCCGTACGTCGCCTTCCCGGGTGCGGAAGGTCACCGACAGGCCGGCCGCCTCCAGCACCGGCCCGGCCGTCGCGGCGGTCATGCCCGCACCCGCTGGGTCGGGTCGAGTGCGTCCCGCAGGCCGTCGCCGATGAAGTTCACCGACAGGATGGCCACGATCAGGAAGGCCGCCGGGAAGAAGAAGAGCCACGGCAGCACCGTGGAATCGGCCTGATGGTCGGCGATGAGGTTGCCCAGCGACACCGCGGGCGGCTGGATGCCGAGCCCCAGGAACGACAGGGCGGCCTCGATCAGCATCGCGTTGGCGACGGTCAGGGTGGCGTTCACCACGATCGGCCCCATCGCGTTGGGGATCATGTGCCGCAGGATGATCCGGCCGTCGCTGGCCCCGATCGCCCATTCCGCCTCGATGAACTCCCGTTCCCGCAGCGACAGGAAGGTGCCGCGGATCAGCCGGGCGAGGTAGGTCCACAGCACCGCGGCCAGCACCAGGGCGATCCAGAACCAGTTCCCGGCCAGGTTGCTCACCCCGTTGGCGAGCACCAGCAGGATCGCGATGACCGGGATGACCAGCACCAGGTCGGTGAAGCGCATGAGGGCCGAGTCCGCCCACCTGCCGTAGTAGCCGGCGACGGCACCGACCAGGGTTCCCAGCGCGGTCGCGACGACGGCGACCAGCAGCGCCGTCTTCATCGAGGTGGCCGTGCCTTGCATGACCTGGGCGAACAGGTCGTGGCCGATGGTGTCGGTGCCGAACGGGTGCTGCAGCGACGGCCCGGTGGAGTACTGGCCGGTGATCTGCTGGTAGCTGTACTGCCAGAAGAGCGGGCCCACCGTCGAGAGCAGCAGCAGGAACAGGAAGATGCCGAGGCCCGTCAGCGCCATCCGGTGATGGAGGAACCGTTCCAGGGCCATCCGGAACTGGCCGCGGGCCTCGATGGCGAGGCCTTCGTGGACTGCCGCCAGGGCGGCACGGTCGGTGCCGGTCCTGTGGGCGGCGACTGCCGGCTCAGGCATAACGGATCCTGGGGTCGAGGAGGGCGTAGATCAGGTCGGCGACGATGTTGAAGACCACGATGAGGATGGCGACGACCATCATCCAGCCCTGCACGATGTTCACGTCCGGGCTGACCGGCCCGATCAGTCCCTCGTACAGGAAGCGGCCCATCCCTTCCCAGCCGAAGACGACCTCGGTGATGATGACGCCGCCGAGCAGGGTGGCGAAGTCGATCGCCACCACGGTGGTGACCGGGATGAGCGCGTTGCGCAGCGCGTGCACGTACAGCACCCGGCGCCGGGACAGGCCCTTGGCCCGGGCCAGCCGGATGTAGTCGGCGTTCAGCACGTCGAGCATGGAGGCCCGCTGGTACCGGCTCCAGCCGGCGTAGGTGATGAGCGTCAGGGTGAGCACGGGCAGCACGGTGTGCGCGGCCGAGTTGACGAGCAGCGGCCAGCCCGGGCTGGTGCCCGGCGTGCTGTCGCCGACGGTGTAGAGCACCGTGCGGCCGATGGCGTTGTTGAAGTCGACCGCCAGGAAGTTCTTGAGCAGCAGGGCGATGACGAAGACCGGGGTGGAGTAGAAGAGGTAGGCCAGCCCGGTCGCGACCTGGTCGGAGATGGTGTACTGCTTGATCGCGCCGACGACCCCCACCAGCACCCCGATGATCACCGACAGGATGACCGCCGGCACCACCAGCTTGAGCGTGACCAGGAAGCGCGGCAGTATCTGCGGGCCCACCGGCTGGCCGGTGGTGCTCATCCCGAAGTTGCCCTGCACGAACCCGCTCAGCCAGGTCCAGTACCGGGCCAGCAGCGGCTCGTTGAGGTGCAGTTCCGCCCGCGCGGCCGCGATGGTGGCCTTTGATATGTGCGGGTTGGCCATGAGCTGGGCCAGCGGATTACCGGACAGCGACACCAGCATGAACATGAGGAAGCTGGCGACGATCAGGACCACGACCCCGGCCCCGAGCCTGCGCAGGATGTAAGCCCACATCGCTTATGGCCCTTCCAGGTGAGCGGGCGGCCGCCCGGCACGGCGGCCG
>JBLMWU010000331.1:0-2998 GCA_050257395.1 Gemmatimonadota bacterium | reverse complement strand
TTCGCCGCGCAGTCCTTCCAGGGGTACTCCGACCTGGTGACGTTCGTCGTGTTCACGGTGCTGGTGATGATCCGGCCGACCGGGATCTTCGGGGAGAAGACGGTGAACCGGGCGTGAGCCGTGTGCTGGTGACCCCGGGCCGGCTGCGGCTGGCCGGGCTGGCGCTGCTCGCGGTGGTGCTGTGGCTGCTGCCGTACCGGCTGGACGTGTACTGGATCAGCGTCGCGGACACGGCGCTGCTTTTCGCCCTGCTGGCCATCGGCATGGGCCTGGTCATGGGCATCGCCGGGCAGGTCAACCTGGCCCAGATCGCGTTCTTCGGCGCCGGCGCGTACGTGACCGCCATCCTTACCACGCACTCCGGGTACGGGTTCTGGGTCGCGGGCCTGCTGGCCGTGACGGCCACGGTCCTGACCGGCCTGGTGGTCGGCACGCCCGCGCTGCGGATCCAGTCGCACTACCTGGGCATCGTCACTCTCGGGCTGGCCGTCGCGTTCGTGGACCTGATCACCAATGCGCCGGTCACCGGGGGCGACTCGGGCATCTCCGGTATCCCCGCGCCGACGCTGCCCGGCATCGACCTGTCCAGTCAGTACCTGTACTACTACCTGGAGCTCTTCGTCCTGGCGGGCGGGCTGGCGTTCGGTCTCTTCGTGGTGCGGACGCCGCTGGGCCGGCGGATGCGGGCCATGCGCGACGACGCGCTGGCCGCCTCGGCCTCAGGGGCGGAGATCGGCGTGCTGCGGATGATCGCGTTCGTCCTGGCCAGCGTGTACGGCGGCGCGGCCGGGGTGCTCTACGCCGGGCTGATCCACTACGTCGCACCGGAGACGTTCAGCATCGCCAACATGTTCCTGCTGCTGGCCATGGTCATCATCGGCGGGCGGCAGTCGCTGGCCGGCTGCGTGGCCGGCGCGGTCGGGCTGACCATCGTCCAGCAGGAACTGGTCAACCTGGCCGCGCGGGCTCAGCTCGGGTACGGCCTGGTCGTCGTGCTGGTGGTGGTGTTCGCGCCGACCGGGCTGGCCGGGGTGCCGGGCCGGGTGTCCGGGTGGCTAGGACGGCGCCGTTCGGGGCCTTCGATGTCCCTGGAGCCCTTCCGGCCGTTGCCCGCCGTTGCCGCGGCTTCCGGCTCCGGGATGCTCCTGGAGGTGTCCGGCCTGGTCAAGCGGTTCCGCGGGGTCACCGCGGTGGACGGCGTCAGCTTGAGCGTGCGGCCCGGCGAGATCCTCGGCGTCGTCGGGCCGAACGGGTCAGGCAAGACCACCCTGTTCAACGTGATCAGCGGGCTCTACCGGCCGTCCTCCGGCCGGGTCCAGCTGGACGGCCGGGTGATCTCGGGACTGCGGCCGTACCGGATCTCCCGGCTTGGCGTGGCCCGCACGTTCCAGCATCTGCGGCTGTTCCGCGACCTCACCGTGCGGGAGAACCTGCTGGTGACGCTGGACCGTACCCGGACGTGGTGGAACTGGCGGTACGTGTGCTGGCCGCTGGGCGTGTGGCGGCACGAGCGCTCGCTGCGGCGGCTGGCGGCTGAACTGCTTGATCGCTTCGGGCTGGCCCAGTTCGCCGCGGCCCGGCCCGGGACCCTGCCCTACGGGATCCAGCGGCGGCTCGAGCTGGCCCGGGCCATGGCGGCCGGGCCGCGGCTGCTGCTACTGGACGAGCCCGCGGCCGGCCTGAACGGCGAGGAGCAGCGGCAGCTGGCCGCGATCGTCCGGTCGATCAGGGATAGCGGGGTCACCGTGGTACTCATCGAGCACAACATGGGCCTGGTCATGTCGCTGTGCTCGCGGGTCGTCGTGCTGGACAGCGGCACGGTGATCGCCGAGGGGGCGCCGGCCGAGGTGGCCCGCGATCCGGCGGTGCTCGAGGCGTACCTGGGGAACGCCGCGGTGGGGATGGAGGCGACGTGACCGCCGGTGCGGCGCTGGTGGTGGAGGACCTGGCGGTGCGGTACGGCGGGGTGTCGGCGGTCCGCTCGGTCAGCTTCACCGTGGCGCCGGGGCAGTCGGTGGGGCTGATCGGGGCCAACGGGGCCGGGAAGACTTCCACGCTGCGGGCGCTGATGGGGCTGGTGCCGCGGGCGGCCGGCACCGTCCGGTTCGGTTCGCGCGACCTGGCCCGCGTGCCCGCCCGGGACATGGTCCGGCTCGGCATCGGCTACGTGCCCGAGGGCCGCCGCGTCTTCGCCGGCCTGAGCGTGGAGAAGAACCTGCTGCTCGGCGCCTACGCCCGCCGCTGGGACGCGGCGACCAGGCAGACCCTCGACGAGGTGTTCACCGTGTTCCCTGTGCTCGCCCAGATGCGCGGCCGGCTGGCCGGGGCGCTGTCCGGCGGCCAGCAGCAGATGCTCGCCATCGGCCGGGCCCTGATGGCGCGGCCCGCGCTCATGCTGCTCGACGAGCCGTCCATGGGCCTGTCACCCAAGCTCGTCGAGGTCATCGCCGAGACGCTGCAGCGACTCCGGGCCGACGGCATCGCCATGCTCCTGGTCGAGCAGAACGCCATGCTGACCTTCGCCGCCACCAGCCACTGCCTGGTCCTGGAGAACGGCGAGATCGCCCTGACCGGCCCCTCCGCCGAACTACGCGCCAACCCGAGAATCCGCCGCCTCTACTTGGGCCTCTAAGCCCCCCGGGGGCGACCGTTTGTCCGCAGTTTTGGTCGTTCTGGCAGCCAAAACTGCGGACAAAGCGCGGCTGGCGCACCCGCAGACGTCAGTAGCTGGCCAGCGACCGGATCGCGTTTACCACCTTCTCAGTCGTGGGGATCACTTCTTGCTCCAGGGCGTCGGCGAACGGCAATGGCACGCACGCGGCGGCTACCCGCTTGATCGGGGCGTCCAGGGACTCGAAGCCTTCGTCGGCGACCACGGAGGCGACGGTGCCGCCCCAGCCGCCCTGGTAGGGGTTCTCCTCCACGATGATCAGCCGCGAGGTGCGCCCCACCGATCCGAGCACGGTGGCCATGTCCAGCGGGATCAGCGAGCGCAGGT
>JBLMWU010000330.1:0-12338 GCA_050257395.1 Gemmatimonadota bacterium | reverse complement strand
CGTTCGGCCCCAGGACGCCCAGGATGCCGCCCTGCGGCACGGCCAGGTCCAGCCCGGCCAGGGCCTGGGTCTGGCCGAAGGCCTTGACCAGCCCTTCCGCCTCGATGGCGGGAATCTCTGCCATGTGGTGGCTCTCCCCTCCGGCTCACACCTTCTCGTACGCCGTACTATCTCGTACACCGCACGATAGCAGTACGCTGTACGAGGAACAACCCGGCAGGTCCGCAGGCCGGTAAGTTCGCTGGCAACCAGGTGCGGGGAAGCGGGAGGGAACCGCGGTGGCAGACGGCGAAGAGGAACTCGACGAGGAACTCTGGGCGCCCTTCCTGGCCTTCCGGAAGGAGGACCGGCGGGCGGCCCGGCTCCGCGAGCACGTCCAGGAGGACATCAAGCGGGGCCGGCGGCACCTCCCCCGGCGGGCGGACGCGCTGTCCCGCGGCCAGATCGTCCGCGCCGCGATCCGGGTCGCCGACACCGACGGCGCGGACGCGGTCAGCATGCGCCGCATCGCCCGCGAGCTGAACGCCGGCACGATGTCGCTCTACTGGCACATCGCATCCAAGGAAGAGCTGCTCGACCTCATGCTGGACTGGGTCCAGGGCGAGCAGCAGGTGCCGGAGCCCTCCGGTGACTGGCAGGCGGACATGCGCGGCATGGCGGCCAGCGCCCGGGCGCTGCTCCACCAGCACCCCTGGGCGATGGACTTCATGGGCGGCCGCCCGCCGGTCGGCCCCAAGTCGATGCAGAACCTGGAGCGTGCCCTCGCCTCCCTGGACCGGCTCGGCCTGGACAAGGCCACCGCGGTCACCATCGTGACCACGCTCATGACCTACGTGCTCGGCGCGGTGCTGCGCGAGGTCCAGGAGCTGAACGGCGAGCGCTACCTGCAGGAGCAGGTCGCGGAGCTGACCGACGAGGAAAAGGAAAGCGTGGTCCGCGAGTTCGCCGAGCGGGTCCGCGCCACCGGCCGCTACCCGCACATGGCCGCCATGATCGCCGAAGGCGTCGACCCCGACGCCCCGGAGACCCGCGACGACCGCTTCCAGTTCGGCCTGGACGCCCTGCTCGACGGCCTCGCCGCCCGCATCGCCCAGCCCCGGCCCTGAGCCCGCCCGCTCGCCTTGGTGCTGCCCGGGCTTCGATCACCTCCATGATCGTGAAGGATTTTCAGGCATAGCGACTGAGAATCCTTCACGATCATGAAATTGGCGGGCCGGGCCGCACACCAGGGTGGCGGGGCAGGGACGGGTGGCCTGCTGACCGGTGGCCGAACGGCTCTGCCGGGTGGCTTCCTGCGGGGGTGATGCTGCTTTCGGGGGCGCAGAGGCATGGCGATTGAGCGGCTCACCGCCGGGGACGAGCTGATGCTGTGGCCGGACGAGACCTGGCCGCAGGACATCGGCGCGCTGGTGGTGCTGGACGGCAGGAAGCTGCTCGGCCCGGACGGCCGGTTCCGCACGGAGGCGGTCACGGCGGCGGTGGCGGCGCGGCTGCATCTGGTGCCGCGGTTCCGGCAGGTGCTGTACGTGCCGCCGCGGCGGCTGGGCAGGCCGCTGTGGGTGGATGCGCCCGCGTTCGACATCCGCGAGCACATCCGGGTCGTGCCGGTGGCAGCGCCCGGCGGCGAGGAACAGCTCCTGCACGCGGTGGCCGAGCAGCGGCGGCGGCGGCTGGAGCGGTCCCGGCCGCTGTGGGAACTGGTGTTCCTGACCGGGCTCGCGGACGGGCGGGTCGGCCTGTTCGTGCGGCTGCATCACGTCATCGCCGACGGCATGGCCAGCGTCGCCGCCATCGGGGCGTTCCTCGACCCGGTGCCGGACGCGCCCGCCGGCCCCGCGCCGCCGTGGCTGCCCGCGCCCGCCCCGGCCCCGGCCGGCCTGCTCGCCGACAGTCTCCGCGGGCACGCCCGCCAGCTGGGCCGGGGGCTGTCCGCGCTCGCGCACCCGGTGGCCGGCGGCCGGCGACTGCTGACCGCGTGGCCGGCCGTGCGGGAGCTGCTCGCCGCTGAGCCCGTGCCTGTCACCAGCCTGAACCGGGTGGTCGGGCCGGGCCGCAGCCTCGCGCTGGCCCGCAGCGACCTGGCGGCGGTGAAGCAGGCCGCGCACAGCTGCAGCGCTACGGTCAACGACGTGCTGCTGGCGGCGACCGCCAGCGGCCTGCGGGCGCTGCTGCGCAGCCGGGGCGAGCCCGTGGACGGCGTGGTGCTGCGGATGTACGTGCCGGTGTCGCTGCACCGGGGCCCGCACGCGGAGGCACGCGGCAACCTGATCGGGCAGATCGTGGTCCCGCTGCCGATCGGGGTCAGCGACCCGCGGCTGCTGCTGCGGCGGATCGCCGCGGAGACCTCGGTACGCAAGGCGAGGGCGCAGCCGCCGCTGGGCCGGATTCCGCACCGGGGGCCCGCCGGGCGGGTGTTCCTGAAGCTGGTCGCCCGCCAGCGGGTGAACGTGACGAGCGCGAACCTGCCCGGCCCGGACGTGCCGCTGTACTTCGCCGGGGCGCCGGTGCTGGAGGTGTTCCCGCTGGTGGACCTGCTCGGCACGGTGTCCCTGGCGGTGGGCGCCATGTCGTACGCGGGCCGGTTCGGCATCATGGTGACCGCCGACCAGGACGCCTACCCCGACCTGGGCGTGTTCGCCGCCGGCCTGCGAGACGGCCTGCGCGCCCTCACCGCCCAGCCCGGCCTGCCAGCCGCTATGTGACCCCTGCCCGCAGGGGCGGCTCCCGCCGGTGCCGCTGGGGCACCGCGGGCCTGCGCCGCTGACCGGCCCAGGCAGCGGAGTGCCGGGCACGAAAGGCCCGGCGGCCTTCCCTGAGTGCCCAGGGAAGGCCGCCGGGTTCCGCCCGCGGACGGGCAGCGCTGCCGGGTGCTACTTGGAGTCGCTCGAGACCTTCTCGGGCACCGGGGCCGCGCCGTCCCGCGAGACCGCCGCCCCGACCCGGGTGAGCTCCTCGGACGGGTAGACGACCTCCTCGTGCACTGCCACGTCGCCGGCTTCCAGCTGGTCGTCCGGCATCCGCAGCTTCATGAACAGGCCGATGCCCCGCAGCAGCAGGAACGTGACCAGCGCGTCCCAGACGATGACGGTCAGCGCGGCGCCCGCCTGGATCAGCAGCTGCTTGGGGTGGCCGTAGAACAGGCCCGCCGTGGTCACGCTCGGGTTCTTGCCGAGGCCCAGGTAGACGATCATGTGCGGGTCGGCGAAGAGGCCGACCAGCAGACCGCCCGCCAGGCCGGCGATGCCGTGCGTGTAGACGACGCCGAGCGCGTCATCGACCTTGCTGAACGGCGGCACCTTGCTCAGGTAGTTCCACGCGAACCAGACGATGACCGAGCCGATCAGGCCGATCAGCATGGCGCCGAGGCCGTTCACGTAACCGGCCGCCGGGGTGATGCCGACCAGGCCCACGATCATGCCGTTGACGCCGCCCAGGAGAGTCGGCTTCTTCTCCTTGCTGATCAGCATGTCCATGAAGATCCAGGCCATCATGGCCACGGCCGTGGCGAGGTTGGTGTTCAGCACGGCCGCGGCTGCGTCCGCCCCCGCGAAGTATGGGTCGCCGCCGTTGAAGCCGTTCCAGCCCAGCCACAGGATGCCCGCGCCGACCGAGACCAGCAGGAGGTTGTTCGGCACGCCGTGCTGGCGGTCCCGCTTGAGCCGCGGGCCGATGACCGCGGCGGCCACGAAGCCGGACACGCCGGCGGCCAGGTGGATGACGTAACCACCGGAGAAGTCCAGCGCGCCGTGCGCGGCCCACCAGCCGCCGCCCCACAGCAGGAAGGCGTTGACCGCGTAGGCGAAGGTGGACCACAGGGGCACGAAGATCAGCCACACCTTGAAGCTGATCCGGCCGATCACGCTGCCCAGGAACAGCAGCGGCGTGATGGCCGCGAACACGAACTGGAAGTAGACCAGCGCCGACTGGGAGAAGCGGAAGTGGGGCATCAGCCCGGCCCCGCTCACCAGCGGGATATTGGCCTGCCCCTGCTCGGACAGGGCACCCAGGACGCTCCCCGGCTTGCCGAGGAACGTGCCGATCCACGGTGAGCCGAAGCCCATCTTGAACACCCACAGGACCCAGACGATCAGCACCATGCAGAAGCCCGTGAACGCCATCATCATGGTGTTAACGGCCCACTTGCGCTGCACCAGGCCCCCGTACAGCACGGCCAGTCCGGGCAGGCTCATCAGGCCGACCAGGGTCGCGGCTGTCAGCTGCCAGGCCGAATCCCCCGCGTTCAGGAAGTGTGGATAGGGAACCACTGCTCTCCGCCTCCATGGGCTAGCCTCGGAAGTCCCTGCCGGGGGTCTCTGGGCCTGGTGTTCCGGGGTGTCCCGGGTGGCACAATCCGGCTGGCCACTTCGTGTCCATCACGAACGCTCCATGTTTCCCATGAGCGAGTTTCGGACAAGTTTCCCGTCTGTTACGCGGTTGACAACGGTCAAGCCTGTGCAGGACCACGCATTTCAGAACTGTTTCGGCCTGTCCTAAAATCCTGCTGCTTTGGGATACGATGACCGTATTCGGGAGCCGGCCCGGGGCCGGCTGCCGTGCAGGTCAGAGGGGCCGCGGGCGAGCTGGCGGCCGCCGGGGCAAGGGCCGGCCTAAAGGCAGCCCGCGGGCTGCCGAAAGTCCTTGCAAGCTGGGGATTCCGGCCCTGCCTGGCCATTGCTGTGCGGCCGGACTATGACGGTATGTCCGTGGTCGCGCAGCTGGCGGCCGGGCTCCTGCCCGGCGCTGTGTCACATTCTGGTAACAGGCGGACACAAGCCTTGAGCCAGCTCAAAACCCCGGCATACGCTCCGCGTAACCGATTCGGTAAGCGCTTACCGCCTGCACACCGCGCTCCGCCCGGGAGGGCCGACATCCCGCCTGGCCGACGCGGTAAGCGCTTACCGAGGCGGCATCACAGCTCGACGGCCTGCAAAGGAGCGGCCCAGTGGACACCGGTGGCGAGCCGCACTCCCAGCCGACCATCTATGACGTGGCCCGGCATGCGGGGGTGTCCATCGCGTCGGTGTCCCGGGTGCTCAACGGCCGCCGCAATCCCCTCCCGGACACCCGGGAACGGGTGCTGCACGCCGTGGCCGAGCTGGGCTTCATCCCGGACGGCGCGGCGCGCGCCCTGAGCGCCCGGCTCAAGGAGGTCGTCGGGGTCGTCATCCGGCGGCCGACCGTCACCGCCGCCGAGGGCGGCATCTTCGAGGACGAGGAGGAGAGCCTCCAGTTCCCCGACCTCATCAACCGGGGCATCGAGGTGGCCGCCCAGCAGCGCGACTTCAACCTGCTGGTCAGCTCCGTGGACGTGGACGGGCATGACGAGACCCGGCGGATCTTCGCGCTGGCCCGCAAGAGCGACGGCCTGATCCTGCACGACCGGGTGCTCGACCCGGATCAGCTGGCGCGGCTCTCGCGCACCATCCCCGTGGTGACCCTGGCCGGGACCGCCACCCCCACCACCGCCAACGTCGGCGGCGACAACCTCGGCGGCATGCGGGCCCTGGCCGCCCACCTGACCGGCGAGCACGGGTATGACTCCGTGGCCTACCTCGGCGGCCACCCCGACAGCCCGGACAACCTGGCCCGCTCGGCCGCCCTGGAGAAGGCCGTGACCGAGGCCGGCGCCACCTTCGCGGCCGGGCCGCAGTGGCAGGGCAACTACTGCGCCGCGGGCGGCGCCCGGGTGGTGGAGCGCCTGCTCGCCAGCGGCGGCCCGCTGCCCCGCGCGATCGCCTGCGCCAACGACCAGACCGCCCTGGGCGTGGTCTGGGCGCTGACCTCCCACGGCCTGGCCGTGCCGGGCGACGTGGCGGTCACCGGCTACGACGACATCCCGGTGGCCCGGCATCTGCGCCCCCAGCTGACCACCGTGCGCCAGCCCATCCAGGAGCTGGGCGCCATGGCGTTCGAGACCCTCTACGCCATGATCAGCGGCAGTGACGACGCTCCCCGGGACATCATCCTGCCGACCAGGCTCATCTGCCGCGAGAGCTGCGGGTGCGCCCCCCAGTCCGACACCCCCGGGCCGCGGCCGGCGCCGCGGGACGCCGGCTAGCAGCCGGAGGAGGCAGCGGCATGCGCGTCATCATCCGCCGGATCGCTTTCTACATCCTGACCGCCCTGGCAGCGGTCACCGTGGACTTCTTCATCCCGCGGGTGATGCCCGGCAACCCGGTGGAAGCGGTGCTCGCCCACCTGCAGGGGCAGGTGACGCCCGCCACCATCCACTCGCTGGAGCTCCAGTACGGCCTGAACAGCTCCGCAAGCCTGTGGGACCAGTACGTCAGCTACTGGGCCAACCTGCTGCACGGCGACCTCGGCCTGTCCACCAGCTACTACCCCTCCAGCGTCACCGACGTCATCCGCGGCGCCATCCCGTGGACCATCGGCCTGGTCGGCATGTCCACCATCATCAGCTTCGCGCTCGGCACGCTGCTGGGCATCCTGGTGGCCTGGCGCCGCGGCACCTGGCTGGACAACCTCCTGCCGGCCACCACCTTCTTCCAGGCGGCGCCGTACTTCTTCGTCGCGTTCATCGCACTGGACCTGTTCGCCACGAGACTCGGCTGGTTCCCCACCGGCCGGGCCTACAGCCAGGACGCCTTCCCCGCCATGACCGGCAACTACGTCGTGGACGTGCTCTACCACGCGGTGCTGCCCGCGTTCACCATCGTGCTCTGCTCGGCGGCCGGCTGGATCGTGGGCATGCGCAACGTCATGGTCACCACCATGGACGAGGACTACGTCCTGGTCGCGCAAGCCAAGGGGCTGACCCGGTCGCGGGTGATCTGGTACGCGGCCCGCAACGCGATCCTGCCGAGCGTGTCCGGCTTCTCGCTGGCCATCGGCTTCGTGGTGTCCGGCGCGCTGCTCACCGAGATCGTGTTCAGCTACCCGGGGCTGGGCTGGATCCTGCTCCAGGCGGTCGGCGCCCGCGACTACCCGCTGCTCCAGGGGATCTTCCTGATCATCACGTTTGCCGTGCTGGCGGCGAACCTGGTCGCCGACTTCGTCTACGTGTTCCTTGACCCGCGCACCCGGCAGGAGGCCTGACCATGTCCATCGGCGCCGACCCCGGCAGCAGCGGCCTGGCCGGCCCAGGCCTGGGCGGCCGGCTGGACAGGCACCCGCACCTGCCTGGCGAGGACACGCTCCACCCGGCCGGCCCGCCCGCCACCGGTGCGGCCGCGGCGCCCGCCCGCGCGCGGCGGATCCAGCTCCCGCACTCACCCAAGATCATCACGGGCATGGTGCTCATGATCGCATTCCTGATCCTGGCCATCGTCGGGCCGCTGGTGGCCCCCTATGACCCGTCCGCCAGCCTGAACACCATCAGCGGCGTGCCGCAGCCGCCGTCAGCCGCGCACTGGCTGGGCACCACCCAGACCCAGCAGGACGTGTTCTCCCAGCTGCTGGTCGGCGGGCGGAGCACGGTGCTGGTGGCCTTCCTGTCCGGGCTGGTGGCGACGGTGCTGTCGGTCGTGCTCGGAGTGACCGCCGGCTACCTCAGCGGGCTGGCCGACGACGCGCTGTCCATGCTGGCCAACTTCTTCCTGGTGATGCCCGCCCTGCCGCTGCTGATCGTGGTGTTCGGCTTCCTGCCCGCCTCCGGCGGCAGCAACGACCTGCTCATCGGGCTCATCATCGCCATCACCGGCTGGGCCTGGGGCGCCCGGGTGCTGCGGGCGCAGACCCTGTCGCTGCGCAGCCGCGACTATGTGGAGTCCGCCCGGATCATCGGCGAGCGCTCCTGGCGGATCATCTGGCACGAGATCCTGCCCAACCTGATGCCGGTGGTGGCCTCCTCGTTCCTGTTCACCGTGCTGTACGGGGTGGGCACCTACACCGCCCTGGCCTTCCTCGGCCTGGTCAACCCGGAGCACTGGAGCTGGGGCGGGATGCTGTTCTGGGCGCAGAGCAGCGAGGCCGAACTGAGCGGCTACTGGTGGTGGTACATCCCGCCCGGGCTGGCGGTCGCCTTCCTCGGCACCGCCCTGGCGCTGCTCAACTTCGGCATCGATGAATTCATCAACCCGCGGCTGCGCGCCGCCGGCCTGACCCGCCGCCGCGCGCGGCGGCAGCGCGCCAGCAACCTGCCGCGCCGGTTCGAGCTGGGCCTGACGCCGGTCGTGCGGCCGGCGGCCCGGCCCGCGGAAGGGGCGGAGCGATGACAGCCGCCAGCAGCATGGCCGCCAGCGGCCCGGCACCGGAGGCACAGCCCGTGCGCACCGGCGAGCCGCTAGTGGAGATCCGCCACCTGTGCGTGGACTACGGCAGCGGCCCGGACGCGGTGCACGCTGTCAACGACGCCAACCTGGTGCTGCGCCGCGGCGAGGTGCTCGGGCTGGCGGGTGAGAGCGGCAGCGGCAAGTCCACCCTCGCCTACGCGGCGGTGCGGCTGCTGCGCGCTCCCGGCATGATCACCGGCGGCGAGGTGCTCTACCATCCGCACCGCGGGGAAACGGTCGACCTGCTGGCCGTGGACGAGCCGCAGCTGCGGTCCATGCGCTGGTCGCAGATCGCGGTGGTGCTGCAGAGCGCCATGAACGCGCTCAACCCGGTGCTGTCGATCGGGGACCAGCTCACCGACGTGCTGGAGGCGCACGAGCCGGACATGGGCAAGGCGGCGCGGCTGGCCCGGGCGGCGGAGCTGCTCACCATGGTCGGGATCTCCGCGGACCGGCTCAGGGGCTACCCGCACGAGCTGTCCGGCGGCATGCGGCAGCGGGTCATGATCGCCATGGCGCTGGCGCTCCGCCCGGAGATCGTCATCCTGGACGAGCCGACGACCGCGCTGGACGTGGTCACCCAGCGGGAGATCCTGGAGGAGCTGACCGCGC
This sequence comes from Gemmatimonadota bacterium, assembly GCA_050257395.1. Classification (GTDB taxonomy): domain Bacteria; phylum Actinomycetota; class Actinomycetes; order Streptosporangiales; family Streptosporangiaceae; genus JAIRTY01. The sequence goes on along the minus strand of JBLMWU010000330.1, from coordinate 3,495 downwards.
TGCGCGAGCGGCTCGGCTTCGCGGTGCTGTTCATCACGCACGATCTGTCGCTGCTGATCGAGATCGCCGAGTCGATCGCGGTGATGTACGCCGGGCGGCTGGTGGAGTCCGCCGACTCGCAGGCCCTGTTCCGCGCCCCCCGCCACCCCTACACGATCGGGCTGCTCAACTCGTTCCCCAACCTGCACGGGGCGCACGAGCGCCGCACCGGCATCCCGGGTTCCCCGCCCGACCTGCGGATCCTGCCGTCCGGCTGCGTGTTCCACCCGCGCTGCCCCTACGTCATGGACAGGTGCCGCACCGAGGTGCCGCCGCTGCTGCGGCTCGGCCCCGGTGGCGAGCGCCTGGCCGCCTGCTGGCTGCAGGACGGCAGCGAGCCGCCGCCCGCGCCGCTCGCCCTGCCCGAGCCCGGGAGCCCGTCATGACCGCGGCCACCACTCCCGCCCCGCAGCCCGCGCTGACCACGCCGCTGCTGGAGGCGCACTGCCTGACCAAGCACTTCCCGGTCCACCGGGCGCGCCGCGCCGTGCGGGCGGCCCGGCGGCGCGACGGCGGCGACGGCAAGCTGGCCGTGCGGGCCGTGGAGGACGTGTCGCTGAACCTGCCGGCCGCGGGCATCACCGCGGTGGTCGGCGAGAGCGGCTCGGGCAAGTCGACCCTGGCCCGGATGCTCGCCCGGCTGATCAAGCCCACGGCCGGCGACCTGCTGCTGGACGGCAAGCCGGTGCCCGCCTCGGCACGGGGCCGGCGGGGCTACGCCAGCGACGTCCAGATGGTGCTGCAGGACCCGTTCTCCTCCCTCAACCCCGTCCACGACGTGGGCTACCACCTGGCGCGGCCGCTGCGGCTGCACGGGCTGCAGGGCCAGGGCGCGACCCTGGAGGAGGCCATGACCGGCCTGCTGGAGCGGGTGGCGCTCACCCCGGCCGAGCAGTTCCTGCGCAAGTACCCGCATGAGCTGTCCGGCGGCCAGCGCCAGCGGGTCGCCATCGCCCGGGCGCTGGCGGTCCGGCCGCGGGTGCTGCTGGCGGACGAGCCGGTCTCCATGCTGGACGTGTCCATCCGGCTGGGAGTGCTGAACCTGCTCGCCGACCTGCGGGCCCGGGACGGGCTGGCGATCCTCTACATCACCCACGACATCGCCTCGGCCCGGTACCTGGCCGACACGATCGTCGTCATGTACGCGGGCCAGGTCGTGGAGTCCGGCCCGGCGCAGGCCATCACCGATGAGCCGTCCCATCCCTACACGCAACTGCTGCTGAGTGCGGCGCCCGACCCCGACCGGGCCGAGCCGCCGTCCCTGGCCGGCCGCGGCGCCCCGCCAAACCTGGTGGCGCCGCCGAGCGGCTGCCGTTTCCACCCGCGCTGCCCGCACGCCATGGCGGTCTGCGCGGACCGGACCCCCCCGCCGTTCCCGGTGACCGCCGGGCATGCCAGCGCCTGCTGGCTGCACGCGGCGGACCTGGACTCCAGCCAGGCCCGGCCGCTGTCCCGGCCCGCACCAGCCGGCCCCGCAGTTACAGCCGGTCCCGAGTCCGACCAGGGAGAGGAGAAGCCATGACGCGGGATGCCCCGTAGGGCCGCGTGCACAGGCCCTCACGCCCGCTGACGCGGGCGGCGCGATTCCCGGCGCAGCACACGGCGCGGGACCGGGCAGCAATAGACCCGGCCAGCCGCACCGTCCCACTGGATTAAAGACCCCGACATGGTCGCAATCAACAGGCCGGCCCGAGCCGGCCGGGCACAACGGAGTTTAAGGCAATGAAACACAAGATCATCATGAGCCTGGCAGCAGCCACGGTCCTCGCCCTGGGGGTCGGCGCCTGCGGAGGCTCCACCGGCGGCGGCGGCGGTGGCGGCGGCAAGACCGCGACCGGCAAGACGCTCGTCGTCGAGAGCACGCCGCTCTCGCCGATGACGGACACGTTCAACCCGTTCTCGCTCACGTCCACGGGCTTCCTGACGAACTCGACGGCCCTGTACAACGAGCCGCTGTTCATCTTCAACACGCTCAACGCGGCGCAGGCACCGATCCCGTTCCTGGCGACCGGCTACTCGTGGTCGAACGGCGGCAAGACGCTGAACCTGACCATCCGCAGCGGCGTGAAGTTCAACGACGGCAAGGCGTTCAGCGCCAGTGACGTCGCGTTCACGTTCAACATGATCAAGAACAACCCGAAGCTCAACACCAACGGCGCCCCCGTGGTGGCCAGCGCCAGCGCCCCGAACGCGACGACCGCGGTGCTGAACTTCGCCAAGCCGCAGTACGCGAACCTGTTCCTGATCGGGCAGGTGTACATCGTGCCGCAGCACGTCTGGTCCTCGGTCAGCGACCCGGCGACCTTCAACGACCCCAACCCGGTCGGCACCGGGCCGTACATGCTGGACCGGTTCTCGCCGCAGGGCTACACCCTCAAGCAGAACCCGTACTACTGGCAGAAGTCCAAGGTGCACGTGCCGGCGATCAGCTTCCCGGCCTACAACACCAACGCGAACCTGGTCCCGCCGGTGGCGTCCGGCCAGATCGACTTCGCGGGCAACTTCATCACCGACATCAAGGGCAACTACCTGTCCAAGAGCGCTGACAACCACACCTGGCTGGACACGGCGCCGTTCTTCAGCGCGAACAACGTGGTGTCGCTGTTCCTCAACACCACCAAGGCGCCGCTGAACGACCCGGCGGTGCGCCGGGCGATCAGCTACGGCATCAACCGCCAGCAGCTGAACGTCCAGGCGGAGACCGGCTACGAGCCGCCGGTCACCAACGCGGGCGGGATCCTGCTGCCCAACCACCAGGCCTTCCTGCACCCGCCGCTGGCCAACAGCCTGCCGCCCACCGGTGACGCGAACAAGGTGGCCTCGACCCTCAAGGCCGACGGCTACGCCAAGGGCAGCAACGGCAAGTGGATGAAGAACGGGAAGACCATCTCGTTCGCCGTCTCCGACCCGATCCCGTACAGCGACTACTACACCTGTGACCAGCTGATCGCGCGCCAGCTCAACGCGCTGGGCTTCGACGTGAAGGTCAACGGCATCGGCAACCCGACCGTGTGGGCGGGCGATGTCGCGAACGGCACGTTCGACGCCACCATCCGCTGGAGCCAGCAGGGCCCGAACCCCTACTTCATCCTCGACAACTGGATGGACAGCACGCTGTCCGCCCCGATCGGCAAGCCGGCGGCCGGTGACTTCGGCCGCTACAGCAGCCCGGCGGCGCAGGCGGCGCTGGCCCAGTTCGCCGGCAGCGGCGACGTCGCGGTCCAGAAGGCCGCGATCGCCAAGCTGCAGCAGATCATGGCCACCGATGTGCCGGTGGTGCCGCTGATGAACGGCGGTGCCTGGGCGGAAGTGTCGACCCGGAACTACACGGGATGGCCGTCGGCCAGCAACCCGTACATGAACCCGGTGCCGAACACGCCGTACCTGCTGGTCACCATCCTCCACCTCACCCCGAAGTCCTGACTTCGTGACAACTGCGGAGCAGCGCGGGGGGGG
>JBLMWU010000329.1:0-3607 GCA_050257395.1 Gemmatimonadota bacterium | reverse complement strand
GCCCACCGTGAGCAGCTGCCCGCCGACGACCCCCGCGAGGTCCTGGTCCTCCAGGCTGAGCAGGGTCTCCTTGGACAGTTCGAGCTTCCTGGACTTCTTGTCCATATCGCCTCCTCGGCGTTGTGAATTGGGGCGCTGGGCTCCATTCATTCCCCCCAGTCCCTTCGCTCGCGTGAGCATAACACTAATGACTGAAAACCGTGCCGCAAGAACTGCGTTACCCGCTCCGCACCGCAAATGACCCTTAATGATTCCCTGCTGCCGATAGCAGATACTTTGCCGGGCACGCACGACGGAGTCATCGCAGGTAAGCGGCATGGCGGAAAACATGTTCCGCGAGTGCCCCCCGCAGGAATAGGCACATCGGCGCCATTCACTGCGGGTGCCGGCAATTCCGGGCCAGACCCGGGCACAGGCCGGCCGCGAGTCCCCGGGTGAGGCGCAGGCCACACCGCCCCGCGGCACCCGGCCGGGCCCGGCGGCCTACGATGAAGTGAGCCGTTTCCTGCCGGACGAGGATGTCGCCAGTCATGCCCGACTTCGCCTACACCGACCTGCTCCCGCTGGGCCCGGACACCACCGAGTACCGCCTGCTGACCACCGGCGGGGTGACCGTCCGGGAGGCGTTCGGCCGCGAGTTCCTGAAGGTGGACCCGGACGTTCTCACCCTGCTGGCCCGCGAGGGCATGCGGGACATCGCGCACCTGCTGCGGCCGGGGCACCTGCGCCAGCTGCGCGGCATCCTCGGCGACCCGGAGGCCAGCCCGAACGACCGGTTCGTGGCCAGGGACCTGCTGCAGAACGCCTGCATCGCCGCTGAGGGCGTGCTGCCGATGTGCCAGGACACCGGGACCGCGATCATCATGGGCAAGCGGGGCGGCGGCGTGCTCACCGACGGGCGGGACGAGGAGCACCTGGCGCGCGGCGTGTACGACGCCTACACCCAGCTCAACCTCCGGTACTCCCAGCTCGCGCCGCTCTCGGCCTACGAGGAGCGCAACACCGGCACGAACCTGCCCGCCCAGATCGAGCTCTACGCGGCCCCGGGCGCGGAGTACAAGTTCCTGTTCATGGCCAAGGGCGGCGGGTCGGCCAACAAGTCGTTCCTGTACCAGCAGACCAAGGCGGTGCTGAACGAGGCCAGCATGCTGGCCTTCCTGGAGGACAAGATCCGTTCCCTGGGCACGGCCGCCTGCCCGCCGTACCACCTGGCGATCGTCATCGGCGGGACCAGCGCCGAGTACGCGCTCAAGACCGCCAAGTACGCTTCCGCGCGCTACCTCGACACGCTGCCCGGCGCCGGCTCGCCGCTCGGCCACGGCTTCCGCGACACCGGCCTGGAGCAGCAGGTCCTCGAGATCACCCGCAAGATCGGTATCGGGGCCCAGTTCGGCGGCAAGTACTTCTGTCACGACGTCCGGGTCATCCGGCTGCCCCGGCACGGCGCGTCCTGCCCGGTCGCGATCGCCGTCTCCTGCTCCGCGGACCGGCAGGCCCAGGCCAAGATCACCGCTGAGGGCGTGTTCCTGGAGCGGCTGGAGACCGACCCGGCCCAGTACCTGCCGGAGACGGCGGCCGCCGGGGCCGCTGACGACGTGGTCCGGATCGACCTGACCCGCCCGATGAGCGAGATCCGGGCCGAGCTGTCCCGGTACCCGGTGGCCACCCGGGTGTCGCTGACCGGCCCGATGGTCGTGGCCCGGGACATCGCGCACGCCAAGATCGCCGAGCGGCTGGCGGCGGGCGAGCCGATGCCCCGCTACCTGGCCGATCACCCGGTCTACTACGCGGGCCCCGCCAAGACGCCGGAGGGGTACGCGTCCGGCTCGTTCGGCCCCACCACCGCCGGGCGGATGGACTCCTACGTGGACCAGTTCCAGGCGGCGGGCGGGTCGCTGGTGATGCTGGCCAAGGGCAACCGGTCGGCCGCGGTCACCGAGGCCTGCCACCGGCACGGCGGCTTCTATCTCGGCTCCATCGGCGGCGCCGCGGCCAAGCTGGCCCGGGAGTCCATCACCAAGGTGGAGGTGCTGGAGTACCCGGAACTGGGCATGGAGGCGGTCTGGCGGATCGAGGTGCGGGACTTCCCGGCCTTCATCATCGTGGACGACAAGGGCAACGACTTCTTCGCCGGCCCGGCGGGCGGCCAGCAGCCGGTGCTGACCATCGGCCGCCGCTGACGGCCCGTCCGGCGCGGCCGCCCGCGGCCTGGAGCCCGATAGCTTGATTCCAGATGACACGGCGCGGAATCTCAGCCGTGTCACATCAATTTCCGAGTCTGTCCCGTGTAAGGTCCGGCCATGCACGCTGTCACCGGGGGGCAACGAGTCGTCGCCGGGCGGTACCTGCTGCAGGACCGGATCGGCCGCGGCGCGATGGGGACAGTCTGGCGGGCCAGGGATCCCGTGCTCGCCCGCGATGTGGCCGTCAAGGAAGTCCAGGTCCCTGGCCTGCTCACGGCGCAGGAACGGGAGGTGCTGGAGCAGCGCACGCTGCGGGAGGCCAGGGCGGCCGCCCGGCTGAACCATCCGGGCGTGGTCACCGTCTTCGACGTGGTCGAGGTCGGCGGGAACCCCTGGATCGTCATGGAGCTGGTGCACGCCCGGTCACTGGAGCAGATCCTCGCCACGGCGGGGCCGCTGCCGCCGCCGGAGGCGGCCGAGGTCGGCGCCATGGTCCTGGAGGCGCTGGCGTGCGCGCACGCGGCCGGGATCATGCACCGGGATGTCAAGCCGAGCAACGTGCTGCTCAGCGACGAGGGCCGGGCCGTGCTGACGGACTTCGGGATCGCGACGCTGGAGGGGGACCCCGGGCTGACCCAGGTCGGCATGGTCATGGGCACCCCCGGGTTCTCCGCGCCCGAGCGGATCCGCGGCGACCCCGCCACCCCCGCCTCGGACCTGTGGTCGCTGGGCGCGACCCTGTTCGCGGCGGTGGAAGGGCACGGCCCGTTCGCCAACCGCAGCACCCCCATCGCCGTGCTGGCCGCGGTGGCCAATGAGGAGGCCCCGCCGGCCCGCTCGGCCGGCCCGCTCGGCCCGCTCATCGCGGCCCTGCTGCGGCGGGATCCCGGCCAGCGTCCCGACCTGACGGCCGCCCGGCGCATGCTCGCCGCCGCGGCGCGGCCCGGCGCTGCCGCCGCCCAGGCCAGCCCGGCTGTCCCGGCCAGCCCAGCCATGCCTGCCGGGCGGGTGAACCGGGCGGTCCCGGCGGCCGGGCTGCTGTCCGCCCCGCCCGCGGCCGCCCCGGCAGGCGCGCCTGCGCCGCCCAGGCCTGCCCCGGCCAGCCCGGCGCCGCCGCCCGGGCAGCCGCCCTGGCACCCTGGTGCCGGCTCCGGGCCGCCTGGCGGGTCCCGCCGGGCCGCTGGCGGCAGGCCTGGCCCGGTGCTGGCCGCCATCGGCGCGCCAGCAGGCCAGCACGCCCGGCCCCCGGCAGCGGGCCGGGCCGGTGCCGCGGCCGGCCGCCGGCGGCGCTCCCAGCTGCCGCTGGGGATGCCCTGGGGCCTGCCCTGGCCGCTGCTGGCGGCCGGCGCCGCCCTGGTGACCGGCGCCGGGCTGCTGATCGGCTTCCTGGCCGCCCGGCTGGGCTAGGAGCCGCCCCGGCATGA
>JBLMWU010000328.1:0-28897 GCA_050257395.1 Gemmatimonadota bacterium | reverse complement strand
GCCGATCCGGTACGGGTGATCAGTCGGCTGCCCTGTGGGGTGCGACCGATCAGATCTACCAGATCTGCGCTCATCAGGGGGTGCCCTTCGTGCGCCGTTTCGCCATCTGGCGGTGTGCGGGGGCCCATGTCAGATTCCCCGCGTCAGCGCTGCCGCACGGGGAACGATCGCCAGGTGTTCGGGTTCGGTCTGAGCAGGCCGGCGTTGGCCTCGCAGGCGAAAAAAGCGAGCCGGGCTGGGCTGCCAGGGGTAGATAAGGCTCTGGAGGCCAGGGCCGGGCCGCGCTTTTACCCGGCGAGGTCCGGGGCGGCTGGCGGCTCTTTCGGGTCCAGCTCGTCAAGAAATCCAAGAATGGTTGCCAGGAAGGCTTCGGGTTCGTCGACCATGACGGCGTGCGCGCTGTGCTCGAAGATCTCCCGCCGGGCGTGCGGGAGCCCGCCGGCGAGGACCGCTGCCTGGCGGGGCGTTACCTCGTCATGGCGTCCGTTGATCACCAGCGTGGGAACCTGGATCTGGCCGAGGCTGCCGGCCACCGACCAGGTGCGCAGCCGGGCCGCAAGCGGCAAGGGGTCGTCCGGCCCCCACATTGTTTCGAAGACTTGCGGGTTGGTCCCGGCGATGCACTCCAGCATCGCCAGGGGCGGGGGGAATGTCAGGATGAAGTGCCGGCGGTTCCACTCAATCCGGGCTGTCTCGTAGGCCAGGCGCTCCAGTCCCGGCACTGCGGATGCTATCGCCGCCATCCGCTGCACCGGCCGGGCTGCCAGCAGCGGGATGAACCCGCGCATGATGAGCGCGGCGCGCCGCATTTGCCGTGGGGTGCGGCCGGCCCGGACCTTGCCGGATCCCTGCTCCGGTGGGGGGCGCCATCGTGCCTCCATGCGGGCCATCGTCTGACGTGTGCAGGCGGGGAGGCTGGCACGGAGCCGTTTGGCCTCTTCGGCATATAGCGGGACGTCGGCGAGCGTGCCCATCAGCGTCATGCTCAGCAGTCCGTCCGGCTGTGTGAGGGCGTACTCCAAGGCGAGCATCCCGCCCCAGGACAGCCCGAACAGGTGGACAGAGTCCAGCGCGAGCGCGTGCCGGAGGGTGTGCAGTTCCTCCACGAATAGCTCAACCGTCCACAGTGATGGGTCATCTGGCCAGTCGGAGCGGCCACAGCCCAGCTGGTGGTAGAGCACCACCGGGCGACCGGAGGAGGCGAATTCATCCAGCAACCCGAACCGGTCTGGCCAGGGGACGCCAGGCCCGCCATGCAGGAGCACAAGGGGCCGTCGGCCCGGCAGATCCGCCGGTTCTCCCATGATCCGGTACCACGTGCGGTAGCCGCGGAATGCGATGTACCCGTCCCGGGCCGGCACCGGACGCTTCATCACCGGTTCCGGTCCGTCATGGCCTGCGCCGGTGCTGCTGCGCCGCCTCAAGCCGCCCGCGAGCCCGCCACAGCCGGACCATCGTGTACGGGCCGAAGGTTCAGGCAGGCGGCATTGATCAGGGATTCCACCGCTATCTGGGAAGTCCGCTGCCGGTACATCCCGTGCTCGAGGTTGAACAGCACATCCATCAGACCCAGGAACGCCATGGCGCTGCCGGCTGCCAGGCCCGCGGGGACAGCAGCCACATGTCCCCGGCGAAGCAACACCGCACTGGCTGCCAAGCAGCCAGCCACGTCCGCCACCGGGAACTCCCGCTCGAACTCTAGGTACACCGGGCTGCTATCGCTGCGGACGTGGCCGCCTGTGAAAAAGTCAGCCCAATACGCCGCCACCAGCGACGCGGCCCCGAGCATCAGGCCCGCGTGCAGATCATCCCCGACGGCATGCTTCCCGCCTGCGCTGATTCCGCGTGCCAAGCCCATGACCGGATCATGAAACCACGAAGAGCCCCAATACAGGGCCAAACGTCCCGTCGGCAGCCGGGCCCCGGATCAAGCGGTATTTCCGGACCTATCACCGGGGGATGATCTGTGACGTTCGGCCCTGGCGGGCCACCGGCCTGGCCGCAAAACTGCAAGTCGCGGAGCCTGCCGGGTCGCTCGGAAGCGTGGGCGGGGGATGCCGGTGTCGTGGGTGTCCTGTTCGTCGCGTTGGCGAGTGCGGAGGCGCGCCCTTCACCACAGAGGTGATGCCATGAGAGTCCTCGTCGCTTACGCCACCCGGCATGGCGCCACTGCCGGGATCGCCGAACGGGTCGCGGCCGCCCTGACAGCGGCGGGTCTGTCAGCGGAGGCCCGGCCCGTTGGGGATGTCAAGGACGTCGAGCCCTATGACGCGGTCGTCCTCGGCGGTGCGGCATACATGTTCCACTGGCTGAAGCCGGCCGTGACGTTCGCCCGGCGACATCGCAAGGAACTCGCGGCGCGGCCGGTGTGGCTATTCAGCAGTGGCCCGCTCGGCACCGACCTGGTGGACAAGGACGGCAAGAACGTCCTGGAGACCGGCCGGCCGAAGGAGTTCGACGAGCTCACGAAGCTGCTGCACCCGCGGGGTGAGCAGGTCTTCTTCGGCGCCTACGACCCGGACGCGCCGCCGGTCGGTCTGGGCGAGCGGCTGGTGCAGCACATGCCTGCCGCGCGGACCGCCCTCCCGGCCGGCGACTTCCGCGACTGGCCGGCCATTGACGCCTGGGCAGCGCAGATCGCCGCAGAACTTGGGGTCGACGAACTGCGCGGAGAGTAAATGTGGCGCTCCAGATCGTCCCGATCGGCGCGTCAACAGGTACAGCATCGACCCCTAGGGTCGCGCCCAGATTGGCGGCTACTTGCTCGCCGGCCACGGGACTGGCAACCACGCTCTGCAATCGGCGTGGGCCGGTGCCGGACGCATCGAGTGAAGGAGCGCCTGCGATTCCGCACAGGATCGCGAACCAGTCCTGCAGGCTCCCGTCTGTGTTCAGGCCATGCTCCTGACCGACGCGAAGTACCTCTACGCGGCAATTGAGAGCGTTGCTTGAGCCTCTACTCGAGGCGTTGCCGGGTGACTTGCGTTCTGGGCTGCATCATCGCAGTGGCCGGACGGACGAAATGAAGGTAAGGGCTTTCAGGCCTTCGTCCGGCTGACTGGAGGCCTACCCGGTAGGGAACTTGCCGGCTGCTGAACGCACAACAGGCCCATGCCCAGCGCAGACGATCTCTGCGCCGAGCGCCTGCTGGATCCTCACCGACTCCTTGGCGTGCTCCTCGTCCCACGTTCGCGCGCTGGGCGCAAGGCGCAACCGGCCATCACGGCCGGCTTCCATCGAATCGCCACAGAACAGAACCGCGGACGCCGGCACATACAGGGATATGTGACCGGGCGTATGCCCGGGTGTATCCACCACCTGCAACACGCCCGCCACCGACAACGTCTGGCCACCGCTCAGGAGGTGGTCTACCCGGGCTGGCTTCTGCCTGAAGATCGACATGAAGACTTTCAATACCAACGCCGCCAGGCGTGACTTCAAGGGCGGGAAGCCCGCGCAGCGGCGATCGCCTTCGCCTCGATCGCGCTGGCCAGGACCCGGGCGCCAGACGCCTCCACGAGATCGGCCAGCGCACCCACATGGTCCGGGTCGGCGTGCGTGATGATGATGCGTTTCAGATCAGCCGGTTGTTTGCCAAGCGCCGTCAGGTACTTCAAGACCTTCGTCTTCGACATGCCCGCATCGATCAGCGTTACGCCATCGGGCTCGACGATCAGGTAACAGTTCACCATGCTGCTATGACCCGCACGTCCGGATCGGTGATGTTCGCCCGCGGCTCGGTGCCGGCACGGTTGGCGCGCGGCTCGCCGCCCGGGCGGCGGCCGCCGCGCCGGTTCCCGGCCGCCACGGCCGCGTCCCATGCTTCCTGCTTGGCCCGCTGCGCGTCGCGGCGCGCCTTATCCTCGGCCGCCAGCCGGTCCCGGGCGGCGGCCAGCCGCTGCCGCCGCTCCGCCCGCCGGGCCAGCGCCCGCGGCGTCACCGGTTCGGTCTCGCCTTGCGCAGTGTCTTCGGCTGCATCGGCCTCGGCCGCCTCCGCGAGCAGCTTTTCGATCTGCGGCAGTGTGCGGCTCGCCTTGTGCGCCGCGTTGCCGGCCAGCTTGGTGCCATCCAGGCTCAGCGTGCCCAGCGACACCATGCCCTCGGCGGCCAGCAGCCGCAGCACCTGGCTGAACAGCCCGCCCAGCGCCTTCTCATGCCGGGCCCGGAACCGGGCGATGGTCGCATGATCGGGGCGCAGCCCGCCGGTGATCACCCGGTAGCCCACGTCGCGGACACACCGCCGTTCGATCACCCGGCTGGACCGCTCACCCTGGCAATAGCCATACAGCAGCAGTGCCACCATCATCTCCGGGTCGAACGCCGCCCGCCCCGTGCCCATCGGCGCGGTACCGGCGGCGGAACCCGGCCAAGTCCAGGGTTGCCACTGCGTCCAGAACGACGAACACCAAGTCGTCTTCGGGCAGCCACTCGCGCATGTCCACCGCCAGCAGCAACGGCTGATCACGCTGCGGATAAAGGAAATTCTGCGGCACACACCATGATCTCAAGGACCAGCCCGGCCTCCGCGGAGGCACGCCGTTTATGCGACAGGCTGAAGAATGCGCATGACAGACTCGCTCACATCGGCATGTGCGAGCGTTGGCAGCTTCGTCCCGCGTCACAAGGATCACATCCCTTTGAGCGCCGCGTTGAGGGTCTGCTGGAACCGTTCGACTTTGCCCTGGGTCTGGGGGTGGTTCTGGCGGCCGTTCTTCTGCCTGATTCCCAGGCGGCGCAGTCCGGTTTCCAGGCCGTTGCGCCGCCTTTGCCGCCGGAGAATCGGGTGGTGAAGACCATCCCGTTGTCAGTGAGCGTGGAGGCCGGGGCGCCGTGGGCCGCCACGGCGGTGCGGAAGACGGCCACCACGATCGGCCCGGTAACCCGGGTGTGGGCACTCACTGAGAGGGCGTAGCGGGAATGGTCATCTAGCCAGGACAAGATCTCAGTCCCGGTGCCGCCGGCCAGCGGGTAGTGGGTGAAGTCGGCTTGCCAGCACTCGTTGGGCTGCTCGGCAGCGAAGCGGATGTAAGAGGACTTCGGCCGCTTGGATGGCTCGGGAACCACCAGCCCGCCCCGGGCCAGATACCGCGCCACGGTTGCTGCTGACACCCGGGTCTGGTGGTGGTGCTCTAAATGCCAGGCAATCGTGGCCGGCCCGGCATCCAGCCCTTGCCCGGCCAGCTCCTTGCGCAGCTCCGTGATCAGGCTGACTGTGGCCTCGCTGATGGCCCGCAGGGAGGTTTTCGGCCGCCGCGCCGGGGCTCGAACCCCGCTTCCCCCTCAGCGGCATAGCGGGCCAGCAGCGTATAGACCCACGAACGGGCCACCCCGTAGGCGCGGGCGACCTCGCTGACCGGGCGCTTCTCAACCGTGACAGCAGTAATGACCAGCCGTGCCTTCGACATCCCCGCAGCGTCACGGCCACCAGCCCGCTACTCCCACAGCCACACCGCTCACAGCCCGCACGGTGTCCTGGATGTCTTGAGAGACCCGTCCTCGATGTCTTGAGGCTGGACACGTAAGGGGGCTTTCAAAACCAGCAGGTCAGGGGCAGGCTTCCAGCCATCGAGACCGACCGCCAAGATCATCTGACCGTCAGTTGACCGTCGGTCTGGGCGTATCGAGTTGGCACTCAGCCCCACGGACCGGGCCTCGATGGCAGGTCGGTCGGCGTGGCGGATCGCGTTGGTTGAACAGGCGGCGGTGCGCACCTGCGGTCTTGTGCCCGATGCACGAGCGAGGCGAGTCTGGCCAGTGGCCCACCCGAGTTCCGGCCAGTCGTGGACGGCGGGTACCGCTGGAGAGTTAAGCCAGGGAGATCACCGCGGCGTCCGGTCAGGGCCCCAGTGACACGGCATCGCCTTCCACTCCTTCCACCGCAGTACTCGTGGCGCGGTCACGCTAGCGGCCCCGGCTTGTACCTTTTCCGCGGCCTGAGGGTGTGCTGCTTGTCTCAGCGCTGCTGGCAGTGCGGGCAGTAGTTCGTCGCGCGGCTCGCGACCCTGGTGCGGATGATCGGCGTGCCGCATACCTTGCAGGGCAGGCCCTGCCTGTGGAAAACGTGTGCCTGGCCGAGGTAGCCGGGGTGGCCGCCGGCCTGGTTGATGTAGCCGGCGAAGCTGGTGCCGCCGCTGTCGACCGCTGCGCGGAGGATGGTGCGGATCGCGGCGTGCAGGCGGCTGGCCTCAGCCTGGCTGAGGTGGCCCGCTGGGCGGGAGGGGTGTATGCGGGCGCGGTGCAGTACCTCGTCGGCATAGATATTGCCGATGCCCGCGATGGCGGTTTGATCGAGCAGGACCGCCTTGACCGGGGCGCGGGGATGCCGGGTGAACGCCTGCTGCAGCGCGGAGGGTGTGAAGTCCTGGCTCAGCGGGTCTGGGCCGAGCCGGCGCAGGAATGGGTCGGTGCGGCACGGATCTGGCCCGGCCGGGCGGATCCAGCCGAACCGCCGGGCGTCGTTGTAGTACAGGCACCATGTGGGCCCGAGCCGGAAGACTGCCCGGGTGGTCGCGTTCGGCATCGGGCCCAGCATGCTCGGGGTGGGATGGCCGCCCGCGAAGACGGTGCTGGAATCGGAGGTCAGGACAAGCTGGCCGGTCATCTTGGGATGGATGAGCAGGCTGCCGGAATCGGCGGCTCTGCAGGCGGGCTCGTGGAGGAACAAGATCAGGACCTTGCCGCGGCGTGCCACCCAGCTGATCTGGTGATCCACGACATCCTGCTGGATCGCGCCGGTAGGCCCGCTGAAGATCTTGCGGTCGCCGATCTCGGCGGCCGTGATGCGCATGCCGGTGATGCGCGCAGCCAGGCCGCGGCGCAGGGTTTCTACCTCGGGTAGCTCAGGCACGGTCGGGACCGGACGCGCTGGGCATGCTCACGCTTCTGGTGGTATCTGGTGTTCCTTGCGGTTTGCTGGCGGGACAGGGTGTGCCGGGTCAGCGGCCGGCGAGTTCGCGCAGCCGCGGCACCAGGATCAGGTAGCTGTCGCGGCGTGCCTGGTCGAGGGCGGCTGTGGCGGTTCCGTTGCACGCCGTGTCGCCCTGGCTGGCGAGAAGCTCAGCATGCGACCACCGGGCCTCATGCTGGGTGAGCGGTGTTCCTCCCTCCAGGGCGGCCCGGACGTACGGCGCGGCCTCGCCCGGTCGTCCCTGGCGGGCCAGGAAGGCACCAAGCCGCGCCGCCGCCCAGGCGCGGAACAGCGGGATTCCCTCGGCGGCCTGGAGGGAGCGGCGGTACGCGGATTCGGCGCGGCCGGGCAGTCCCGCTGTCTCGCAGGCGATCCCCAGGCCCCGGTGTGCGGCGGCGGCCCATTCGGCATGCCCGATCCTGGCGGCCAGGGCGGCTGCCTGCTCGGCTGCATCGATGGCCTCGCTGGCCTGGCCCAGGGCGGACAGGGCTTCAGCGCGGTGCCACTGGCATTCGGCTTCGACGGCTGGGTGGCGGGCGGCGCGTGCCCAGGCGAGGGTCTCCTCGATCTCCGCCATGCCTACTGCGGCTTGGCCGAGGAAGGTGAGGGCGTGGCCGCGAGTGGCGCGGGGGTTCCACAGCCGCAAGACCTCGCTGGGTGTCACTGCAAGGTGAGCCAGGGGATCGAGTTGGCTGGCGGCGTCACGCAGCCTGCCTTCGATGAAGGACGCCATCGCTCGCCAGTACAGCAGGCGGGCGCTGCCGCGGCTGTCGCCGGCCTGGTCCAGCAGCCGGGCCGCCCTGCGTACCTGGTAGCGGGCGCGGGCCAGGTTGCCCCCTGTCAGATCGATGATCGCGGCCGCCGCCAGGGCCTGGCCCAGGGCTGCTGGCTGGCCGGAGGCTTCGGCGATCGCCAGTTCGGCCAGCTCACTGCCGCGCGCAGCGTCGGCGGTCCGGGCGTCCAGGATGGCCAGCTGGGCCAGGACCCGGGACCGGAAGGCGGGATCGCCGGGGCCCTCTAGCGCGGCCGTGAAGTCGGCGCGGGCTGCGGTGAGCTGGCCTGCGCGGCGGCGTGCCTCCCCGCGCACCTCCAGCAGCGCCGCTCTGGTGCGCCCGCCCGGGCCGAGTGACAGGCCGGTGGTGGCCAGGCGCATTGCCTCCCGGTCGCAGATCCGCTCGAGCTGGCGGCGGGCGGCGGCCGCGTACGCGCTTGCGGCCGCGTCGTTGTCGCCGCTGGCGGCCAGGTGGCTGGCGGCTTCAGCAGGGTCAGCGCCGGATTGCCGCAGCTCCTGGGCGAGAAGCGCGTGGCACCGGGCGGTTTCGCCGGGACGCATCGTGGCGGTGACCGCCTGCCGGACAATCTCGTGGCCCAGAGCCCAGCCCTGCGGGCCCGGGCTGGCCAGCCCGGCGCTGTCCAGCCCTTCCAGGGTGTCCAGCGCGGCGCGCAGCCCGGTGCTGGCTGCGGCGGCCAGCAGCGCCGGTGCCGCAGGCCGCCCCAGCAGGGCCAGCAGGGCCAGCATCTCCCGCCACCGGGACGGCAGCCCGGCCAGCCGGTTACCGGCGGCCTCCCCGATACCAGCGGTAACGATGCTCGCGGCTCCTGCGGCGTCGCAGCCCGCCCGCAACCGCCACTTGCCACCGCCGTCCTGGGTAATCGTCCCCTCCCGGGCCAGGGCGGCGATGACTTCGGTGACGGTGAACGGGGTGCGGCCTGCTTGCCTGACGATGGCCTCAGCCAGTAGCTGGTCGCTGAACAGGCCCCTGATGACACGGGCCGGCAGCGGCCCGAGCGTGATGCTGGTCAACTGGGTGGCCGGCAGGCCGAGTGCCTCAGCGGGATCGGCGCCAGGGCTGCCGTCCGTCCGGTAAGCCGCCGCGAGGCTGACGCCGTCCAGGCGGCGCAGCAGCAGCCCAAGCAGTGTCAGGCTGGTCGGGTCGGCCCACTGCAGGTCGTCGGCCGTGATCAGGCAGCGCGGCCGCGCCGCGGCTGCGATGAGGCGGACCGCGCCCTGCAGGGCGAACGCGCGGCGGGTCTCCTCATCCACGCCGCCGAGAGTGGCGCCGGGCGGGCCGGCGAGGCCGGGTACCACCTCGGCCAGCGCGCTGGCTTCTGACTCCGCCAGGACGGCCGCGACCGGCACCGGCAGCCGGCTGGCGGCCTGGCCGAGCAGCCGGGCCGCCAGCGACCACGCCTCATCTTGATCCGGGGCGAATGCCTGCGCGGCCAGCACGGGCACGCTGGCCCGCCGCGCCGCCTCGGCGAGGAGCGCGGACTTGCCGATCCCGCTCGGCCCGGTGACCAGTACAGCCAGCCGGCCGTGGCCAGCCGCCGTGTCTGAGATCACCGCGCACTCTTTCTCACGGCCGAGGAATGGGGGCCTGCGGGCAGGAGGGGACCCATCCGGCAGAGCACGCCGCACACGGGCGGTAGCCTGCTGACCGTCTCCCGGCTGGCATGCAAGTATGCGGCGGCAAACCTCACGGGCCTGCGGCGTTGGCTCCAGCCCGGTCTCGGCGGCGAGCCGGTCCCGGTAGTCCTCAAAGGCGGCCAGCGCCCCGGCCTGGTCACCCGCGGCGGCGAGCGCGCGGGCCAGCAGCAGTACCGAGGACTCGCGCAGCGGCTCGGCAGCCAGCGCCTGACTGGTCCAGCCGGCCGCCTCCAGCGCAGTGGCGCCGGGGCTCTCCAGGGCGGCTGCCGCGGCTCCGTCCAGCGCCTCCAGATAGGCGAGGGAAAGATGCCGGCGGTGCGATTGCGCCCAATCGGCGTAGGTGTCCTCGGGAAGAGGCTCACCACGCCATATCTCAAGTGCCACGCGGAACGACGCGAGGGCTTCCTCCGGCCGCGCCGCCAGCGTGGCCCGGCCGGCCTGCACCGCGGCCAGGAACTCCTCGGCGTCAACCCAGCAGCGGCCGCCGTCGGCGAGAACGTATCCGCCTGGTCCGGTCCGGATCAGCGTGCGGTCGCCGATCGCGCGGCGGATGCGGCTGATGAGGACCTCGATGTTCCCCCCGGGATCTGCCGGAGGGCCGTCCGGCCAGAGCGCATCGGCGATCAGGTCCTTCGGGACCAGGGTCCCGCGCCGCAACGTCAGCAGGCGCAGCAACCGGCGCGCCAGCCTGCCGCCGAACGAGCCCAGTGCAATCTCCTGGCCATCCTGCACCACGGCAAACCTGCCGAGCAGCCTGATCCCGATCATCGCCTCGAACCCCGCCGGCCTGCTGTCAGGCGCAGATGCTGCCGGCGAACCGCGCGATACGCGAACGCGGCATGGCCGGGAACTGGCGCCAGGCTGGGCTCCGGTGGTGACGGTCATGGAAGTTCACTCGCCGGGCAGGCTGTTTCGCCGCGCCTTCTGGCCGGCTTTAGCTCGCAAACCTACTGCTCCTCCGTCCTGCCATGACGGTGCCGGGGCCGTGCCTGGGAGTGATCCAAATCAGCGCCGTACTGCGTGCTTGCGGCGCGCGGCACGAATCGAGCCGCACAGGGGTCGCGGCTCCTGCTCATTCAAGACGTTAGGCCCATCCGGATCCGCAGGCCAGGGACCAAGGTCCCGCCCACCGCGGCTCAGGCGGGCGAGGTGCCCGGCACGCCCCGTGACGCCAGCAGTTCCTCCTCGGCCCGCAGGTGGCGATCGAGTTGGGCGACGAAGTCGCGGACTGCTGCAGCCACCCGGGCCGGGGACATGGGCTGCTGGCCGGCGGCCGCCCGGACGAGCAATTCAGCGGCGGAGCGCAGCCGGATATGATCCCTGGCGAGTCCGGCGACCTCATCGGAGCGAGCCGCAGGGAACAGCAGCGGCTCCTCGTCAGACGCCTGGCGCAGCACCTCAGCCCGTGTGTAACCGGCCAGCTCCGCAGCGGGCTGCCGGGCAGGTGCTGTCTCGGCCACAAGTTTCCCGGGGCGCGCCGTGACCTGCCACAGCCAGAGCACGTGCTCCTCGGCCAGCGTCAGCGGCCGCCGTCCGGCCAGGCCTGGAGGTCCCGGGTGCTGCTCATGCCCTGACGTCAGGCTCATCTCAGTCATTGTCATCCTCCCGGTCGCCAGTTTAGGACTAAATATAATAGTAAAAACTAATAAACTGGTCGCCCAGGGCAGCCGGGAGGGGCAGTGAGATGACCGTCACGCCGGGCAAGACGGCCAGCAGGGCACACGCAGGCGAGGCGCTGATCGCTTATCACGCTGAACTGCAGGATGTGCTCGATCACTGGACAGCCACTCTGGCAGCCGCTGCTGGTGACGGCAGCCCGGTCCGGCCAGTGCGGAACCTGCTGCGGGCCTTCCTCGCCGACGAGGTGCTGCCACACGCTGTTGCCGAGGAGCGCACGCTCTACCCGGCAGCCAGACGTGACCCCGGCGCCAGCCGGCTGGTGCCGGGCCTGGTCAGCGAGCACCGGGCCCTTGCCGCGATGACCAGCAGGCTCGGTGAGCCGGCGCGGTCGGCTGACATCGCCGCCCAGGCCGCAGCGATCAGCGCCTTGTTCGCCGGCCACGTGACCAAGGAGAACTCCCTGCTGCTGCCCGCGCTGGAACATTCCGGTGCAGACCTGGCCGCCCTCCTTGCCCGTGAGCCCCGCCTGGCACATGGCCAGTGCGCAGCATGATGCGCCCGCCACGCTCAGGCCCGGCGCCGGCTGGCCGCCTGGGACGCCGAATGGTCACGCACCGGTCCGCAGCGGACCGGCCGGCTGTGAGGCCTCAGAGCATCCGGCGCGGTGGCCCTCGCTGATGACGGCCCCGCACTCCTGGCAGACCAGACAGGCCCAGCAGGCGGGGTCCCCGCGGTCCCGGGTACCGCCGGAGACAGCCGGAGAGGGTGCCTGGGTCGGCGGGGGAGCGGCGGCAGGTTGAGTTCGTCCTGCCAGATGCTGATCGGTGTTCGTCATATCCTCTTCCTCCCTCATCTTCGTCAGCTATGCCTGCCTTCGCTTGTGCCGGGTTCCCCGGCGTGGTCCCCAGGTAGCCGCGGGCGATGCTGGCGCGAGCCAGGGGATAGCGGCGGCGCTAATCGTGACTGGCCGGCTCTCCGGCTCTTCCGGCGGCGTGCCGCGCCAGGACGAACAGCAAGTCCGAGAGCCGGTTGAGGTAATGCAGCACCTCATCGCTGACCGGCCGGCCGCAAGTCCGGGCCTGCACCGTGTGGCGCTCGGCGCGGCGGATCACGGCGCGGCCGAGGTCGAGCAGCGCGCCGGATTGCGTGGCACCGGGCACGACGAACACGGGGCGCAGCGGGTGTTCAGAAACGAGGGCGTCGATGATCTGCTCGATGCTGGCGGTCATGTCGGCGGTGACCAGGGAAATCCCTGGGACCAGGCGCTGTCGCTGGCGGGGGCTGGCCGCCAGGTCCGCGGCGACGGTGAAGAGTTGCCGTTGCAGCCGGAGCACCATTTCCGACAGCTGCTGGTCCAGACCGGCGGCGCGGGCTGCGCCGAGCGCGGCGACGGCCTCGTCAATGTCGCCACAAGCGCCGACCAGTTCGTCTGCTTTGGAGACCCGGCCGCCGTACAGGAGGCCGGTGGTTCCGTCGTCCCCGGTCTTGGTGTAGATCCTGCTTCTGCTCATGATCGGCTCTCTGTGACCGCGGCGGGCTGCCGCGCCGCTCCCCACGGCTGCGGCTCGGTGAAGAACTCCTCGGTGTGCACCCGCCCGGGCCTGGCTCCGCAAGCCTGGGCGGCCGCTGCGGTCGCGGTCACAAACCCAGGCGCCCCAGCGATGTAGACCTGCCAGCCGGACAGGTCCGGGAGCCAGACATCGAGGATCACCGGGATGCGGCCGGCCGGCGGCGGGCCGTCCGCCCGGGTCAGCGTGCGCAGGTAGCGGAACCGTCCGGGGTGGCGGAGCTGCCAGTTCCGGAATCGCTGGTCGTCGATCAGGTCCCGCTGCGTGCGGGCTGAGAAGAACAGAACGACCCGGGAGCGCGTCCGGTCCCGGAGCGCTGCCCCGGCGAGGGCGCGCATGGGGGCCAGACCGGATCCGCCCGCGAGGAACAGCACCGGGGCGGGCTCACCGGGCGCGGCGGTGAACGCCCCGTACGGCCCGGACAGCAGCACCCGGTCACCAGGGCTCAGCACGTCATGCACCCAGGACGAGACCTGCCCGCCGGGTACCCGGGTGACCAGCAGGGTGATCTGGCCGTCACGGCGCGGCGCATTCGCGATCGAGTAGGAGCGGGCCACGAACTCAGCGTCGGGGTCGCCGAGCAGCACGTACTGCCCTGGCTGGTAGTGCAGTTGCGGCCCGGCAGGGCGCAGCAGCAACTCGGCGATCACGGGGGTCCGCTGGTACTTGCGTGCCACCGTAAACTCGGCATCTTCTGCCATCACCCGTCCTCCCTCAGGCAGCCGCGGGCGTCCAGTGCGTCAAGCAGCAGGTGGAAGTACACCAGCCCGGCATACGGCTGCCAGCGGCGCGACAGCCTGGCCACCGCGTCATAACCTGCGTCCCCGGCGAGGCCGAACCGGCGGCGCAGGTTGTTGCGGGCGCCAACATCGTCGCCGGGCAGCACGTGATAGCGAGCCAGGCCCCGCAACATGACGTATTCGGCGCTCCAGCGGCCGATGCCGGGCAGTCCGAGCAGGATGCCCATCGCCTGGTCATCACCGGCGTAGCGCAGCGCCTCCAGGTCCAGCCTCCCGGTTGCGACCTGCCCGGCGACCCAGACGATGGTGCGGGCCTTTGCCGAGCTGAATCCCAGGACGCGAAGTTCGGCCGGATCCGCCGCGGCGAGCCGGTCCGGTGCCGGGAAGCCGTACCGGGTCACTGGCCCGCCCGCGGCGGGTCCGAAGCGGTGGGCCAGCCGGTTAAGCAGGTGGATGCCCACATCGAGGGACAGTTGCTGGCAGGCGACGGCGTTGACGACGGCCTCGAACACGGTCGGAAAGCATGGCGGGCGCATGCCGTGGAATCGAGCCGCCAGCGCATTCAGCCGGGCGTCCGCGGCGGCGACCCGGTAAAAGCCGCCAAGGTCCACGGTGAGGCCTAGCATGCGCTCCAGGACCGGGCGGGCCGCTGCCGTCGCGGTGCGGTCGGCCGGTCCCGCGAGACCGCGCAATTCCGCGATCAGCGAAGGCGCACCGGCGGAGGAATTCTGGCGGACGGTGACTTCGGCTGGCTCGCCGGCCAGGCACAGGACTCGCCGGTAGCACCCGGCGTCGAAGCGGTCCACTTCATTGTGCGCCCGGCGGCGCAGCGCCCATGCCACGTAGTCGAGGCGGAACGGTGAGCTGACATTGATCACCAGTCGGGCCGTCTGCCCGGCCTGGCGCGTCTGCTCCGCTCTGGTGGCAGCCATGTTCGTCGCCCCGCCTTATGTCCCGGATCCGCAGGACGGAGCGGTGGTTCTAGTGATTCCCGTCCCGGGGACGGCCTGCCGATGACACGAGCAGCAGCAGGCAGTACCGGCATAGCTGCCCTTGCAGCGATCGTGCAGGGCAGTTCCGCACCAGCCTGAGACGTAGCGATGCACGCGGATCTGCCCACGGGGTACAGCCATGGCGCACGACCTTTCAAGGCGAGGTCAGCGCGAGCGGGAGGCCAGGACGCCGCGTGATGCCGCCTGTCCCAGCCGCTCCGGATCGCTGAACCGGATCGCAGGACTATTTTCCTCAACTCAATCGTTTTTAACAAGGTAACTCTCGCGAGAATTCCGGCGCTCAGAGGGTGTGCAGGCAATCTGCAACCTCGCCCGGGCATGCTGACGCTGTGAGACCGGAGCCACGAGTTCCGGCAGGCTCCAGCCGTCATTGCCGCGGCGAGGAAGGAATCTGGTCATGACCAGCGTGGTCTATCCGCCTGCTACCCCTGAGATAGGTGATCGCCGCCGTGAGCTCGCCCCGGCCATCCACGAGGCATTCGACGCGTTCAGCCGTCAGGTGTTCGCCGACGGCGCGCTGCCCGGCAGGACCAAACAGTTGATCGCCGTGGCCGTCGCGCACGTCACCCAGTGCCCTTATTGCATCAGGGGCCACACCAGGCTCGCCCGCCGGTTCGGCGCGAGCGACCAGGAGATCATGGAAGCCATCTGGGTTGCCGCCGAAATGCGCGCGGGCGGCGCCTTCGCGCACTCCACGGTGGCCTTGCACGCACTTGACGAAGAACGGCACTGACAGCCGCCTCAATGCTCGGCTGACCGGGCACGGGGCCTGGTCACCATCGGCACGTGGTGCCCTTCGCCGGCAGAGCACAGGCTGGCGCCGTTTGCCGCGAGCACATTCGCACGCGGGTGCAGGGCCGCTCCGGGGCGCTGGGCCGTGCCGGGAGCAGCCCTGGATGATGACCGGCTTGCGCCTAGTGGGCTGGCTGGCGGTTACGCCGGCGTACCGGGTGGCTGCGGGGGTGGCTCCGTGGGATTGCCGCAAGGCGTGCCAACTGCGCCTGCATGCCAGCGCACACGGTGTCCAGGAGCCGCTGTGTGCCCGGCTCGGCGGCTTGTGACCGGCGGTATGCGGCCCACTCACAGACTTTCGTCAGCCGGCCGGTCATGAGCTGCCACGCCTCATCGCGGCTGAGCCAGCCGGGGGGAACCCAGTTCAGGGGAACATCTTTCGCCAGCGACCGCACCCGCCCGTCTGGTGCTACTCCACGTGCCACGAGACTGCCGGCGACAAGGTCAGCCCAGGTTCGCCACTGCCCTTCGGCTTCGTGCAGCCACCTGGCAAGCTCGGCCGTTCCCTCGCCGGCCAGTACCCAGCGGATGTGGTCACCGGCGACAGCGAGGCACAGCAGGTCGCGAAGTTCCTGCTGCAATTCGCCGGTTGTGCCGCTGGCCAGTGTGCCCTCCCGGGTTATCTCCGCGGTCCGTGCCGTGATTGCCATGACCGCCTCCCTGCAATGGTCGCCCGCTGGAATCTCCAGCGGGCCGACTGTGCCTGGCTTTGCCAGGCAAGGCTGCCGCGCTCGTGCGGTCGCGGCTATTCGCGCCGGGTGACCTGCACCCGCCAGCGACCGGGGCCGTCCTCCAGGTAGGCGAAGCGGCAACGGCCCGGCGCGAGCTCATCGATCCGCCGCCAGACCAGGAACGGATCGCTACCGGACCGCAGTTCAACCTGCTCGCCCGGGCCAAGCCGCAGCAGCCGCTGCACAGCAGCAGCCACAGCCTGGCGTTGTGGCAGCGCGTCCAGGTCGATGACCGCGCCTTCGGTCAGCGAATACCACTCATGCGGGCGCGCGCCGAGCGTGGTTGTCGCCGGCGCGCCGCCGCGCTGACCAGAAGCCGCCAGGATCGCCTCCTCGGCGGCCAGATGGGCCTCAAGCTGCCGCAGGAGATCCCTGACCGCGCTGGCCAGCATCGCGGGCGATCTCCCGCCGTTGCCGGCGGCCTGTTCCAGCACCTCGACGCCGGCCCGCAGCCGGGCATGGTCGCGGGCCAGATGCTCACGTCCCGAGGGCGTTCCGCAAGCAGGAAACAGCAATATTTCCTCGTCGGTGACCTGCCGCAGGATTTCGGCGCGAAGATAGCCAACCAGCGCGCTCAGTTCCCGGGCGGGCCAGCGGCCGCCGGCGGCGGCAGCCATCAGCTCTTCGGCGCGGACCGCCACCTGCCGCAGCAGCTGGTCGTGCTCGTCGGCCAAGCCGGGAGGCTGGCTGGCCAGCGCAGCTCCCACTGGCTGCAGTGAGGAATGACTGAATGCCGGACTGATCGTCATCGTTAGCCTCCACCTCACATCACGCTTTAAACAAGTTCTATTGTATTAATTAGCAGGCTAGGGCGTCAAGGCACCGGTCGTGCGCTGCGCGCGCTGAGTTCGGACGGCCAGGCCGGTGGCCGGATTCCGGCTTGTCTCGCCGGGCGCCGGCCCAGGCGCGGCTAGACGCAGGGTTCTGCGCAGGTTGCTGGCCCAGAGTGCGATCTCCCGCCCACGGGAGCACGAATTTGGGTGTTTCCCCTGCTGCGGTATGCCTATCCCGTCCCGCGCCTTGTGTTGGCCGGCGAGAGCAAGCGGTGGCGTCATTTAATTGAAATCAGTAGTATAAATGTTCGTAGCAGGCACAGGACTCGGTGGCTGCCGGGAAGGAGGCGTCAGTTGAGCGCGCCGGAGACAGGCGGATGGGTGCGGGTATGCAGCCTGGCCGAACACGGCAAGGACAACCCAGTGCATGTGGATCTCGGGGAGTGCCCAGTGTGCCTGGTGCACGCCGGTGGCGTGGTGTACGCGCCTGCGCGATGAGTGCACCCACGAGTCGGTGCCGCTGTCGGAGGGTGAGGTGGTGGACGGCACGATCGAGTGCTGGCTGCACGGTTCCCGCTTCGACCTGGCGACCGGCCAGGTGCTCTCGCCCCCGGCGACCCGGCCGGTCGCCGTTTTCGGGGTCCGCACCGGCGGCGGGGATGTATTCGTGCGGCTGGAGGCGAGCGGGGACAGCCCGGCGGGATAAAGCGGCAGGGCTGGTGCCCGCGCGCTGACACCGCCCCGGATCTGTGCTCCGGAATTGGGCTGGGGTGATGTGTGGTGGAGCGAGGGGCCTCGGCGGAATGTCGCTGGCCCCGCAGGTACGCAGGCTGCGGCCGGACCATAACCTGCAGGACACGCTCAGCTTGCCGCCAGCCGGCTGGCTTTGGCGGAGATCGCCTCCAGTAGCGCGGCCCAGTCGGCTTCGAACGCCCGGGCGCCTTCCCGCTGCAGCGATTCGGCCAGCGCGTCCAGGTCGACTCGGCAGGCGGCGATCTCGGCCAGGCATTTCTCAGCCGCCGCGTAGTCGGGGCGCATCAGCTCCACGGAGCCGCCGTGGTCGGCGAAGGCCAGCAGCGTCTTCTCGGGCACGGTGTCGATGGTGTCCGGGGCGGCGAGCTTGCCCAGGTAGTAGGTGTCGGGGAAGGCCGGATCCTTAGTCGAGGTGGATGCCCATAGCAGCCGCTGCGGCTTTGCCCCGGCGGCTTGCAGCGCCTTCCACCGGGCGCTTTCCTGCAGCGAGCGGTGGGAGGCATACGCCTTCTGGGTTACCGCCAGACCGAGCCGGCCGTGCAGGGATGCGGGCAGCAGTGGGTCGGCGGCCTTGTCCCAGCGGGATACGAACAGCGACGCGACCGACGGCACATCCAGTGGCAGGCCCTCCGCGGCGCGGCGTTCCAGTCCGCGCAGGTAGGCGTCGGCGGTGCGCAGGTAGTGGCTGTCAGAGAACAGCAGCGTGACGTTGATCCCGACTCCCTCGCTGATCAGCTGCTCCAGTGCGGTCAGGCCGGGCGGCGTGCCGGGGATCTTGACCAGCAGGTTCGGCCGGCTGGCCTGCTGGTGCAGTCGCCGGGCGGCCTCGATGCTCTGCTGTGGCTCGTAGGCCAGGCCCGGCGGCACCTCCACCGATACGTAGCCGTCCACGCCGCCGGTGGCCTCCCAGGCGGGGCGGAACAGGTCAGCGGCGGCGGTCAGGTCCTCCATCGCCACCGCGTAGACCAGTTCCTGCGGGCCGGTCGCCCCGGCCGCCACCTGCCGGCGCAGCGAGTCGTCGTAGTCGGTACTGGCGGCCATCGCATGCCCAAGGATGGTCGGGTTCGAGGTCAGCCCGGTCACCGCAAGATCCGCGATGTAGCGGGCCAGGGTCCCGGAGGTGAGCAGGCGTCGGCTGATCGAGTCCAGCCACAGGCTCTGCCCGGCCTGGTGCAGTTTCTGCGCGGGGTTCATTGTCTGCCCTCCTCGCCTCCGCCCGGGCCCGGCGCCGCCACCGGATGGATGCCCGGCTGCCCATGTCGCCCGGGCTCTGCCGGACCTCAAGGCGGCAACGCACCGTTCGTCCCGGAGCAAGCCCACGGCGCCTGCCGGTAGCACCGGCAGCCGCCCGGTCATCAGATCCGATACTGCCGGCGAGTGCCTGCAAGTTCCTTGCAAGCAACGGTGGGGACACTGGTCCTCGAGGTTGTCGCAGGGCGCAGTGTGGATATCCCGGCGGGCCCCGGGCTAAGTGCCCCCGTGCCGTGCCCTGCAAGGTGTCCTCGGGGGCAAGGTGCAGGTCCTGGCGCCCGCCAGCCGGCGAGGAGGTTCACATATGACGAGCGTCACCGGCGCTGCTGCCGCCCTGACGGCGGGGGAGACGCGGTTTCTGGCCGGGCTTGGCCAGCAGTTGCGGGCTGATGCCATCCGGTGCAGCACGGCTGCCGGGTCCGGGCACCCGACATCGGCCATGTCGGCCGCCGACCTGATGGCCGTGCTGCTGGCCAGGCATTTGCGTTATGACTGGGATAACCCTGGGGACCCCGGCAACGACCATCTGATCTTCTCCAAGGGTCATGCTTCTCCGCTGTTGTATGCGATGTTCAAGGCGGCCGGGGCGATCACCGATGAGGAGCTGGTGGGCGGGTTCCGCAGGTTCGGCTCCCGGCTGCAGGGTCACCCCACCCCGGCGATTCCCTGGGTGGATGTGGCGACCGGGTCGCTGGGCCAGGGGCTGCCGTATGGGGTGGGGATCGCCCTGGCAGGCCGGCGCCTGGATCAGCTTCCTTACCACGTGTGGGTGCTGTGCGGGGACAGCGAGATGGCCGAAGGGTCGATGTGGGAGGCGCTGGACAAGGCCGGCTACTACCGGCTGGGCAACCTGGCCGCGATCGTGGACGTGAACCGGCTCGGCCAGCGCGGCCCCACCGAACTGGAATGGGACATGGAGGCCTACCGGCGCCGGGTGGAGGCTTTCGGCGCCGCCGCGGCGGTCGTTGACGGGCATGACATCGCGCAGATCGACGCGGCGCTGGCCGCCGCCCGCCCGGGGCGGCGGCCTATGGTGATCCTCGCGAAGACGGTAAAGGGCAAGGGGTTCTCCGAAGTCGAGAACGTCAACGGCTGGCACGGACGGCCGCTGCCCGCAGCCATGGCCAGCCGGGCAGTCGCCGGGCTCGGCGGAGAGCGTGACCTGCGAGTGACAACCCCCCGGCCGGAACGCAGCGCCGCGCCGGAAAAGGCCACTGCAGGCCCGGTCAGCCTGCCCCGTTACCAGGCCGGAAGCGCGGTGGCGACCCGCAAGGCCTACGGGGACGCGCTGGTCGCGCTCGGCGCTGCGCGGCCGGATGTGGTTGCGCTGGATGGGGAGGTGGGCAACTCCACCCATGCCGGGCAGTTCGCGGAGGCTTACCCGGACAGGTTCTTTGAGATGTTCATCGCCGAGCAGCAGCTCATCGCTGCGGCGGTGGGGCTGGCGGTGCGCGGTTATGTGCCGTTCGCGTCCACCTTCGCGGCGTTCTTCTCCCGCGCTTATGACTTCCTGCGGATGGCCGGTATATCGGGGGCGAACATCAAGCTGTGCGGGTCGCACGCCGGGGTGGAGATCGGGCCGGACGGCCCGTCGCAGATGGCGCTGGAGGATCTGGCGGCGCTGCGGGCCATCCACGGGTCCACCGTGCTGTACCCCAGCGACGCCACCAGCACGGCGGCCCTGGTCGCGGAGATGGCCACCACGCCCGGGATCGTGTACCTGCGCGCCACCCGGGGCGCCTGGCCGGTCCTGTACCCGCACGGTGAGGCGTTCCCGGCTGGCGGCTGCAAGGTGCTGCGCGCCGGCAGCACCGACCAGGTCACGCTGATCGGCGCCGGGGTCACCGTGCACCAGTGCCTGCGCGCCGCCGATGAGCTGGCCACCGGCGGGATCAGCGCCCGGGTCATCGACCTGTACTCGGTCAAGCCCATCGACCAGGCAACCCTGGCTCAGGCCGCCGCGGCGACCGGGGGGCGCCTGATCATCGCCGAGGACCACTACCCCCAGGGCGGCCTCGCCGCCGCCGTGCTGGAGGCACTCGCCGGATCCGGCCAGCCGCTGCAGGCCCGGCAATGCGCGGTGAGCGGGCTGCCCGGCTCCGGTACCCCGGACGAGCTGATGGACGCCGCCGGGATCTCCGCCGCCCGCATCACTGCCGCCGCCCGGGACCTGGCCACCGGCTGAGCAGACAGGAAAGGAGCCGCGATGAGTGCCGACGTGCGAGCCCGCCGCGTTTACGACGATCCATCGCCCGAAGACGGGACCCGGGTGCTGGTGGACCGGGTCTGGCCGCGCGGCCTGCGCAAAGACGCCGCCCGGCTGGACGAGTGGGCCAAGGACGCCGCGCCATCGGCCGAACTGCGCACCTGGTACCGCCACGACCCGGAGAAATTCGAGGAGTTCCGCCGCCGCTACACCGCCGAGCTAGCCGCACCCGGCCCGGCCAAGGCCATGAGCAGGCTGCGGGCCCTCGCCGAGAAGGGGCCGGTGACGCTGCTGACCGCCACCAGGGAACTCAGCCTCAGCCAGGCAGCGGTGCTCGCGAAGCTCTTGCGGGGATGAGTCGGCCTCGGCGCCGCGGTCCTGCAACCGGCCCTCGCACCCAGGCTCTGACCGGATTACCGCGGTCAGCGGCCAGCGAGGTGGCGCAGCACGTAGGGGAGGATGCCGCCGTGCCGGTAGTAGGCGGCTTCGGCCGGGGTGTCGATGCGGACGGTGGCGGTGAACTCGCGGGTGCTGCCGGGCCGGGTAGCGGTGACGGTGACCGTGGGTGGCATCTGGCCGGTGCCGGTCAGGCCGCTGATGGTGTAGGTCTCCTCGCCGGTCAGGCCGAGGGTGGCGGCGTCCTGGCCGGTTGGGAACTGCAGGGGCAGGACGCCCATGCCGATCAGGTTGGACCGGTGGATGCGCTCGAACGAGACGGCGAGGACCGCCCGCACGCCGAGCAGCGCGGTGCCCTTGGCCGCCCAGTCGCGGGAGGAACCGGAGCCGTACTCCTTGCCTGCGATGACCAGCAGCGGCACGCCGTCGGCGGCGTAGCGCTGGGCCGCGTCGTAAATCGTCATCTGCTCCCCTCCGGGCAGGTGACGGGTGTAGCCGCCTTCGGTGCCGGGGGCGAGCCGGTTGCGCAGCCGGATGTTGGCGAAGGTGCCGCGGATCATCACCTCGTGGTTACCGCGCCGCGACCCGTAGGAGTTGAAGTCCCGCGGGGCTATCCCGTGCCCGGTCAGGTAGCGGCCGGCCGGGGAGTCTGCCTTGATGGCCCCGGCCGGGGAGATGTGGTCGGTGGTGACCGAGTCGCCGAGCAGGGCGAGCACCCGGGCGTCCTCGATGGCGGTGACCGGGTCCGGCTCCGGGGTGAGTGCGTCGAAGTAGGGCGGGCGGCGCACGTAGGTGGAGGACGGGTCCCAGGCGAAGCTGTCACCGGCCGGGACCGGCAGCGACCGCCACCGCTCATCCCCGGCGAACACCTGCGCGTATTCGCGGGTGTACAGGTCCGGGCGCAGGCAGGAGGCGATGATCTCGCTGACTTCCGCCTGGGATGGCCAGATGTCGCGCAGGTAGACCGGCTTGCCGTCAGCGCCGGTGCCCAGCGGGTCGGTGGTGAGGTTGACCTCGATGGTGCCTGCGAGGGCGTAGGCGACCACCAGCGGCGGAGAGGCCAGGTAGTTCAGTTTCGTTTCGGGGTGGATGCGGCCCTCGAAGTTGCGGTTCCCCGACAGCACCGAGCAGACCGCGAGGTCTGCGTCGGCGATGGCGGCCGAGACGGCGGGGATCAGCGGGCCGGAGTTGCCGATGCAGGTGGTGCAGCCGTAGCCGACCAGATTGAACCCGAGCTTGTCCAGGTAGGGGGTCAGCCCCGCCTGGCCGTAATAGTCCATGACCACCCGCGAGCCCGGCGCCAGTGAGGTCTTCACCCACGGCTTGGGAGCCAGCCCGCGCTCGGCAGCCTTCCTGGCCAGCAGCGCGGCGCCGATCATCACCTCCGGGTTAGAGGTGTTCGTGCAGGAGGTGATCGCGGCGATCACCACCGCCCCGTGATCGATCTGCGTCTCCTGCCCGTCGTCCAGTGTCACCCGGACCGGGCGGCGCGGCCGGGCGGGCAGCCCGGCGGGGCTGAGCCTGGCGGGCTGGTCGCCGTCGTGACTGCCGGTGACCGCGATCGGGTCTGAGGCCGGGAACGACTCGGACCCGGCCTCGTCCAGCCCGGCCGGATCTGGCCCGGCGGGGGTGTAGGCGCCCAGCACCGCCCGGAACGCCTGCGGCGCCTGGGTCAGCGGGATCCGGTCCTGCGGCCGTTTCGGCCCGGCAATCGACGGGACCACCGAGGCCAGGTCCAGGTCGAGCACCTTCGAGTAGGCGGGCACGTGCCCGGGGTCGTGCCACAGCCCCTGCTGCTTGGCGTAGGCCTCCACCAGCGCGACCTGCGCCTCAGGGCGGCCGGTCAGCCGCAGGTAGGACAGCGTCACCTCGTCGATCGGGAAGATCGCACAGGTGCAGCCGTACTCCGGGCTCATGTTCCCGATCGTGGCCCGGTTGGCCACCGGCACGCTGGCGACCCCCGGACCGAAGAACTCCACGAACGCGCCGACCACCCCGACCGAGCGGAGCAATTCGGCGATCGTCAGCACCAGATCGGTGGCGGTGCTGCCCTCGGGCAGCGCGCCGGCCAGCCGGACCCCGATCACTTGCGGGATCAGCATCGACAGGGGCTGGCCGAGCATCGCCGCTTCGGCCTCGATGCCGCCCACCCCCCAGCCGAGCACGCCCAGCCCGTTGACCATCGGGGTGTGCGAGTCAGTGCCCACCAGCGTGTCGCAGAACGCGGTGCCGTCCTCGGCGAACACCACTCGCGCCAGGTGCTCCAGGTTGGCCTGGTGGCAGATCCCGGTGCCGGGCGGGACCACCCGCAGCCCGGCGAACGCCTGCTGTCCCCAGCGCAGGAACGCGTACCGCTCTGAGTTGCGCCGGTATTCGAGTTCGATGTTGCGTTCCAGTGCATCAGGGCGGCCGAAGTAGTCGGCTATCACCGAGTGGTCAATGATCAGCTCGGCCGGGCGCAGCGGGTTCACCCGGGCCGGGTCACCGTCCAGGGCGGTGATCGCCTCCCGCATCGCGGCGAGGTCCACCAGGCAGGGCACGCCGGTGAAGTCCTGCAGCAGCACCCGGGCCGGGGTGAACGCGATCTCCGCCGACGGCTGCGCGGCAGGGTCCCAGGCGGCCAGCGCCTCGATCTGGGCGGCGGTGACCAGGTGCCCATCCTCGTTACGCAGCAGGTTCTCCAGCACGATTTTCAGGGAGAACGGGAGCCGCGCGGCTCCGCTGACCGCGCCGGTCCGGAAGATCCGGTAGCGGGCGCCGTTCACCTTGAGCGCGCCGGCCGCGCCGAAGCTGTCGGGGTGAGCCGGGCCGCTCATCAGGCTGCCCCGCCGGCCGTCGCTGGCTGCCCGGCGGCTGCGGGCAGGTCGAGGCCCTCCAGGCTCAGCACGTCCGATCGCAACCCGACCGCGAGCCGGTTCCAGCCATTGATCGCCACGATCGCGAACGTCAGAGCGGCGGTCTCCGCCGGGGAGAACTCGGCCTCGACCGCGGCGTAGACCTCATCGGGGGCGCCGCTGCGGGGCAACTCGGTCAGTGCCTCGCACCAGGCCAGCGCCGCCCGCTCGCGGGCGGTGTAATACGGCGCCTCCCGCCAGGCGGCGATCGTGTCCAGCCGGGTGTGGTGCTCACCGCGGGCCCGGGCGTCCCGGTTGTGCATGGCCAGGCAGTAGGTGCAGCCGTTGATCTGCGAGGCCCGGACGCGCACCAGTTCCAGCAGTTCCGGCTCCAGCGTGCTGCTGTGGACCGCCTGCTCCAGCCCGATCATCGCCGCCATCCCGGCGGGGAACACCTTCCCGTAGTCGACCCGCATACCGGGCCCTCCTTCCTGGTCGCGTCACCCGGCCGGCCGCGCCAGCCGGCCGGGGAGCCGCTGTGCCTGAATTGGCTCTTCCTCAGCCCGGCGAGGTGCGGCCGGGACGGCGGCGCCACGAGCGCAGCACCCGGCCCAGCGGGTCGTACCGCTGGTCGGCGGAACGCTCCTTCATCGGGATGATCGCGTTGTCGGTGATCTTGATCCCGGCCGGGCAGACCTCGGTACAGCACTTGGTGATGTTGCACAGACCCAGCCCCTGGCCCTCGCGCAGCACCGCGCGCCGGTCGCCGGTGTCAAGCGGGTGCATGTCCAGTTCGGCATGGCGGATGAAGTACCGGGGCCCGGCGTAGGCAGGCTTGCTGTCCTCATGGTCCCGGATCACGTGGCAGACGTCCTGGCACAGCCAGCATTCGATGCATTTGCGGAACTCCTGGCTGCGCCCGACGTCGGACTGGGCCATCCGGTAATCGCCGGGCCTGAGCCCGTCCGGCGGGGTGAACGATGGGACGCGCAGCGCCCAGCCGTAGTTGAACGACACGTCGGTGACCAGGTCGCGGATGACCGGGAAGGTGCGCAGCGGGGTGATCGTGATCGGGCCGGCAGGCAGCGACGAAAGCCGCGCCATGCAGGCGAGCTTCGGCCGGCCGTTGATCTCCATCGAGCACGAGCCGCACTTGCCGGCCTTGCAGTTCCACCGGATCGCCAGGTCGCTGGCCTGGGTGGCCTGCAGCCGGTGCAGCACGTCGAGCACCACTTCGCCCTCGTGCACCGCGACCCGGTAGCCGGCCAACTCGCCGCTGGTCCTGTCGCCGCGCCACACCCGCAGCAGCCGCGAGGCCGGGGCGGGGGCGGCATCCGCTGCAGCCGGATTGGGTGCTGTGCGCTGGCCGGTCATTGCCTTCCTCCGTTCAGAACACCCGCGGGTCGTGGATCACGCCGGCTGCGGCCAGCCGCACGTATAGGTCGGTCAGCGCTACCCAGACCAGGGAGGCCCAGGCGAAATTGCCGTGGTAGGGGTTGAGCCGGGATACGAACGTCCACGCCCGGTACCGGACCGGGTGCCGGGAGAAGTGGTTAATCCGGCCGCCGACCGCGTGCCGGCAGGCGTGGCAGGACAGCGAGTACAGCCACAGCAGCACCGCGTTGATCACCAGGACCACCGAGCCCACGCCGATCCCGATGTGCCCGCCGAAGTCGAACGCGACCACGGCGTCCCAGGTCAGGATCACGTTGAACACCAGCGCGGCGTAGAAGAAGTACCGGTGAACGTTCTGGGCGAGCAGCGGGAACCGGGTCTCGCCGGTGTAGCGGCGGTGCGGTTCGGGGACGGCGCAGGCGGGCGGGGACAGCCACCAGGACCGGTAGTAGGCCTTGCGGTAGTAGTAGCAGGTGAGCCGGAACCCGAGCGGGAAGATCAGGATGATGACCGCCGGGGTGACGATCCACCAGGTGCCGAACCACCCCAGGTGCGGCGCGCCCTGCGAGCCGGGTACCGCCCCGCAATGGAAGGACAGGCAGGGGGAGTAGAACGGGGAGATGTAGGGGGCGGCGTAGTAGTCGCGGTTGGCGATCGCCGCGTAGGTGGCGTAGGCGACGAACGCGGCCAGCACCGTGAAGGTGGTCAGCGGGTAGGCCCACCATGGGTCGGTACGCAGCGTCCGGGCGCCGATCGCCGCCCTGCCTCGCGCCCGCACCCCTGCAGGCTTCGCTGCCGTGCCGGTCACGTCAGCCATCCTCCCTGGTCGCGCGCGAGGGTCCGCGCTGCTGCCCCCGCCGCCACCTGCGGCAGCAGCGGGCTGTAGAGCAGATAGTCGATGGGGCTGGCCAGCGTCAGCGTTGCCTCGGACGGCCGGAGCAGCCGCTCCAGTTCCCGGGCACAGTGGAATCCGGCGAAGCCGGCGCCGACGATGAGCACCCGGGGAGGCGTCATGCCGTCACCTGCCGGGCCTCTCCGCGCCGGGCCAGGGCCACAGCCCCGCACTCGCATGCATTCTTCGGCCTCGGCTAGCAGCGCCGACGCATTGGGATGCGTGGCCAGCAGGTCTTGCCGCCACTGCCCGGCGCTGACCCCCTGGCTGGCGGCGTGCACCGCCCGTATCGCGAGCGCCTTCACATGCGGGCCGCACGAAGCCTCTTCCAGCCACCCGGCCAGCGCCGGGTCGCTGGCGGGCGGCAGGCTGGCCCACGAAAGATCCATCTCAGCAGTACCTCCGCGATTCAGTGCCGATGCTGCACCGAGAAGCCTGCAGGTTCCTTGCAGGCATGAGGCCCGGAGATCTGGGTGAGGCGCTCCCTGTCCGGGGGTATTCCGCACGTGTATCCCGCACCACGCGCCGGGACCCGGCGGCTGAGGGAGCGGTCCAGGGCCCTGGCCCTGCGGGAGTGCTGCGTCCGCGCTGTCCCGCTGCAAGGAAGCTGCAGGCTCCCGGCGTGACCATGAGCCCGGGAAGCGGCACGGAAAGCCACGGGAGGTGCTATGGCGAGCATCGCGATCAACGGCCTGGGGCGGATCGGCCGCGCGGCGCTCAAGATCATCGAGGAGGCTGACGGCGCGGAGGTGGTCGCTGTCAACGACCTGATCCCGCCGGGCAACCTGGCCTACCTGCTGCGCTATGACACCGTGTACGGCCGCTGGCACACGACGGTCACTGCAGACGGTGACACGCTGGTCGTCGGCGGCCGGAAGATTCCGGTGCTCGCCAGGCGCGACCCGGCCGAACTGCCGTGGCGGGATCTCGGCGTGGACCTGGTGCTGGAGTGCACGGGCGCCTTCCGCCGCCAGGAGGACCTGAGAAAGCACCTGGCGGCGGGGGCCCAGCGGGTGATCCTGTCCGCGCCCGCACGGACGGAGACGGTCGCGACCGTGGTGCACGGCGTGAACCGGGCACCGGCGGGAGAGCAGGTGATCTCGTGCGCTAGCTGCACGACCAACTGCATCACCCCGCTCGCCGAGGTGCTGGACCGCCGGTTCGGCGTTCGGCAGGCGATCATGACCACCGTCCACGCGTACACCTCCTCCCAGCAGCTCATCGACGGGCCGGCCAAGGACTTCCGGCGCGGCCGGGCCGGGGCCGCGAACATGCTGCCCGCCACCACCGGGGCGGCGCTGGCAACCACCAAAGCGCTGCCCGCCCTGGCCGGGCGGTTCGATGGGGTCGCGATCCGGGTGCCGATCCCGGCCGGGTCCATTGCCGACGTCACGGCCGTCACTACCCGGCCCGTCACCCGGGAGGAGGTCAACGACGCGTTCCGGGAAGAGGCTGCCAGCGACCGTTACCGGGGGATCCTCGGCGTCGCTGAGGACCCGGTGGTCTCGGCCGACATCATCGGCGACGCGCGGGCCTCGGTGGTGGACGTTGCCATGACCAGAGTGGTGGGCGGGACCCTGGTCAAGATCATGAGCTGGTACGACAACGAGTGGGGGTTCACCTGCCAGATGATCCGGGAGGCGTTCGCCGCCCTGGGCCTAGCGGCCCCGGACCTCAGCCGGATCTGGCCGTGAAAGTCAGGGAGATCATGACGACCCGGGTGGTCACCGTCACCCCGGATACCCCGGTGCCCGCCATCGCGAAACTGCTGCGGGACAACCGGATCAGCGGCGTCCCCGTGACCGACGCTGGCGGCGTGGTCATCGGCCTGGTCAGCGAGTACGACCTGCTCGCCCGCGAAGGGGAGACCGCCGCCGAGGTGATGACCGGCCCGGTGATCACCGTCAGCGAGGACACCGACGTGGACGACGTCCGGCACCTGCTGATCGAGCGGCGCATCCGGCGGGTGCCGGTGATCAGCGGGCAGCGGCTGGCCGGGATCGTCAGCCGCGGCGACGTGGTGGCGCTGCTGACCACCGAGTGGGTGTGCCAGGTCTGCGGCGAGGCCGCCCGCGGCCAGCATCCGCCGTCGCGGTGCCCCCGGTGCCATGCCGACTCCGACCGGTTCGTCCTGCAGGACGCCTGCCCCGGGGACTGAGGAGGAACGCACCCATGACGCATCCGGCTGGCACGGACCTGACCCGCGAAGATCCCGCTGTGCTGCGGGAGTACTACCGGCAGATGGCGCTGATCCGCGCCTTCGAGCTGCTCGCTGCCGAGATGTACACCCGGGCAAAGATCGGCGGTTACTGCCACCTCAATCTCGGCGAGGAAGCCACCGTGGTCGGCCTGACCGCTGCGCTGCGCGAGGAGGATTACCTGTTCGCCACCTACCGGGAGCACGGGTACGCGCTGGCGCGCGGCGCCGACCCCGGCCGGGTGATGGCCGAGCTGTTCGGGCGCACCGATGGGCTGTCCCGCGGGCGGGGCGGGTCGATGCACCTGTTCGACCCGCAGATCCGCCTGATGGGCGGGTACGGCATCGTCGGCGGCCAGATCCCGCTGGCGACCGGGGCCGCGTTCGCCCTCGCCTACAAG
>JBLMWU010000327.1:0-35436 GCA_050257395.1 Gemmatimonadota bacterium | reverse complement strand
AGCCCGCCGTCTTCCCTCCTCGCTCCTCGCTGCGCTCGTCGCTCGTCAGTCCAGACGGCGGCGCGGCCCTTCGGCTCGCCCGGGCCTGGGCGCACCGCGCCCCTGGGGCTGATCGCCCGTTATCCCGGTGGCTCCGCGGTCCTTTGGGTTCGCTCGGGCCAGCCTGCGCTTACCGCCAGTCGTCGATGACGTAGGCGTCGCTGCGGTGGTAGCCGGGGTCGTTGGGCCGGTGCATCGCCACGCCCTGCATCCCCACCCGGAACCCGCTGCTGGCCAGCGCGGCCCAGGCCCGGTCGCGGCCCGCGTTCGCGCCCGCGACCAGGCTGGACGCGCCGCGGTCCGCGGCCAGCTGGTGGCACGCCCCGAGGAGCTGCCCGAACCGGCGTTCCGCGCCGGGCCCCGGCCGGACCGCGCCGAACTTGATGTAGCAGGCCCCGCCGCCCGCCTCGGTCCCGGCCCCGATATGGCACACGGCCACGCCCTGCAGCCCGCTGCCGTCTTCCAGCAGCACCGTGTCGCCGAGCTTCTGCGCCCGGACCGCCTCGATCTCGCCGCTGACGTCCAGCCCGGGGTAGATCTCCCCGGTGAGCCCGGTCACCGACCGCAGGACCCCCGGCAGCTCCTGCTCCGGCAGCCCGGACACGGTGACCGGCGCAGCCGCCCCGGCGCCGGGCTCCACCGGCCGCGACATGATCGCTGTCAGAAACCGCGGCCAGAACCCGTACTTCTGGTACAGCCGCACGTGCTTGGCGCTCTGCGCGAACGTGAACAGCCCGGCGTGGGCGGTGCCCCAGGCCGCGAACAGCTCCATGGTCGCGTCCAGCAGCCGCTGCCCGATGGCCCGGTCCCAGTACTCCGGCGCGACCGACAGCGGGCCGAAGAACCCGACGCTGCCCCAGTTCGTGGCGTAGACCGAGCCCGCCAGCCGGCCGCCGGTGTAGGCGGCCAGCGCACCCGCGGGGTCCGCCCGCCAGCGGGTCCGCAGGGTGTCGGCGTCCCCGAAGAACGTCTCCGGCTCCGGGGCGCCGAAGAAGGTCCCGAACGCCACCCGGAAGACCCGGTCCGCCTCATCCAGGTCGGCCCGCGCCAGCGGCCGGACCTCCACCTCGCCGTCAGCCATCACGCGCCCTCCTCCAGGCCAGCACACAGTACTGCCACAGCGCTGGCCCGCCGCCCGCGGGCGCATCGGGGAAACCGCGTGTCCCCGGCGCCCGCGGCAGGTAACCCGGCGGGCTAGAGAGCCACCTGGTAGACCGGCCCGGCTTCGTCGGCGGCCCGCAGCTCGGCCCGCTCGACCCGGCCCGCCGCGGTCACGTCGGGCAGGGCCGCCCGCACCGCCGCCAGGTCGTCCGGCCGGCCGGCCACCACCAGGGCGCGCACCGGCGCCCGCAGCGGGACCCGGGCCTCGGACTTGGCACCGCGGATGGCCGCGATGGCGCGGGACGCCGCCGTCAGCACCGCCGGGTCAGCGCCGGCCGCCGCGGCCGCCACCTCCCCGGGCTCCGGCCAGGCCGCCCGGTGCACCGAGCCCGGCTGCCACCACGACCACACTTCCTCGGTGACGAACGGCAGGAACGGCGCGAACAGCCGCAGCACCGCCGACAGCGCGAGCCTGAGCGTGGCCTGCGCGGACGCGGCCGCGGCCGGGCCGCGCTCCCCGTACGCCCGGTCCTTGACCAGCTCCAGGTAGTCGTCGCAGAAGAACCAGAAGAACTCCTCCGCGGCGGCCAGCGCGCCGGCATGGTCGTAGCCGTCGAACGCCGCCGTGCAGGTGCTGATCACCTCGCCGAGCCGGGCCAGCAGCGCCGCGTCCAGCGGCTCGGTCACGGCCGCCAGCGGCCCGGCCGCGGCCGCCGCGCCGGCGTCGCCCGGGGCCACGCTGAGCACGAACCGGCTCGCGTTCAGGATCTTGATGGCCAGCCTGCGGCCCACCTTGAGCTGAGCCGGATCGAAGGTCATGTCCACGCCCAGCCGGCCGCTCGCCGCCCAGTACCGCACCGCGTCGCTGCCGTGCCGGCGCAGCGAGTCCAGGGGGGTGACCACGTTGCCCGCTGACTTGGACATCTTCTTGCGGTCCGGGTCCAGCACCCAGCCGGAGATCGCCGCGTGCCGCCAGGGCAGCTCACCGTGCTCCAGGTGGGAGCGCAGCACCGTGTAGAACAGCCAGGTCCGGATGATCTCGTGGGCCTGCGGCCGCAGGTCCATCGGGTACACCCGGTCCAGCAGGTCGCCGTCAGCGGTCCAGCGGGCCGCGAGCTGCGGCGTGAGCGAGGACGTCGCCCAGGTGTCCAGCACGTCGGGGTCGGCGGTGAACCCGCCCGGCTGGCCGCGCTGGGACTGCACGTAGCCCGGCGGCGGGGTGGCCGCCGGGTCCACCGGCAGGTCACCGTCGGCGGGGATGAGCGGCGAGCCGTACACCGGCTGCCCGTCGCCGTCCAGCGGGTACCACACCGGCACCGGGACGCCGAAGAACCGCTGCCGGCTGACCAGCCAGTCGCCGGACAGGCCGTTCACCCAGTTCTCGTACCGGGTCCGCATGTGGGCGGGGTGCCAGGCGATCTCGCGGCCGCGCTCCAGCAGCGCCGCCCGCAGCTTCTCGTCCTGCGAGCCGTTGCGCAGGTACCACTGCCGGGTGGTGATGATCTCCAGCGGGTCGCTGCCCTTTTCGTAGAACTTCACCGGGTGCCGCACCGGCTCGGGGGCGCCGTCCAGGTCCCCGGAGCTGCGCAGCAGCGCCGCGATCCGCTTGCGGGCCACCGTCACGGTCTCCCCGGCCAGGTTCCGGTAGGCGGCGCGGCCGGGCCGGCTGGTGATCGCCGGCGGCGGGCTGGGCGCGAGCCGGCCGCCGGCGCCCAGCACCGGCCGGGCGGGCAGGCCGAGGTCACGCCACCAGGTGACGTCGTTCATGTCGCCGAACGTGCACACCATGGCG
The DNA here is from genome assembly GCA_050257395.1 of Gemmatimonadota bacterium. Taxonomy (GTDB): domain Bacteria; phylum Actinomycetota; class Actinomycetes; order Streptosporangiales; family Streptosporangiaceae; genus JAIRTY01. Next base: position 32,504 of record JBLMWU010000327.1, on the reverse strand, counting down.
ATGCCGGTGCCCTTGGCCGGGTCGGCGAGGTGGTGCGCGAGCACGGGCACCTCCACCCCGAACAGCGGCGTGGTCACCGTGGTGCCGACCAGGCCGGCGTACCGCCCGTCAGCCGGGTGGGCCACCAGCGCCACGCAGGCCGGCAGCAGCTCCGGCCGGGTGGTGGCGACCAGCACCCGGCCGCCGCCGGGCCGGTGGAAGGTGATCCGGTGGTAGGCCCCGCTGACCTCCCGGTCCTCCAGCTCGGCCTGGGCCACCGCGGTGCGGAAGCCCACGTCCCACAAGGTGGGCGCCTCCGCGAGGCAGGCCTCGCCGCGGGCCAGGTTGCGCAGGAACGCCCGCTGGGAGATGGCCCGTGAGGCGTCGTCCACGGTCCGGTAGCTGGTGGACCAGTCCACCGACAGCCCCAGCCGCCGCCACACGTCCTCGAACGCCTGCTCGTCGAGGTGGGTCAGGCGGTGGCACAGCTCCACGAAGTTGCGCCGGGACACCGGCACCGGCTCGGGGCCGGGGCTGGCGGGCGGCACGAACCGCGGGTCGTAGGGCAGCGACGGGTCGCACCGGACGTGGAAGTAGTTCTGCACCCGCCGCTCGGTGGGCAGGCCGTTGTCGTCCCAGCCGATCGGGTAGAACACCTCCCGGCCGCGCATGCGCTGATACCGCGCGACCGTGTCGGTGTGGGTGAACGAGCAGACGTGCCCGATGTGGAGCTTCCCGCTGACCGTCAGCGGGGGAGTGTCGATGGCGTAGACGTCGCCACGCGGCCGGGTCCGGTCAAACTTGTACTACGGCCGCCTCTTCCCACCGGCGCGACCACTTGTCCTCGAGACCGTCAAGCGAGGGCTTGCCGGGCACGAGGCTGGTCTCGCGCGCCTGCGGCGCGCGGCTGAGGCGGGATTCGGTGCTCATGGCGGACAGGGTAGCGCACCCAGGCCGCGGCGGTCACCGGAGATTGCGCGCGCCGGCCCGCCGGGCCCGGTCAGCCGCGCCGGCCGCCGGGGCCAGCCGCTGCCGCGGCGGCAGGCCGGCGCCGCCGCCGTCGCCGGGGCCCCCGAGCGTGCGCGCCGCGGCCGCCGCCAGCACGGCCAGCAGGGCCAGGCCGCCGAGCAGGAACGCGTTCCCGGCCAGCAGCTGGCCGCCGTGCCAGTGGTACTCGAAGAACCAGGGCTGGTCGCCGTTGCGGTAGTACAGGCTGGGGTCGGTGTTCGGCGGCCCCCACAGCAGCCCGAAGGCGAACGGCGCGATGCTGGACCGCAGCCCCAGCAGCGGGTCCGGCCAGGCCGCGTACACGGCGTACATGCCCGCCGCCAGCGCCCAGCAGCCCGCGGCCAGCCGCCGCCGGCCCGCCTGCCAGGCCCGCAGCCCGTACCAGGCCGCGGCCGCCAGGCCGGGCACGATCCACACCCAGTGGTGGTCCCAGCTGACGGGCGAGACCAGGTCCCCGGTCAGGGCGGCGGCCAGCACGGCGGGCAGCTCGTGGCCGGCCCGGGCCAGCACGGTGGCGATGGCCAGGCCGCCAGCGGCGGCGAGCACCGCGACGGCCAGCCAGATCGGCTGCGCGCCCGCCACGCTGCCGGTCAGCCGGGTGATGAAGCCGAGCAGTGACTGGTTGCCTTCCCAGCCGACGAACCCGGTCCGGCTGCCCCTGGCGAACAGGCCGCCGAGCCACCAGCGGGCGCTGTCGGCCGGGGTGACCGCCCAGCCGATGGCGACGGTGACCGCGAACGCCGCGGCCGCGGTGGCGGCCTGGCGGAACCTGCGGGTCAGCAGCAGGTAGGGGATGAAGATGAGCGGGACCAGCTTGACCCCGGCGGCGATGCCCACGCCCGCGCCCTTCCACCAGCGGCTGGCCCGGGTGTCCGGCTGGGTGAGGTCCCACAGGATCAGCGCCATCAGCGCCAGGTTGACCTGGCCCAGGTAGAGCGTGCGGATGACAGGCTCGGTCCACAGCGCGGCGGCCGTCAGCAGCAGGGTGGCGCCGGCCCGCACCCGCCGGTCGCGGCAGCCGAGCGCGCGGAAGCTGGTCCACCCGGCCGCGGCCAGCAGGCCGATGTTCACCGCCACCGACAGGTCCGGCAGCACCCGCCAGGGGATGAAGGAGACCAGCGCGAACACATCCGCGGCGAACGGCGGGTAGGTGAACTTCAGGTGCAGCCCGTCGTACCCGGGCCAGCTGTACAGCGGGGTGGCCAGGTGCGGGTTGTACAGCGGCGGCACGTGCCGGACGATGAGGCCGCCGGACTGGTACACGCCCAGGTCGACCGGGTACAGCGTCCAGTGCGGCGGATGCGCCGCCGCGTACGCCAGGTAGGCGGCCAGCGCCGCCGCGAAGGCGATGACCCCGGCGGCGGCGAGGACGGCCCCGGGCCGGCCCCGCAGGCCCGGCGCTGCTCCTGATCGCGTGCTGAGCGCTCCCACCCGGCCCACGCTAGCGGCCCCCCAGCGGCGGTTACCCGGCCGCGGGCAGGGCGTGCCCGGGTCTTTACTCTCGGCGCCAGTGCGGGCGGTGGAACATGCGGCCGAGCCGCTCGTGCAGCGAGTCGCCGATCTCGTCCAGCGCGCTGACCCGGTAGACAGCGCTGCCGTCCGGCGGCGGCAGCCGGGCGGCCTCGGCGTCGCCCAGCCGGCACCGGATGTGGCGGACGGTGATCAGCTCGACCTGATCGGCGTCGATGAACCGCAGGCCCCACTCGGTCGCGACGACGAGCCCGTCGAACAGATCCAGCTCCGGCACCTCCAGCACGTGCTCCAGGGTGCCGATTTCCCTGCCGCTGCTGGTCAGCACGGGCGTCCCGGGAACGGCGGCCTCATAGGAGACAGCCGGATCCTCGTTCATGGCCCCAACTCCTCCCGGGGGTGCTTCCCGCTCCGCCTGAGGGCTTTCCTACCCAGCCGCGGCCCGCCTGCATACGGGCGGCCGCCCGGCGGGTCAGCGGTGCCCGCAATGTCGTATCGAGCGGTCATACTGGCTGCATGTCCCAGCCCGTACGCGGACGGCTGGTCGGCAGGGACGGCGAGCTGCGCCGCCTGCTCGACCTGCTCGACAACGCCGCCACTGGCCAGCCGGCGCACGCCCTGGTCAGCGGCGACGCCGGGGTGGGCAAGACCCGGCTGGTGGGCGAGCTGGCGGCGCGGGCCGCGGCACGCGGGTTCGCCGTGCTGTCCGGCCGGTGCGCAGAGCTCGGCGACACCATCCCCTACCTGCCGCTCGCCGACGCGCTGCGGGCCGCCACCGTCGGTGACACCGTGCCGCCCGCCCTGCTGGACGCGCTCGCCGCCCGGCCGGTCCTCAGCCGGCTGCTGCCCGACAGCGGCGCCGGCCCGGCCACGGCGGACCTGTCCGGGCTGGCGCAGCAGCAGCTGTTCGGAGCGGTGCTGGGGCTGCTCGCGGAGCTGGCCACCGCCAGCCCGGTGCTGCTGGTCCTGGAGGACCTGCACTGGGCCGACCGGTCCACCCGCGACCTGCTGACCTTCCTCAGCCGGGTGCTGCACCACGAACGGGTGGCGGTGGTCGGCACCTACCGCACCGACGACCTGCACCGGCGGCACCCGCTGCGGCCGCTGATCGCGGAGCTGCTCCGGCTGCCCGGCGTGACCGCGATCGAGCTCGGCCCGCTCGGCTACGCCGACATGGCCGAGCACCTGAGCGCGCTCGCTGACGGCCCGCTGGACGCCGCCACCCTGCACCGGATCGTCACCCGCGCCGAAGGCAACCCCTACTACGGGGAGGAACTGCTCGCGGCGGGCGGCGACTGCGCGGGAGTGGCCCTGCCCACCGAGGTGGCCGCGCTGCTGCTGGCGCGGGTGGAACAGCTCCCGCCCGCGGCCCAGCAGGTCCTGCGGGCCGCCGCGGTGGCGGGCCGGCGGGCCGAGGACGACATCGTGCGGGCCGCCTCCGGGCTGGAGGCGGGCGGATACGAGGACGCCATCCGCGAATCCGTCGCCCACCAGCTGCTGGTGCCCGACGGGCAGGGGTACGCCTTCCGGCATGCCCTGATCCGCGAGGCTGTGTATGGCGACCTGCTGCCGGGCGAGCGGACCCGGCTGCACGCCCGGTTCGCCGAGCTGCTGGCCGACCCGGACCGGCTGGCCGCCGTGCCCGGCACCGCCGCCGAACTCGCCTACCACTGCCTGGCCAGCCACGACACCACGGGCGCGTTCAGCGCCTCGGTGCAGGCGGCGCAGGAGGCGGAGCGGCTGGGCGCCCCCGCCGAGGCGCAGCGCCACTACGACGAGGCGCTGGCGCTGTGGGACCGGGTCAGCGACCCGGAGAAGCTGGCCGGCCAGCAGCGCGGCAGCCTGGCCCTGTGCTCGGCGACGACCGCCGCGGCCAGCGGCGACATCGCCCGGGCGGTGCACAAGCTGCGCCGGCTGCGCGGGTACCTGACCGAGGCCGGGGACCCGGTGCTGATCAGCCGCGCCTGCGAGCGCCTCGCCTACTACCTGCAGGAGACCGACGCGCCCGCTGACGCCGTGGAGCCGGCCCGGGCGGCCGTGGACGCGCTGCCGGCCGAGCCGCCCCGGTGGGAGCGGGCGCGGGCGCTGGCCACCTACGCGCAGACCCTGATGTACGGCGCCCGGGACGAGCCCGCCGCGGGCGCCTACGCCCGGGAGGCGCTGGCGGCCGCGCGGGCGGCGGGCGCAGCGTGGGTGGAGGCGGACGCGCTGGTGACGCTCGGGCAGCTGAGCGAGCGGTGCGGCCAGATCGCCGACGCGATCGCCAGCTACTCGCAGGCCTACGAGCAGGCACGCGGCACCTCCATGCTGGGGGTGGAGCTGCGGGCCACCTTCCAGCTCGCCCGGATCCAGCTCGAGCAGGGCGACCTGGCCAGCGCGGCCGCCACCGCGCATCACGGCGTGGGCAGGGCGGAGGAGTACGGGCTGGGCCTCGCCCCCTACGGCCTGGACCTGCAGTATGTGCATTACCTGGCGCACTACGCGGACGGCAGCTGGGACCACGCGGCCGAGCTGGCGGACGGGTTCGCGATCCGGGTCACCATGGTGGCCGAAGCGCGGCTGTCGGCCATGGCCCTGTTCCTGGACGTGGCCCGGGGCAGGCCCACTGTTGCGGAGCGGCGGGCCTGGCTGGAGCCGTACTGGCGGAGCGACCGCTTCACCGAGTACACCGCCCGCGGGCTGCTGGCCGAGCACGCCCTGTGGCGCGGCGACACCGGCGGCGCCCTCGCCGAGGTGGACGCCGCCCTGACCACCCAGGACCACACCACCGGCTACGCGCCGCCGGTCATCCGGATCGCCGCCATCGGGCTCGCCGCCCGCGCCGACCGGGCGGCGCAGGCCCGGGCCGCCGGGGACGATCCGGCGGCCGCGGCGGAGGTGGCCGCCGCCGGGGAGCTGATGGAGATCGCGCGGGCCGGGGCGGACTACCGCCGCGAGTCCGGGTTCGTGCTCGGCATCGACGGCCGCGGCTGGCTCGCCCGCGCCGAAGCCGAATGGCGCCGTGCCCAGGGCGGCAACGACCCGGCTGCCTGGCAGGCGGTGGCCGCCACGTTCGGGCCGGATTTCGTGTACGAGACCGCCCGCACGCGCTGGCGGCTGGCGGAAGCCCTGGCCGGGGCGGGCCGCCGGGACGAGGCGGAGCGGGAGTGGGAGCAGGCCCGCCAGACCGCCGACAAGCTGGGCGCGGTCCAGCTCGCCAGCGCGCTGGCCGGGCTGGCGCGGCGGGCCAGGCTGGGCAGCCAGCCGCCAGGCCACGAGGGCCCCGGCCCGCTGGCCGCGCTGACCGCCCGGGAGCAGGAGGTGCTGCGGCTGCTCGCGGAGGGCCGCAGCAACCGGGAGATCGCCGCCGCGCTGTTCATCGCGCCGAAGACGGCGAGCGTGCACGTGTCGAACATCCTCGGCAAGCTGGGTGCCGCCAGCCGCACCGAGGCCGCCGCCATCGCGCACGGCGCGCGCACGCCCCCGCCCGGCAGCTCCTGACCGCCCGCCGCGGGGCTCCCGGGTGGCGCTACCCGGCGGGGGCGAGCTCGGTGAGAATCTCCGCCGCGCGTGCCGACGCGCCGGCCGGGTCCGCGTCCGGCGCGCCGACGAGCGGGTCCCAGTTGAGGTCGTAGAACAGCTCGGTGACGCCCTGCCCGGCGAGCCACTCGGTGTCGGCGCGGATGTCGGCGAAGCTGCCGGACAGCAGCACCCGGCTGCCGCCTTCGGGCACCAGCACCGGCTTGCCCGCCCGGACCACACCGCGGCAGATGATCCGGATCGACCCGGGGTCCCGCCCGGCCTTCTCCGCCGCCGCCCGCACCTGCGCGATCCCGTCCCCGATCCGCGACAGGTCCGTCCGGCTGGAGGTCACCCACCCGTCCGCGTACCGGCCGGCCCGTTCCAGCGCGCGCGGCACCAGCCCGCCGAGCAGCAGCGGGGGCCCGGGCCGCTGCACCGGCCGGGGCGCCGCGTGCCCCGCCGGGATGGTGTAGAACTCGCCGCTGAACCCGCTGCCCGCGCCGGCCCACAGGTGCTGCAGCACCCGGATGTACTCCTCGGTGCGGGCGCCGCGGCGGGCCATGTCCGCGCCCGCGGCGGTGAACTCCTGCGGCAGCCAGCCCAGCCCGAGCCCCAGCTCCAGCCGCCCCGCCGACAGCACGTCCACCGTCACCGCCTGCTTCGCCAGCACGGCAGGGGAGAGGTAGGGGGCGTTGACCACGGCCACGCACAGCCGGACCCGGGACGTGACGGCGGCCAGGTACCCCAGCGTCACCATGGGGTCCAGCACGCTGTGGTAGACGGGCTCCATGGCGGTGCCGTCCGGCACGAGCAGCCGCTGGAACGTCCACAGCGAGGCGTAGCCGGCTTCCTCGGCGCGGGCCGCGAAGCGAGCGAGATTGTCCGGGGTCGCCCAGGCGCCTGACACGGGCGCACCGAAACCGAGTCTCATGCTGCTCACCCTAGTGCGGCCGGTCCCGGTTCCCCGGGCCGCCAGCGGCGCACCGCCCCGGTCAGCCGGACCCGGCGGTGGCCACCGCGGCGCGGAATGAAAACCTGTCCTGCGGCGCTGTCGCGCCTGACGGCAGCCTGCCGCGCCATTCTGCCCCGCCCCCTGCAATGGAGTACCCATGAGCTCTCCCGCCCGCGAGTGGATCACCGCCCTGCGCAACTCCCATGAGCGGCTGGTGTCGCTGGCCAAGCCGCTCGGCGACGACGCGCTGACGGGCCGCTCGTACGACTCGGAGTGGACGATCGCGCAGGTCCTGTCGCACCTGGGCAGCGGCGCTGAGATCGCCCAGCTGACCCTGGCGGCCGCCGTGGGCGGCACGACCGTCGACCGGGAGGCCTACCAGCCGATCTGGGACTCATGGAACGCCAAGGACCCGCAGGAGCAGGCCGCGGACTGCCTGGCGGCGGACGAGGCGCACATCAGCCGGCTCGAGCAACTCACCGACGCGGAGCTGGCCGGGATCAGGTACGAGTTCTTCGGCCAGGACCTCGACGCGGTCGGCCTGGTCCGGCTGCGGCTGAGCGAGCACGCGCTGCACACCTGGGACGTGGCGGTGGCCCTGGACCCGGCGGCCGAGGTGGCCGCGGACGCGGTGGGGCTGCTGGCCAGCCACGTGCCGACGGTGGCGCGCTGGGCGGGCGGCCCGGCGGGGGAGCAGTTCGCGGTCCGGCTGCGCGGCAGCGGGCCGGACGCGGACTTCCTGCTCACGGTGGCGGAGTCGGTGTCCCTCGCGCCCTGGCCGGCCGGGGGCGCGGACGCGCCGGAGATCGGGCTGCCGGCCGAGGCGCTGCTGCGGCTGGTCTACGGCCGCCTGGACCCCGCGCACACCCCCGCCGCCGTCACCGGCGACCCCGCGGACCTGGACCGCGTCCGCGCGGTCTTCCCCGGGTTCTAGGACAGGGCGCCGGCGGCCAGCGCCGCGAGGTCCCGGGCGCAGCCCCAGGACAGGGTGACGCCGGCGCCGCCGTGACCGTAGTTGTGCAGGATGAGCGGCTCACCCGGGCGGCCGGGCTCGGCTGCCAGCCGGACCGACGGCCGGAACGGGCGCAGGCCGACCCGGTGCGCGAGCACCTGCGGGTCACGCAGCCGCGGCTCGGCGGCTGCGCAGTCGCGCAGGATCCGGGCGGCCGCCGCGGGGTCGGGCTCCAGGCTCGAGTCCCCGTGCCCGGTGGTGCCGCCCAGCACGGCCACGCCGCCGTGCGGGAACACGTACACCAGCCCGGCCGACTCGTCCGCGACGCCGATGAAGAAGTCGGTGAGCCCGGGGTTGGCCACCACCACCGCCTGGCCGCGGACCGGCACCACCGCCGGGTCGCCGGCCAGCGCCCGGGCGGCCGCGCCGGAGCAGTTCACCACCGCCCGGGCGCCGGCCTGTGCCGCGGCCCCGGCCAGGGAGGTGACGGTGCCCCCGGTCAGCCGCCCGCCGGCCCGCTCGAACCTGGCCAGCAGGAAGCCCAGGTAGGTGGGCATGTGCACCAGCGGGGCGGAGTACCGCCAGCCGCTGGCGAAACCGGCGGGCAGCTCATCGGGGCGGGCCGGGCGCACGCCGTCCAGCACCCCTGCCCACTCCGCGGGGCCGTCCGGCGGCTGCGGCCCGCGGGCCGCCTGCACGCCGCTGCCGATCCGCACCCCGGCCGCGGGGTCAGCGGCCTGCTCGCGCAGCACCGCCAGGGTCACCTCGCCCCAGCGGGTGGCCCGCTCGCTCGCCTCCACCAGGTGCGGTCCCCACACCGCGCCGGCCACCGCGGACGTGGTGGCCGCCGGGCGGTCGCTGGCGCGGATGACCACCCGCAGCCCGGCCTCGGCAAGGCAAATGCCGGTGGTCAGGCCGATCACCCCGGCGCCGATGACGAGAATGTCCGCTTCCGTGCGTGTCACGCGATGACGGTAGCGCGCAGCCACCGGTGCCCCGCCGGCCCGGGGCCCCGCGGGACCGGCACGCCGGCTACCCGGCGTGCCGCTGCAGCCGCCCGTACACCGCCAGCGCGTTGCCGGCCAGCACCGCGTCCAGCACGTCCTCACCGAGGTCCAGCGCGGCCAGCGCGCGGGCGTTGCGCGCGATCCCGGGCACGCCGGGCCAGTCGGTGGCGAAGATGAACTTGCGGGCCAGCCGCGGCAGGCTGAACCGGGCGTAGTAGGCGGGCAGGCGCTGCGGCGGCAGCCCGGACAGCTCGATCCACACGTTCTCGTGCAGCAGCGCCATGGACGCGGCCGCGTCGTACCACCAGCCGCGGCCGCCGTGCGCGAGCACGACGGTCAGGCCCGGGAAGTCCCGCAGCACCGGCAGCAGCGCCTCCGGCGCGGCCAGCGAGTTGTCCGAGCCGGGGAACGAGCTGGTGCCGCAGTGCACCACCACCGGCACGCCCTCGGCGGCGCACAGCTGGTAGGCGGGGTACAGCATCGGGTCCGCGGCGCTGAACCCGCCGTGCACCGGGTGGATCTTGAGGCCCACCGCGCCCAGCGCGAGCTGGCGGGCCACCTCGTCAGCGACCGGGTAGTGCAGGTGCGGGTTGAGGTTGGCGAGGAACGCGAACCGGGCCGGGTTGTGCGCCACGATCGGCAGCAGCTCCTCGACCGGCTGGACCCCGGTCACCTTCGGGCTGTACTCGCACAGCAGGATGGCCTGGTCCACTCCCTCGACCGCGAGCAGCCCGTCGAGAGCCTGCGGGCTGACGGTCCCGGTCTCGTCGTAGGCCGACCGCCAGCCCGGCTGGCCGAACTCCTCGGCCCAGGCCAGCCACGCTGGCCGGACCGACGCCAGCCGGGCCGGGTGCAGATGGGCGTCGATCAGCCTGCGGCCGTCCAGCATGCGGCTCCTCCCTGCGGGCCCGCGCCGCCGGGCCGGCCGGGAGGCACGTGCGGCTCAGGCGGCGCCCGCCTACCGTACCGGCCGGGCCGTCGGCCGCTCCCGCCAGCCCGCCGGGCGGCCTCCCGAAACCCGCGTTCTGTCCCGTCATCGCCCCGCTAGCAGCTATGATTCCGAATTGCCAATCGGATCGCACGGTCTGTGATCACGCCTGCCCGGAAAGGAATTCCGCATGGATGTTCTGCTGCCCCGCCCTGAGCAGTCCGCGGTGGTGGTGGAACCTCCCGGCCGCGGGCCCGGCTACTGGGCCGGGGGCCCCAGCGCCGTCCTCGCCGAGGACGGCGTCTACCTCGGCTACCGGCTGCGGCGCCCGGTCGGCGCGGGCCGCGGCTACGCCGTGGTGGTGGCCCACTCCGGCGACGGGGAGCACTTCACCCCGCTGCTCACCATCCGCCGCGAGGAGATGGGCGCCGAGTCCCTGGAACGGCCCGCGCTGGTCCGCACGCCGGAGGGCCGCTGGCGGCTGTACCTGAGCTGCGCCACCCCCGGCACCAAGCACTGGCGGGTGGAGATGCTCGAGGCCGCGGACCCGTCGGAGTTCGACACCGGGCGCAGCCAGGTGGTGCTGCCCGGCGACCCGAAGACCGGCGTCAAGGACCCGGTGATCATGTACCGGAACGGGTCCTGGCGGCTGTGGGCCTCCTGCCACCCGCTGGCCGACCCGGACGAGGCCGACCAGATGGTCAGCGACTACGCGACCAGCCCGGACGGCCTGGAATGGACCTGGCACGGCACCGCCCTCACGGGCCGGCCGGGCCGCTGGGACGCCCGCGGCACCAGGGTCGCCGCGGTCTGCTACGCCGGGCCGACCATCGTCGCCTACTACGACGGGCGCGCCACCGCGGGCGAGAACTACGAGGAGCGCACCGGCATCGCCACCGGCACCGAGCCGACCGCGCTGACCGCGCTGGGCGCCGGGCCGTTCGCCGAGTCGCCCTACGGCGCCCACTGCCTGCGCTACCTGACCATCCTGGAGCTGCCCGGCGGCGGGCACCGGCTGTACTACGAGATGTCCCGCCCCGACGGCGCCCACGAGCTGCGCACCGAGGTGCAGGCCTAGGGGGCCTCAGCTGCTGGCGGCGGGGCGGGGCTGCCCGTTGCGCGCCTGCCGCTGCCCGGCGGGCCGGTCGCCGACCAGGCCGCCCGAGCGCAGCTTGGGCCCGAGCCAGTCGCTGAAGTCCCGCTCGGTGACCTTCTCCAGCAGCCGGTTGTCGTTCTCCAGCAGCGGCAGCACCGCCTGCCGCTCCTCCCAGGTGAGCGGCTGGCGCTGGCGCCGGTCCTGCTGCAGGACCCGCTCCAGCGGCGAGGTGATCGCGCTGGCCAACGCCGCCGGCAGGTACTGGCCCGCCGCGCTGGCCGCCCGCATGGCCTGCGAGGCGGCCGTGTGCCGCAGCGAGCGCGGCGGGTGGATGGTCACGTTCTCCCGCGGCACCTCCGTGATGAGGCCGGCCGGCACCCCGAGGAACTCGCAGATCGAGTCCAGCGCCCGGGCCGGCTCGTGCACCAGCAGCCGGTAGCGCAGGATGTGCACCTGGTCGCGGGGGAACACCGTGTACAGGTGGTCAAGCTGCTCGCCGTACCGGCTGAGGCGCAGGTAGTGCCAGAAGTGCGCCCAGCCCGCGGCGACCCGCTGGTCCTCGGCTGCGCACGCAGACACGAAGTCCCCGATCGGCTCCAGGCCGGCCGAGCGCAGGTGCGCCCAGTTGGAATGGGCCCGCTCCACCGGGTCGCGCAGCACCACGATCAGCCGGGCGGCCGGGATCAGGTCCCGGATCCGCCGGTGGGCCAGCCGGTCGTAGAGGTAGAAGGGGGTGGACTCGCCGCACAGCGCACCCGGCGGCGCCCCGCTGAACAGCGCCTCGTAGTCCGCGCGGCGCCACACGTGCTCCCGGTAGGTCGCGGCGTCGCCGGGACCGCCGCCCCGGGCCGGCGGCGGCCCGTCCGTCAGGAAGAACTTGGGCTCCTTGACCGGCGACAGGTACAGCGACGGGTGCCGGGCGAGAGCCGCGTGCAGGGCCGTGGTGCCCGCCTTCGGGGCACCGGTCACCAGGAAATCCGGAAGCGCCACGGGGCCTCCTCGGGTGCTGACCGCGCCGGGACATCCCCCGTCCAGGGCCAGCTCGCCCCCCGGCGCGACGTAGGGTGCAACGTTCCCGCCCTGCGGCGGCTCACTCCTCGCCCGGGTGTTTTATCCAGATTTGCCGGGCAAGCCACGCCTTGCCTGGCAGCCCGCAGCCGGGTGGCCGGCCCCGGCGGGCCGGCCACCCGCCCGGGCAGCCCGCGGGGACCCCCTCCGCGGGCACCGGCGCCTGCCCTGCCCCGGCCAGGTCCGCGCGCCGGACCCGGATGGTCGCCAGCGCCACCACGAAGGCCAGCAGGGCGATCCCGGCGGAGATCAGGAACCCGCGGGAGAACCCGGTGGCCAGCGCGTGATGGTAGATCGCCGCCGGGAGCCGCCCGGCTGCCGGGTGCCCGGCGGCGGCGTGCGCCGCGTGCCCGGCCCGCGCGGCGGCCGCCGTGGCGGCCGCCACCTGGCTGCGGATGCTGTCGGCGACCACGGTCCAGGCCACCGTGCCCAGCACCGCCAGCCCGAGCGACCCGCCGACCTGCTGGCCGGTGTTGATCAGGCTGGAGGCCACGCCCGCGTCGGCGTCCCGCACCTTCGACAGCGCGACCAGGGTGATCGGCATGAACAGGGCGCCCATGCCGGCCGCCGAGACCAGCATCGGGCCGAGCAGGCCGCTGGCGTAGTGGCTGTGCTCGGACAGCCGCGACAGCCAGAACAGGCCGCCCGAGGTGACGAGCGAGCCGGCCAGCAGCAGCGGCCGCGCCCCGATCCGCGGCACCAGCTGGGCGCTGACCGCGGCCATCACCATCACCGTCGCCATGATCGGCAGGTAGGCCAGGCCGGTCCGCAGCGGGCTGTAGCCCCACACGTTCTGCACGAAGATGGTCAGGAAGAAGAACATCCCGAACATCGCCGTGCCGACGCACAGCATCACCAGGTAGGCGCCGGAGCGGTTGCGGTCGGCGAGGATGCGCAGGGGCAGCAGCGCGTGCTCGCTGCGCCGCTCGATCAGCACGAACGAGACCAGCAGCACCACCGCCGCGGCCAGCGAGGCCAGCACCTTGGTGTCACCCCAGTGCGAGACGCCGTTCGGGCTGGTCGCCGCGCTGGACAGGCCGTACACCAGCGCCGCGAGGCCGAGCGTGCCGGTGACCGCGCCGGGCAGGTCGAAGCGGCCGCGGCGGCGCTGCGACTCGCCGAGCACCCGCGGCGCGGCCAGGGCGACCAGCAGGCCGATCGGCACGTTGACGAACATCACCCAGCGCCAGGACGCGTAGGTGGTGAGCAGGCCGCCGGCGATGAGCCCGACGGCGCCGCCGGCCACGCTCATGGCCGAGTACACGCCCATCGCCCGGTTGCGCGGCGGGCCTTCCGGGAACGTGGTGGTGACCAGCGACAGGGCGGTGGGCGCGGTGATCGCGCCGCCGATGCCCTGCAGCGCCCGGGCGCCCAGCAGCCAGGCCTGGGAGGTGGCGAAGCCGGCGGCCAGCGAGGCGGCGGAGAACAGGATCACGCCGGCGATGAACACCCGCCTGCGGCCGAGCAGGTCGCCGGCCCGGCCCCCGAGCAGCAGCAGGCCGCCGAAGGTGAGCGCGTAGGCGTTCACCACCCACTCCAGCCCGGAGCCGGAGAAGCCGAGCGCGCGCTGGATGCCCGGCAGGGCGACGTTCACGATCGTCGCGTCGAGCACGACCATCAGCTGCGCGGTGGCGATCACCAGCAGGGCCAGGCCGAGATGGCGGTGGCGGGGGGCCGCGGCGGCGCCGGGCGGCGCCGCGCGGCCGGTCGCGGGCTGTGCGGTGGACATGGCAGCTCCTTGCAGAAGGGCGTGGAGGATCGCCGCCGCGGCCGGTGTGCCGCGGCGCATGCGGGCATGCGGGAATAACGCGAGATGAAGATGTGGGGGGAAAGCCGCTGCCGGGCGGCTGCTGGCACCTGGCCGCCGCATCGCGGCCCCCATCCGGCCCAGCCAGCCTCAGGTGTTACGGGGCGGGCGGCATCAGGGTCAGGCCCGCACTCACCTCCTTCGCGGTCGCCGGCGCCGGCATCTGGCCGCCGGCTTCCTCCTTCAGGACGTTCACCATGGCCCGGATGTGACCGAACAGGCAGGACCGTTCACCGGTGCCCAGTGCCCGGCGCCACGGCAGGGCCGCCAGCAGTTCGGCTTCCACCTGGCGCTTGAGGTCCTCCCCGGCCTGGGTGAGCACCAGCCGCTTCACCCGCCGGTCGGCCGGGTCGGGCTCGCGCACCGCGAGCCCGCGCTTTTCCAGCATGTCGGCGATGCCGGTGACGAACGAGGGGTCACAGTGCATCCGCCGGCCGAGGTCCTTCATGGCCATCGGATGGTCCAGCAGGTGCAGGGCCTTGATGAAGAACAGCGGCACCCCGAGCCGCTGGGCGAGCCGCTCGCCCTGGCCGGCCATGAACCCGAACAGCTCCGCCACACAGTCCATGATCTCCAGATCGACCTGGTCGGGTGTCTGGCCGCTGCCCTCGGTCATGCGGATGCGTCTCCCTCAATGCTTGAGTAGCTCAACCTTAGCCCCGCTCAGTTGAGCCGGTCAATCCTTTAGCCGCTCAATTATTTTCAGCGTGAACGGGCTGCGCCGGGGGAGGGCGCCCTGGCCACGGGCGCATTTAAACTGATAGCCATTATCGACCGCCGGCCGGCAGGGAGCGGGGCATGGCATCGCCGATGAGGGCCATCAGAACGCAGGCGCACGCGCCGGAGGAGTGGCAGCCAGGGGACGAGCTGCGGCTGGCCGCCCCGGCGGGACGGCACGCGATCGCGGCGAGCGTCATCGCGCTCGCCGCGGCCACCGGCCTGGCCGTGTGGGAGGCCCGGCAGCAGGCGCACGGCCCGGCCCCGGCCGGGGTGTGGCCGGCCGTCGCCGTGCTGGCGGCCGCCGGGCTGGCGGCGCTGCGCGGCCTGACACAGGTGGCACCCGGCGAGGCGGTGCTCGTCCAGCTCTTCGGCCGCTACCTGGGCTCGATCCGGGAGCCCGGGCTGCACTGGGTCATCCCGTGGGCCGGGCGCCGCCGCATCCCGGTCCGGCTCCGCAGCTACGAGACGCCGGTCTCCAAGGTCAACGACGCGGACGGGAACCCGGTCGAGATCGCGGTCGTCGCCGTGTGGCAGGTGGCCGACACCGCCCGGGCCGTGTTCGCGGTGGACGACGTGACGGCGTTCGTGGCCACCCAGGCCGAGATCGCGGCCCGGCAGACCGCCAGCAGCTACCCGTATGACGACCACGGCACCGGCAGGCCGTGCCTGCGGGCCAGCGCCGCGGAGATATCCGCCATCCTCGCAGCGGACATCGCCGAGCGGGTCTCGCCCGCCGGGGTGCGCATCCTGGAGACCCGGATCTCCCGGCTCAGCTACGCGCCGGAAATCGCGCACGCCATGCTGCGCCGCCAGCAGGCCGAAGCGGTCGTCGCCGCCCGCCAGCGCATCGTGGACGGCGCGGTCGGCATGGTCGAGTCGGCGCTGGCCCGGCTGGCCGCCGACGGCGTGGTCGACTTCGACGAGGAGCGCAAGGCCGCGATGGTCAGCAACATGCTCGTCGTCCTGTGCAGCGACCAGGCCACCCAGCCGGTCGTCAACACCGGCACCATCTACCAGTAACGGAGAGCGCGCCACCGCATGGCAACCGAACGCAAGACCATCCTGCTGCGGCTGGACCCCGCGGTCCACGACGCGCTGACCCGGTGGGCGGCCGACGAGCTGCGCAGCACCAACGGGCAGATCGAGTTCCTGCTGCGCCGGGCGCTGGCCGAGGCCAGGCGGCTGCCGGACAAGGTGGCGCCGATGCGCGGCCCCGGGCGGCCCCGCAAGGAATCAGGCGGGGGCGTGTGACGAAGCGGGCAGACAGGCCCGCAGCCGGATAACCGCGGGCGAACCCTGGCAACCGCGCCAGCCCGCCGGGCGTCTGAGCTGACGGAAGGTCACGCTCGCGGAGCAAGCGCCGGAGCGGGCCCCAGCGCCAGGAGCCCGCCATGAACCTCACCCCCGGCCGCGCACCCCGCCACCCCGCCGCCTCCGGCCCGGCGCGGCGCGACTTCCTGCGCGGGGCGGCGGCCGCGGCCGGCGCTGGCGCGCTGGCGGCCTGCGCGGCCACCCCGCCGCGGCCCGCCGGCGGCGCCGCCCGCCCCGGCGGGCAGGCACTCGCCGCCGCCCGGCCGGCCACGCCAGCGCCCGCCACGGCCCGGGCCGCAGCCGCCGGACCCGCCGACTGGGCCGCGCTGCGCCGGTCCCTGGCCACCGGCACGCTGGTGCGCCGCGGCGACCCCGGCTACGCCGCCGCCCGGCTGCTGTTCGAGCCGCGCTTCGACTACCAGCGGCCCGCCGCCGTCGCCTACTGCCGCAAGCCCGCCGACGTGGCCGCCTGCCTGGACTTCGCGCGCCGGTTCGGGCTCCCGGTCACCGCGCGCTCGGGCGGGCACAGCTACGCGGGCTGGTCCGGCAACACCGGCGGGCTGGTGGTGGACGTCACCCCGATGCACACCTTCCGCGACGGGCCGGCGCCCGGCACGGTGACCGTGGGCAGCGGCCTGCACCTGATCGACTTCTACGCCCGCCTCGCGGCGCGCGGCGTGGCCGTGCCCGGCGGCTCGTGCGCGACCGTCGGCATCGCCGGGCTCACCCTCGGCGGCGGCGTCGGCGTGGTCTCCCGCGCCTACGGCCTCACCTGCGACAACCTGACCGCCGTCCAGCTGGTGACCGCCGACGGCACCACCGTGGACTGCAGCCCGGCGCAGCACGCCGACCTGTTCTGGGCGTGCCAGGGCGGGGGCGGCGGCAACTTCGGGGTGGCCACCTCGTTCACCTTCCGCACCCGCCCGCTGGCCAGTCTCGTGGTGTTCTTCCTGTCCTGGCCGTGGGCGGACGCCGCCCGGGTGATCGCCGGCTGGCAGGCCTGGGCGCCGCACGCGCCGGACGCGCTGTGGTCCAACCTGCACCTGACCGCCGCCGCGGGCGGCACCACCCCGGCGGTCGAGGTCGGCGGCACCTTCCTGGGCACCCCGGCGCAGGCCGGCCCGCTGCTGCAGGAGCTGTACGCCCGGGCCGGCTCCCCGCCGTCCAGCACCTACCTGCAGGACACCCCGTACCTGGACGCCATGCTGCTGATGGCGGGCTGCTCCGGCATGACGGTGGCCGAGTGCCATCTGCCGTGGCAGGCACCCGGCGGCACGCTGACCCGGTCGCCCTCGTTCGCCCGCTCGGACTTCTTCACCAGGCCGCTGCCGCCGGCCGCGATCAGCGCGCTGCTGGCGGGCGTGACCCGGATGCAGCAGGTGAACGCCGAGCCGGGCGGGATCGGCGCGGTCGCCTTCGACGCGCTGGGCGGCGCGGTCAACCGGGTGCACCCGGCCGCCACCGCGTTCGTGCACCGCAGCGCCCTGTTCCTGGCGCAGTACTCGACCAGCTGGACCGCTGGCCCCGGCGGCGCCGGCGCCCGCCGCCAGCGGGCCTGGCTCGACAGCGTGTACGCCGCCGCGCACCCGCACGCCAGCGGCGGGGCCTACCAGAACTACCTCGACCCGCGGCTGCCGGGCTGGCAGGCCGCCTACTACGGCGCCAGCTACGCCCGGCTGGCCCAGGTCAAGGCCGCCTACGACCCCCAGCGGCTGTTCCGCTTCCCGCAGGGCATCACGCCCGGCTGACCCGCGGCGCCCGGCACTGCCCGCCGCGGGCGGGCCCGCCACCGTTCCCGCGGGCCGGCAGACCGCCTGCCACCTGCGGTTCCGCGCGCGCGCCCCGCACCGGGCCGGTGACACTCCCGTGCGGTCTTGCTTACTCCCGGTACCGGAGGGAATATGCGAGCAAGGGCTGCCGGGAGAACTGGTGACAGCGTATGGGGCGTCGCGTCGGGGTTCGTGCTAGTGCATCGCTGCCGGCGCCCGCGGGCGCCCGGGGCCGCGGGCAGCGGCCGCACGGGCTGGCCCGATCGTGACCGTCTCGGGGCAGCCGCTGGCCGTCGTGCTGGCTCTGGCGGGAAGCGGCTCCTACGCGATCGCCGTGGTGACCCAGCAGCGGGCAGCCGCCCGGCTGCCGTCCCAGCGGGCGTTCGACGTGACCGTGCTGCTGCAGCTCGCCCGCCGCCCAGCCTGGCTGGCAGGCCTCGCCGCGGTCATCGCCGGGGTGGCGCTGCAGGCCACCGCGCTCGCCGTGGGCCGGCTCGTGGTGGTGGAGCCCGTCTTCGCCAGCGGCCTGCTGTTCGCGCTGGTGCTGGCCGCGCACCGGGACCGCCGCCGGCTGCGGCCCGGCGAATGGGCCGCCGCGCTCGCGGTGGTCGGCGGGCTCGCCCTGTTCCTCGCCGCGGGCCAGCCAGCGGGCGGCCAGCGCACCGCGACCGCGGGCGGGCTCGGCCTCGCCGCCGCGGTGGCCGCGGTGATCGGGCTGGGCGCGGTCGTGATCGGCCGGTTCGCCCCGTCGCGCCGGGCCCTGCTGTTCGGCATCGGCGGCGGCCTGGCCGCCGGCGCCACGGACGCGCTCATCAAGTCGGTGACGGCGCTGCTCGGCAGCAACCTGCTCGTGCTGCTCACCGACACCAGGCTCTGGCTGCTGGCCGGGGTCGGCCTGCTCACCTACACGATCCAGCAGAACGGCTACCGCGCCGCCGGGCTGGCCGCGTTCCTGCCGGCTTTCGCCGTGGTCGAGCCGGTCAGCGGATCGCTGCTCGGCCTCATCGCCTACCACGAGGTGCTGAACGACGGCCCCGGCCAGATTGCCGTGGAGCTGATCGCCTGCGCGATCGCCACCTGGGGCATCGCCCGGCTCGCCAGGTCCGGCACGGCCGACGCCGCCGGCCCGGCCACAGCTGTCGCCCCGGCCAGCCCTCCGGTCCCGGCCGGCACCGTTGTGCCAGCGGGCCAGCCGGCCGCTGCCGCGCCCATGGTGGCCATCACCGCCGAGGAGGCCTGACCGCGTCCCCGCGCGGCTCAGAGGATGAGGTCGCGGACGGCCAGCAGGGTGAGCACGATCAGGGCGAGCGACAGCAGGCCGCTGCGCATCCGCACCCGGCGGAAAGCGGGAATGCGCGCCTTGTGCACCTTCAGGTCGGCGTTCGCCCCGTGCGCGTGCCGCGCGTGCCAGCCGGCGATCAGCCCGATGAACAGCGCGACGATTAAGTAACCGGCAGCCGCAGCGCCCATGGCATCCCTCCCCGTGGCCGGTGAGCCACGGAGAGCATCTCTCAGCGCACGGACATTCTCCACTGGTTTGAGCAGGTCCGCCGCGGCAGCTCCGGACGTCCGCACCATCCGGGCCGCCCGGGTGGCCCGGCGGCCGGCCCGTCACCCGGCGCTGGACTCCGCCCAGATGTTGATGCCCGCCTCCACCGCATACCCGTCGATCGCGGACAGCTCGTCGTCGGTGAACACCGCGTGCCGGGCGGCGGCGAGGTTCTCCTCGAGCTGCTGCACGCTGCTGGCGCCGATCAGCGCGGACGTCACCCGCTCGTCGCGCAGCACCCAGCTCAGCGCCAGCTGGGCGAGGGTCTGGCCGCGGCTGCGGGCGAGCTCGTTCAGCGCCCGCACGTGCGCCAGGTTCTCCTCGCTGAGCTGGTCGCGGGACAGGCTGCCGTCCTCCTGGCTGGCCCGCGACCCGGCCGGCACGCCGCCCAGGTACTTGCCGGTCAGCAGGCCCTGGGCGAGCGGGGAGAACGCGATGCACCCGGCCCCCTCCTGCTCCAGCGTGTCCAGCAGGTCCTCCTCGATCCAGCGGTTGAGCATCGAGTAGGACGGCTGGTGGATCAGCAGCGGCACCCCGGCCTGCCGGAGCAGGGCCGCGGCCTGGCGGGTTCGTTCCGCCGAATACGACGAGATACCGGCGTACAGGGCCCGGCCGGAGGTGACCGCGGTCGCCAGCGCCCCCATGGTCTCCTCCAGCGCGGTGTCCGGGTCGTACCGGTGGCTGTAGAAGATGTCGACGTACTCCAGCCCCATCCGCCGCAGCGACTGGTCGAGGCTGGCCAGCAGGTACTTGCGGGAGCCGTGGTCGCCGTACGGGCCGGGCCACATGTCGTACCCCGCCTTGGTGGAGATGACCAGCTCGTCCCGGTAGGGCCGCAGATCCTCGCGCAGGATCCGGCCGAAGTTCAGCTCCGCCGACCCGTACGGCGGCTTTCCCTGTGCCAGGACCACCTCGGCGGGCCCCGCACCGCCGTAGTTGTTGGCCAGGTCGAAGTGGGTCACCCCCAGGTCGAAGGCGCGGCGGATGATGGCGCGCTGCACGTCTAGCGGGCGGTCGTCGCCGAAGTTCTGCCACAGCCCCAGTGAGATGGCGGGCAGCAGCAGGCCGCTGCGCCCGCAGCGGCGGTAGGGGGTCTGCTCGTAGCGGTCCGGTGCGGCGAGATAGGCCATGCCGGCAGTCTTTCACCCGCCGGCTGGCACGATAGGCGGTGTCCCCGCGCACCCCCGGCTCCGGGCGCGGCCGGTCCCGGCCGGGGGCGCAGCACAAGCCGACGCGAAGACGAGGCACGGATGTACGACGCGATGCTGGCGGAAACCATCACCATCACCGGGCACGGCGGCGACCAGGTCGAGGCGTACCTGGCGCGGCCGCTCACCCCCGGCCCGCTGGGCGGGGTGGTGGTGATCCACCACATGCCCGGCTACGACGAGGGCACCAAGGAGATCACCCGCACCTTCGCGGCGCACGGGTACAACGCCATCTGCCCGAACCTCTACACCCGCGAGGCGCCCGGCGCCAGCCCGGACGACGCCGCCGCGACCGCCCGCGCGCAGGGCGGCGTGCCCGACGACCGGCTGGTCGGCGACGTCGCCGGGGCCGCGGTGTTCCTGCGCGCGATGCCGAACTCCAACGGCAAGGCCGGCACCATCGGGTACTGCTCCGGCGGGCGGCAGTCGTTCCTGGCCGCGTGCAGCCTGCCGCTGGACGCCGCCGTCGACTGCTACGGCGCGTTCGTCACCGGCCAGCCGCCGGAGAACTTCCCGCTCAAGGTGGGCCCGATCGTGCACCTGGCCCCGAGCCTGTCCTGCCCGCTGCTGGGCCTGTTCGGCGCCGACGACCAGTACCCGTCGCCGGAGCACGTCGCCGAGCTGGACAAGGCGCTGGCAGCGGCCGGCAAGCCGCACGAGTTCCACAGCTACGAAGGCGCCGGGCACTCGTTCTTCTCCACCAACCGGCCCGCCTACCGGCCGGAGGCCGCCGTGGAGGGCTGGCAGCGGATCTGGGACTTCTTCGGCCGCCACCTCGCCGCCTGACCGGAGGGCTGATCATGTGCACGTACCTGACCGAGCAGGTGCCCGTGGAGGGCAGCGGCAAGGGCCCGGACGGCTGGTTCCCGCTGACCGGCGCGTCGGTGTACCTCGACCACCCGGTCCACGCGCGGGCCGGCCACACCCTCAATATCGACTTCCTCAATCCGCAGCGGGGCCCCTCGGCCCGGGTGGCGGTGGAACTGACCGCCGAGTCGGCGCGCGCGCTGGCAGCGGCGATCGAATCCGCGCTGGCCGCGGCCCCGCCCGGGCTAGTGTGAGGAACCCGCTGCCCGGGCCGGGCCGGGCAGCGCGCGGCACCCCGGGTTCGCCGGAATGTCGGTGGCACGTGGTGTGCTGTCCGGGTGGCCAGGCGACCCGGCCTGGCCCGCAGCTGGAGGCGGTGGCATGAAGTTCCGGGTCGACCATGACGCACTGGCGGACGCGGTGGGCTGGGTGGCGCGCGCGCTGCCCACCCGGCCGGTGGTGCCGGTGCTGTCCGGGCTGAAACTGGAAGCCGGGGACAGCGGGCTGTCGCTGTCGTGTTTCGACTACGAGCTGTCCGCGACCGCGCGGATCAGCGCGGACGTGGTGGAGCCTGGCACGGCGCTGGTGCCCGGGCGGCTGCTCGCGGAGATCGTCCGCAGCCTGCCCGGGCAGCCGGCGGAGTTCACCACCGACAACGACGTGGTGCTGCTGACCTGCGGCAGCGCCGAGTTCGAGCTGGTGGCGCTGCCGCTGGCGGACTACCCGGCGCCGCCCGCGGCGCCGCCGGCGGCGGGCACCGTCGACGGCGGGGAACTGGCCGCCGCGATCGGCCAGGTGCTGCCCGCGGCCAGCCGCGACGACACCCTGCCGATGCTGACCGGGGTGTGCTTCGACATCGACGGCGCCACCATGACGCTGGCCGCCACCGACCGGTACCGGCTGGCCGTGCGGGAGCTGGTGTGGGCACCGGCCCGGCCCGGCCTGCGCGCGGCCGCGCTGGTGCCCGCGCGCACCCTGGCCGACGCGGCCCGCGGCATGGGCCCCGGCGTCACGGTGACGATCGCGTTCACGCCCGGCGACCCGGACGGGACCGGGGCGGAGGCCAGGGGCGCGCCGAGGCCAGCCGAAGGCATGATCAGTTTCGAGAGCGCGGGCCGGCGGCTGGCCACCCGGCTGATCGCCGGGGAGTTCATCCGCTACCAGTCCCGGTTCCCGGCCAGCTTCGGCTGCCGCGCCGACGTGCCCGCCGCGTCGTTCATCGAGGCGGTCCGGCGGGTGTCGCTGGTCGCGGACCGGGCCAGCCCGGTGCGGCTGACGTTCGGCGGCGGGACGGTCGCCATCGAGGCGGCGACCGAGGGCCGCGCCCGGGCGGTGGAGAAGGTGACCGCGAGCTTCCACGGCGACCAGCCGGTCATCGCGTTCAACCCGCACTACCTGCTGGACGGCCTGGCCGCCGCGGCCGCCGGCGACCCGGCGCGGGAGCCAGCGGACGGCGGCGAGCAGGCCGCCGGGGCCGCGAAGGGCCGCCCGGTGCCCAGCCAGGCGGCCATCCGGATGGACTTCACCAGCCCCGCCAAGCCCGCCCTGATCACCCGCGCGGACCCGGGGAGCGGGCACCCGGCGGACGCCGGGGAGGCCGCCACCCGGTTCCGCTACCTGGTGGTCCCGCTCCGCCCCCCGTCCGGCACCTGACCGGCGCGCCCGGAGGAGATGCCCGGCCCGTGCGATGGAAAGTGGTCTCCGAACGGCCCCTGTACCAGGACGAGTGGCTTGACATCCGGGTCGCCGGCATCGAGCTGCCCGGCGGCCGCCGGCTGGAGCACCGCTGCATCCGCACGCCGCCGGGCGCGGGCGTGGCAGCCGTCGACGGCGCGCGGCGGGTGCTGCTCATCTGGCGGCACCGGTTCATCACCGACACCTGGGGGTGGGAGATCCCCATCGGGCGGGTCGAGGACGGCGAGGCGCCCGCCGGCGCCGCGGCACGCGAGTTCGAGGAGGAAACCGGATGGCGCGCCGGGCCGCTGCGGCATCTCATCAGCGTCCAGCCGACACCCGGGATCTCCGACTCCCGCCACCACATCTACCGCACGGACGAGGCCGCCCACGTCGGCGACCCCGCCGACGGGTTCGAGTCCGAGCGGATCGAGTGGGTGCCGCTGGCGGACATCCGCACCCTGATCGCGGGCGGGCACATCACCAGCGGCACCACGGTGGCGGCGCTGCTGTACCTGCTCACCGGGTGATCAGCGCCGACGCGAGCCGCTGCCCGCCGGCCAGCAGCCACGCCCGCAGTTCCCCGCCGGCCTGCCGCGAGACCAGCCGGGCGGGCGGGCCCGGCAGGATCGGCCGGTGGTACTCCATCTCCGCGGCGGACGGCCGCCAGCCGGCGCCGTCCAGCAGGTCCTCCACGGCGGCCCAGTGGACGCTGTTGTTGACGTGCCCGGCGGTGTCGAAGTCGGCAGCCCGCAGCGGCCAGTCCCGGCCCTCGCCCGCCCCGTCCGGCGCCGGGTGCCACAGCCGGGCCGACACCGTGCGGCCGCCAGCGGACTGCCCGTACACGCTCAGGAACCCGGGGCCGAGCGGGCGGGGCTGCCCGGACTGCGGGTCGACCGCGACCCAGACCGCGCGTGCCTGGATGAGGTCGCCGGCGGCCCCGGCCAGGGTGGTGGTCCGTTCGGCCCAGCGCGGGCCGGTCGCCGAGCAGAAGGTGCGCAGCACGGCCTGCTCGCCGAACGCCGGGTAGCCGCGGATGGCCACCGAGCAGCGGCGCAGCAGCCAGCCGCACGGCTCCTGGAAGCCGGAGTCCGCGACGTCGTCCTCGGCGGCGTCCTGCAGGTAGCGGGCGAGCGCGTCCAGGCGCAGCCGCCCGGCCGGGGTGACGTCGGTGCTGCGGACCTGGCGGACGGTGCTGAACACCCGGCCGCTGGCCGGGGCGGGCCCGGGCTGGCCGGGCGCGGCGGCGGGCTGGCGGGGGCGGGGGGCGGTGGTCATCCCGGGAATTGTCCCCAATGCCGGGCTGGCTGAGGTCACCGGGACCGGGTCAGGCCAGCCGGCGACCGTGCCCGGCCGGCCGCGGCGCTGCCGCCCGGCCGCGGGCTACCGGGGTGCCCAGCCAGCGCCGCGCACGGTCGCGTCCTGCCAGGAGCCGCCCGGATCGGTCTGGTAGGCGGCGGTGGCGCGGCGGGCCCGCAGCGGCCGGGCCGCCCGGCGGCCGGCCCGCCGCAGCGCCCGTCCTACCAGCAGCGCCCGGACCGCCCACACCACCCGGCCCAGCCACGGCAGCCCGGCGGCGGCGGGCACGGCGTCCAGCCAGGCGCCGCTGCGCCAGGCCCGGCGGGCGATCCAGGCCAGCGCTCCCGCCCCGGCGGCCAGCAGCAGCACCGGCGTGAGGAGCAGGCCGAGCAGGACCGCCAGCAGCACGCCGTGCGGCAGGAACACCGCTGCGAGCACGCACAGGGTGACCACGCCGGCGAAGCCCCCGAACGCGGCGAGCAGGATCCGGTTCGCGGCCGAGCGCACCCGCCGGGCGGCGGTGGCGGCCGCGGCAGCCGGGCCGGCGCCGCCGGCCGGGCCGGGCGCCGCCGCCGGCAGGTCCGCGGTGATGGCCGCCAGGTCGCGGTAGCTGGCGGCGGCGTAGGCGGCGTGCAGCCGGTCCTGGAACTCCGCGTGCGTCAGCCGGCCGGCCGCGTAGTGCTCGCGCAGCAGCGCGGCCGCGGCCTCCCGCTCGCTGTCCCCGACCCGCGCGTCCGCCCAGCCTGCCATGTCGCCTCCCGTAGCCGCCGCGCCCCGGGTGTGCTCAGGCGGCGGCTACCGCCACGTTATATCTCGACTTCGGGGCAGGCAAATGTCCCGTCCGGCCGCTGCCGCTGCCGCTGCGGCTGCGGGCGGCGGTCGGCGAGGCGGTCGCGCGGGACCGCGCTGGCGCTGCGGCGCGGGGACGGCGGCACCGGGCGGCGGCCCGCCGGCCGCGTCCCAGTGGCCGGCCAGATCCGCGTACAGGGGAGAGGACATCAGCAGCGACTCGTGGTCACCGGTTTCCGCGCGGCCGCCGTCCAGCACCACCACCCGCCGCGCCCGCAGTGCCGAGGCCGGCCGGTGGGCGATGACGATCAGGGTGCCCGGGCGGCCGGCGAAGGCCTCCTCGGCACGCGCCTCAGCGGCCGCGTCCAGCTGGCAGGTGGCCTCGTCCAGGATGATGAGCCTGGCCGGCGCGAGATACGCCCGCGCCAGCGCGATGAGCTGGCGCTCACCGGCGGACAGCGCGGCGGGCCGCAGCAGGGCGTCATACCCGCCGGACCGGGCCACCAGCACCGCCGCGCCGACCGCGGTCACCGCCCGGTCCAGGTCGGCCGCCCTGGCCTGCGGGCTGAGGTAGGTCAGGTTCTCCCGCAGGGTGCCGGAGAACACGTAGGCCTCCTGCGGGATCAGCACCCGGCGGCTGGTGAGCACCGGCAGGTCCAGCCGCTCCAGCGGCACCCCGCCGAGCAGCACCTGCCCGCGGCCCGGCCGCAGCAGCCCGGCCATCAGCGCCGCCAGGGTGGACTTGCCGGTCCCGCTCGGCCCGACCACCGCCACGTGATCCCCGTCGGGCACGTCGAGGTCCAGGTCGTGGATGACCGGCTCCGCCTGCGGCCCGTAGGCGAAGGTCAGCCCGCGCAGCCGCAGCGTGCTGCCCGCCGGGACCGGCCCGGTCCGGCCAGCCGCGGGACGGTGAGCACCAGCCAGGTCACCGGGCCGGCGGGTGCCCGGTGCCTGGCCGGCCAGCGGCCGGGCGGCCGGCCACGGCCCGCCTGGCCGCCCGCCGCCCGGGACGGACCCGGCCGGCTGCTCACCGCCCCGGTTGTGCGCCGGGCGGCTGGCCGCTCGCCTCCAGCCGCCCGGCAGTCTTCCGGCTGCCCCGCCCCGCCGGGCAGCCGCGTGGCGCGCTGCCGCGGCCGCCGCCGGCCGCAGGCGAAGCGCGAGTTCCCCCGTGGTGGTGCCGCCGTCCCGGGCGGCGCCAGCCAGGATCCGCTCCAGCGTGACCGTCATCCGCACGCCGCTGCTCCCGGCGCCCTGCACCAGCGTGCGCAGGCCCACCTCGAGCCCGCCGGCCAGGTAGGCGAGGGCGCCGAGCACGGCGCCGGGGGTGACCCCGTGCCGCAGCAGCCACCGGGCCCCGGCGATGACCAGCAGCACCGGCAGCCAGCAGCCCACCGCGAGGACCAGGGTGCGGCAGGCACCCACCCGGGCGAGCGCCCGGCCTGCCCGGGCCTGCCCGCTGACCAGGCCGCCGATGTCCCGGCCGACCAGGTCCTCGGCGCCGCACGCGGTCACGTCCCGCAGGCTCGCCGCCGCCGTGCTCACCGCCGCCGCCACGGACTCCTCGCTGCCGACGTACTCGCGCTGGCGGCGGGCCAGCGCCCGCATCAGCCAGGCGAACAGCCCCAGCGACGCCAGCACCGGGCCCGCGGCCAGGGCCGCGATCGCGGGGGCGAGCGTGAGCAGGCCGAGCAGGGCCGCGCCCGCCGTGAACACGGCCGTGCGCGCCGTGGTCACCAGGCCGGCGAAACTGTCCCGGACGATCTCGGCCTGGTGGGTGATCCGCGCGACCGCGCCGGTGTCCGGCGCGGCCCCGTCCCTGACCGCCCGGCTGAGCGCCGCCGTCACCACGGTGGTGACCAGGGCGTCGCGCAGCGGCTCGACGATCGCGGCGAGCCGCCGGTAGGACAGCCCGCTGGCGGCGGCGCCCGCCGCGGCGGCGGCCAGCAGCGCGCCGAGCCAGCACAGGCCGGCCCCGATCCCGCCCCCGCGGAAGGCGTCGATGGCGCCGGCCACGGCCCGGCCGAACACGAGCGCGGGCAGCGCCTCCACCGCCGACCACCCGGCCAGCCAGGCCACGTCCCGGCGCCTGGCCTTCCCGATGACGGCGATCACTCCCCAGGTCAGCCTGGGCCTGCGTGCGCTCATCTGGTCACCCCGCCCGCTTCTCGCCGAACACGGCCCGGTACCGGGGGACCGCCCACAGCTCCGCGTGCGGCCGCAGCGCCAGCAGGCGGCCGCCCTCCAGCCAGGCCACCAGGTCGGCCCGGGCCGCCGTGCCCGCCCGGTGCGTGACGATGAGCCTGGTCAGCCCGCTGAACTCGCCGCTCAGCGCGCGGCTGACCTCCCGCTCGGTCACCGTGTCGAGGCTGGAGGTGGCGTCGTCGAGGATCAGCACCCGGATGCCCGGTGCGTGCGCGAACGCCCGGGCCAGGCCCAGCCGCTGCGCCTCGCCCCCGGACAGCGGGGCGTCGGCCACCGGCGTCTGGTACCCGGCCGGCAGCCGGCGCAGGAACCCGTCGGCGCACGCGGCGACCGCCCCCGCGCGGGCCTGCGCCGGCGCGGCGGGCGGGTCGCCGAACCGGATCGCGTCCTCGACCGTCCAGCCGAGCAGCGACGGGCGGCCGAACGCGTACCGGACGGCCCCCCGCAGCCCGTCCCGGGTCAGCACCCGCACCGGCACCCCGTCCAGCAGCACCTGCCCGTGGTCCGGGTCGGCCAGCCGCCCCGGCAGCGCGGC
The DNA here is from genome assembly GCA_050257395.1 of Gemmatimonadota bacterium. Classification (GTDB taxonomy): domain Bacteria; phylum Actinomycetota; class Actinomycetes; order Streptosporangiales; family Streptosporangiaceae; genus JAIRTY01. The sequence goes on along the minus strand of JBLMWU010000327.1, from coordinate 4,873 downwards.
GAGCACCGACTTGCCCGCCCCCGACCGGCCCACCACCGCGACCGCCGCCCCGCCCGGGATCACCAGGTCGACGGCGTCGAGGATGACATCGCCGCCCGCCTTGACGGTGACCCGGCGGAACTCCAGGCAGCCCGGCCCCGGCGGCAGGGCCCGGGTCCCGTACCGGGGCAGGTCCGCGCTCAGCAGGCCGGCCGCGCGCACCGCACCGGCCCGGGCCCGCGCCAGCCTGCCCAGATGCGCGATGGCCGCCCCGGCCCCCGCGCCCAGCACCGCGTACTGGCTGGCCGCGATCAGCTCACCCGGGCTGATCCGGTGCCGGGCGAGCTCCAGCCCGCCGACCGTGAGCACCAGCACCTGCAGCAGCGGCACCAGCAGCGTGCCCTGCGCCGAGACCCGGCCCTGGATGCGCCACGTCTGGTCGCCGTGCCGCCGCAGGTCCGGCAGCGGCGCCAGCACCCGGGCCGCCTCGCCGGCCGCGGTGCCGGCCGCTGCGATGGTGCGGGCGCCGGCCAGCGCCTCCAGCAGCCGCCCCGCGATGGCGCCCTGCGCCTCCTGGTAACGGGTCACCACCTCGGAGGTGTCCCGCACGAACTGGCGCAGCATCACGGCGAGCAGCGGCAGGCCCAGGCACAGGGCCACGCCGAGCCAGCGGTCGATCAGCAGCAGCGCCGCCACCCCCCCGGCCGCCGGGATCAGCGCCGCCACCGTCAGCGCCGCGCCAGCGGGCGCACCCCCCGCGTCAGCCGCGCCCCCGATCACCCGGCTGACGACGTCCCCCGCCGGGTAGCTGCGGGTGATCCGCGGCCCGGCGACCAGGATGTGCCGCAGCAGCGAGTGCCGCAGCCAGGCGGTGGCGCCCGCCGCGGTGGCCCCCGTCCCGAGCTGGCTGAGCGCGTCGCAGCCGACGGCCACGGCCGCCAGCACGGCGAGCACCGCCAGCCAGCCGGCCGGCCCGCCCAGCCGGCCCAGCCAGCCCCATGGAGTCCGGCCAGCCGCCCCGGTGCCGAGGATCGCGTCCACCGCGCCCCCGAGCGCGGCCGGCAGCAGCGCCTGCGCCACCGCCCCGGCGGTCCCGGCCGCGGCGAGCAGCCCGGTCCAGCCCATGCTGCGCCGCAGCATGCGCAGCAGCAGCCCGCCGGGCGTGCCCAGGCTGGGGCCGGCCGCGTGCCCCGGCCCCGCCGCCGCAGCGGGTGCCGCGGCCGGGCCGGCTGATGCTGGCTGGATGTGCATGACTCCTTCTCCCGGGCTCGGGCGGGCGGGTGTGCCCGCGGTCCGGGGCGGCGGTGCTGGGAACGCGCCGCCCCGGACCCGGTCACCTGGCGGGGCTGCCTGCTACAGGCAGACGGTGATGCTGTGGGAGCTGTGGCAGAGCAGGCTGAGGCTGCTGTTGCCGCCCCCGTCACCGCCCCACGTGGTCTCCATGTCCTGCATGTCCAGAAGGGCCATCGCTTCTCACCTCCTCGCGGTGTCGTGCTCGGCTGCGGCTGGCCCTGGTGCGGGCCAGCCGGCGGGGCTCCCTGGTGAGGGCTCCCCGCCGGGCTGCGGGCCGGCCTGCCGCCCGCCGGCCGGGGCGAGGAACGGCAGGCCCGGGCGGGCCCGGCCGGCTGCGGCGGCGAGGCCGAGCAGCACGCCGGCGGTCCCGGTGGCCAGGTCCATGGACAGGCGGTAGAGGTTCTCGCCGGGGAACGCGACGCCCCGGCGGTAACGGACGGCGTGCCAGCCGAGCCTGCGCACGTGCGCGGCCACCACCGGGTCGCGCGGCGGCTGCCTGCGCGCCAGGTGCAGGATCATCCCGGCCCGGCCGTTGAACAGGCCCGGCTGCGCGTAGTACGGCGAGCTCGCCGCGAGCCGGATCGCCGCGGCCGCGGCCGCCAGCCGCTCGTCGGCGCGGTGCGCCAGGAAGTCGTCGATCACCAGGCCGATGCCCACGCTGCCCTCGCCCAGGTAGGGCAGCACCCGCCAGCCCTGGTCCACGTGCAGCGCCCCGGCGGCGTCGCTCACGCAGCCGGCCAGGTCGCTGGCCAGCCACTGCGCGGCCAGGTCGAGGTAGCCAGCGTCCCCGCTGCGCTCATAGGCGCGAACGAACAGCAGCGCGGGGCCGGCGCCGCCGTGCAGCAGCCCGGGCCGGGCCCGGCCGCCGGCGCCCGGGCCGCGGGCCGCGACGAGGCCGAGCGCCTCCTCCCCGGCGTCGGCCAGGCCCGGGTCGCCGAGCGCGTCGCCCAGGTGCAGCAGCACCAGGGCGACCCCGGACAGCCCGTCGTACAGGCCGGGGCCGAGCCGCTGCCACTTCTCGCCGAGGCAGATGCCGGCGATCTTCAGCGCGGCGCCGGGGTGGCCGAGGCGCTCCAGCACGAACGCGGCGCCGAGCAGGCCGCTGTACAGGCCGATCCTGTTCCCGCGGGCGGGCCGGGCCGCGCGGGTGAGCAGCCACTCCTCGTGCTCGGGCAGGACCGGCTCGCCCGCTTCCGCGAGCGCGTACAGGACCCCGGCGGCGCCGTAGGCGAGGCTGAGGCCGCCGCCCGGGTCGGCGAACTGATGGATGTCACCGGGGAAGAGGCGGTCCGGGCGGCCCGGGGTGGCGCTGGCCAGGACCGCCCGGGCCAGCGCGTGGCTGGCCCGGCGCAGCCCGCCGGCGTCCGGCGCGAGCCGGACCGGCCGGGGAAGGGCCGGCCCGGCCTGCTGGCCCGTCACATCCCGGACCGCCCGGGCCAGGAACTCACGCGGCACGTCGAAGTGCTCCGTGATCGCCTCCGCGAGCTGCGCGGCCTTGCCCGGCTGCAGCGAGAACAGGGTCGTCATCGGCATGAACATGGCCAGCCGCAGGCAGGCGAGGCTGTAGCGGTCGATGGCGTAGCCGGTGCGGTCGCGGGGGGCCGCGAAGCCGGGGTTGCCGATGGTGGGGCGGCGGTGCTCGCTGGCGAGGGCGGCGACCTCGAGGTCCAGCAGCGCGACGCTGCCGTCAGGGCGGACCATGATGTTGAACATGTGCAGGTCGTTGACGATCACGCCGCGGGCGTGCACCGCCGCGACCGCGTCCTCGATCTGCTGGCAGATGCTCAGCGCCCAGGCGGTGTACTCCGCGGTGCGGCCGGCATCGGGCTGCGGGTCCAGCAGCGGGTGCCGCGTGGCGAAGAAGGAGTTCAGCGGCTGGCCCTCGATGTAGTCCAGCACCAGGAAGTGGTGCCCGCCGGCCTCGAAGTAGTCCCGCACGCCGGGCACCACCGCCAGCCCTGACAGGTGCGCCAGCATGTCCCGCTCGCGCCGCAGCCTGGTCACCGCGTCCGCGCCGCCGGCATCGAGCCCCGCGTGCGGCCGGGCCTCCTTGAGCACCACCTGCTCCCCGGTCCGCGTGTCGGCCGCCAGGTACACCCCGCCGCCGTTGGAGAAGTGCAGCGCCTTCGCCACCCGGTACGGCCGGCCGGCGAGCGTCACCGCGTTGCGCGCGTCCAGGTGCGGCCGGAGGAACGCGGGCAGCGTCACCCAGCCGGGCACGTGGAAGACCGGCCGCCGCACGTCCGGGACCAGCCGCCCGGCACCGTCGGCGATGGCGGGGACCAGCTCGCCCTGCTCGTTCTCGCAGTACCGCTCGGCGAACCCGCCGTAGCGCACGTACAGCGGGCCGCTGCCGTAGCGCAGGTCGCTGAGGATGTACGGCCCGGGCTGCCCGGCCAGCAGCTCCCCGAGCCCGGCGAGGATCACCTCCAGCTGGGCGTCGTCAGCCGGGTAGATGGTGACCAGCTTGCCGCTGCCGCCGCGCGGCGCGTACTTGGCGTTGCGCATGTGCAGGGTCAGCCGGCTGCGCAGGTACTTGAACGAGATGCCCCGCCCGGTGCAGTAGTCCCACACGGTGGCCAGCACGTCGTCGGCGTTGTGCCGGCACGCCGACACGTGGATCTTCCAGCCCTGGTATGGGAGGGAATTCCCGGGTGGCACGAATACGAGCCATTCGTCCTTCTGCACCCGCTCCCAGCCCGCCGGGAGCGGCCGCGCCGTGACCCGGAAATCCGCGTCCCCGGTGACGCCGCTATTAGGCGAGTCGTAAAAGAGCCGATCGGTGAGGCAATACAGCTCGTAGCGCTTGTCCACGATATCCCCACATATCTCTCAGCCCCGCCCGGGCAGCCTGTGGCGTGTCCGCAGATTTAGCTGTTTACCCTGCGTCAGCCAGCGACGTGTGATTTTCTACCATCTGCTGAACGGCACCGGGATGAGACAGTCCAAGGACCGTCCAACCGCCGTCCAGCGGTATCTTTCTGACCTGCCCGGATAGGAGATGAAGACGAACAGGAAAACGATGATCCTTAGTAGTGGCGCGTATTATCTATGGCGGGTGCAAACGGAAGAATCGTACAGCCGGGCAATGTGCACTAAAGGGGGAGCCAGCGTGATGACACCTGCCAATCAGGAAGGCCGGATCGCGGTACTGGACGCATTCCCGCCCGCCGCCGCGGCCGTGCCCGGGGCGGCCCTGGCAGGGGACGCCGGGCCGGCGGCCGGCGGCCCGGCCGCCCGGCAGCGGCAGGGCGCGGCCGTGTGGCTCGGCGCCGAGCTGCGCCGGCTGCGCCGGGAAGCGGGCATCTCCCAGCGCAAGCTCACCCAGCTGATCGGCCTGTCGGCGCACAGCAACCTGGGGGAGTACGAGCGGGGCGACCGCATCCCGCCCGGCGACATAGTCCGGGCCTGCGAGCGCCTGCTCACGGTGCCGCCCGGCTACCTGCAGCGGCTGCACCAGCAGGCGCTCAGGGAACGCGCCCGCGCCGGAGGTTGGGCGGGCGTTTCCCTGCCCGGGCACGGCGGCTGAACGCCGGGCGGCCGCGGCTCTGACCTGCCAGAAGGGGGAGGGGGAGCGCGGCGGCCCGCCAGCCGCCGCGGC
>JBLMWU010000326.1:0-4181 GCA_050257395.1 Gemmatimonadota bacterium | reverse complement strand
CATAGGCCACCTGGACCTCACAGCGGGTGGCCAGCTCGGCGGCCACCACGTTCTTGGCAACCCAGCGCATCGCGTAGGCCGCGGAGCGATCGACCTTCGACGGGTCCTTGCCGGAGAAGGCGCCGCCACCGTGGCGGGCCATGCCGCCGTACGTGTCGACGATGATCTTGCGGCCGGTCAGCCCCGCGTCGCCCATCGGGCCGCCGACCTCGAACCGGCCGGTCGGGTTGACCAGCAGCCGGTAGTCGCGCGAGTCGAGGTCGATCAGGTCGAGGACCGGGTCGACGACGTGCCGCTTGACGTCCGGCGCGAGCATGTTGTCGAGGCTGACGTCCTTGGCGTGCTGGGAGGACACCACGACCGTGTCGATCCGCACCGGGCGGTCGTTCTCGTCGTAGGCGATCGTCACCTGGGTCTTGCCGTCCGGGCGCAGGTACGGGACCTCGCCGCTGCGCCGCACCGCCGCCAGCCGCCGGGCCAGCCGGTGCGCGAGCATGATCGGCAACGGCATCAGCTCCGGGGTTTCCCGGCACGCGTACCCGAACATGAGGCCCTGGTCGCCGGCGCCCTGGCGGTCGAACTCGCTGCTGCCCTCGCCCTCGCGGTACTCGAACGCGTCCAGCACGCCCTGGGCGATGTCCGGGGACTGGGAGCCGATGGACACCGACACCCCGCAGGACGCCCCGTCGAAGCCCTTGATCGAGGAGTCGTAGCCGATCTCGAGGATCTTGTCCCGGATGATGCCGGGAATGTCCACGTAGGTCTCGGTCGTGACCTCACCGGCGACGTGGACCTGGCCGGTGGTGATCATGGTCTCCACGGCCACCCGGCTGCGCGGGTCGTCCTTGAGCATCCCGTCCAGGACGGCGTCGCTGATCTGGTCGGCCATCTTGTCGGGGTGTCCCTCCGTGACCGACTCGGAGGTGAACAGGCGACGCGCCACGTGACTACCCTTTTCTTCTCTGCGGAACGGGGGCTCCGCCGCAGTGTAGCCGGGCGCGGCGCCGCCCGGCCGCCGTGCGCGCAGGCCGGTCAGCCCGGCTGGGCCGCGAGCCGCGCCGCCACCAGGTCCCACACCACGTCCGCCAGGACTTCCTTGGGCCCGCGCGGCACCGGCGTCTCGGTGCCGTCCGCGCCGAGCACCACCGCCTCGTTGTCGGCGGTGCCGAAGGCCAGCCCGCCGCCGACCTGGTTGACCACCAGCAGGTCGCAGCCCTTGGCCGCCAGCTTGGCCTGCCCGTGCTCCAGCACGTTGTCGGTTTCGGCGGCGAAGCCGACCAGCACCTGCCCGGGCCGCCGGGTGCCCGCCAGCTCCCGCAGCACGTCCGGGTTCTCGGTGAGGCGCAGCGGCTCGGGCGGGCCGCCGGCCTTCTTGACCTTCACCCCGCTGCGCGCCTCGGGCCGGAAGTCCGCGACCGCGGCGGCCATCACGACCGCATCCGCCTGCCCGGCGGCGGCCAGCACCGCCGAGCGGAGCTGGCGGGCCGAGACGACCGGCACCACGCTGGCCCCTGCCGGATCAGGCAGCGCCACGTTGGCCGAGACCAGGGTCACCTGGGCGCCCCGGGCGGCCGCGGCGCGGGCGAGCGCGTAGCCCTGGCGGCCGGACGACCAGTTGCCGATGAAGCGGACCGGGTCGATCTCCTCCCGGGTGCCGCCCGCGGACACGACCACCCGCCGGCCCGCCAGGTCGGCGGCCAGGCCCGCGGCGCCCCGGGCCAGCACCCGGACCGCGGCCTCAAACAGCTCGGCCGGCTCGGGCAGCCGGCCCGGGCCGGTGTCCTTGCCGGTGAGGCGGCCGCTGGCGGGGCTGAGCACCACGCAGCCGCGCTCGCGCAGGGTGGCGACGTTCGCCTGGGTGGCCGGGTGCTCCCACATCTCGGTGTGCATCGCGGGCGCGAACACGACCGGGCAGCGGGCAGTGAGCAGGGTGGCGGTCAGCAGGTCGTCCGAGCGGCCGGTGGCCGCGCGCGACAGCAGGTCAGCGGTGGCGGGCGCCACGAAGACCAGGTCCGCCTCCTGGCCGAGCCGCACATGCGGCACCTCATGCACGTCGTCCCAGGGGCTGGCGGTGACGGGCTGGCCGGACAGGGCCGCCCAGGTGGCCGCGCCGACGAACCGCAGGGCGTCCGGGGTCGGGATGACCCGGACCTGGTGACCGGCCTCGGTGAGCCGGCGGAGCAGGTCGCAGACCTTGTAGGCGGCGATGCCCGCGCCTACCCCGAGAACGATGCGCGCCGGCATGGTCGCGGCCCGGCGTCAGCGGGTCAGGGCTCCGGTATCTCCGTGGCGGTCAGGAGCCCGTCCTTGATCTCGCGCAGCGCGATCGACAGCGGCTTCTCCTGGACCCTGGTCTCCACCAGAGGACCGACGTACTCGAGCAGGCCCTCGCCGAGCTGGGCGTAGTAGGCGTTGATCTGCCGTGCCCGCTTGGCGGCCATGATCACCAGCCGGTACTTGCTGTCGACGACGCCGAGCAGGTCGTCAATCGGCGGGTTGGTAATGCCGTCCGCAGCGGAAATCCCTGCCACCGTGTGCCTTTCGTCGGGAGCGGGCTGCCGGCCCGGACCGGGCCAGCTCAGCGGCCCGGAGCCGGGCCACAGCGTCCTGGGCCCAGATCAGGCCGTCATCAAGGCTACCAGCTGCCGGCGGACGGCATCGACGGACGTGTTGACGAGCGTCACGTCGAACTCCGGGCCCGACGCCAGCTCCACCTTGGCCGCTGCCAGCCTGCGGTCGATCACGTCCGGCGGCTCGGTGCCCCGCCCGGTGAGCCGGCGGACCAGTTCATCCCAGGATGGCGGGGCGAGGAAGACCAGCAGCGCCTCGGGCATGGCCCGGCGCACCTGCCGGGCCCCCTCGATGTCGATCTCGAGCAGGGCCGGGATGCCCTCCGCTACCTTCTCCTGCACGGGGGCCGCCGGAGTGCCGTAGCGGTTGCCCGCGAAGCGGGCCCATTCCAGGAGTTCCCCGCGGTCCACCAGCCGGTCGAATTCCGCGTCGGTCACGAAGTGGTACTCGCGGCCAGCGGTTTCGCCCGGGCGGGGCAGCCGGGTCGTGACCGACACCGAAAGCCAGATGTCCGGGCACGTCCGCCGCAGTTCGGCCACCACCGTGCTCTTGCCGACCCCGGAAGGGCCGGACAGCACGGTCAGCTGGCCGCCAGTGACGGCCCCCTGGACAAGCGCGGTTCCGCGCGCGCGGCGGACAGACAGACCGGTCGCACAACCGTGTCCCCCGCGCCCGTCCGTGGGGTCATCAGACTGGGTCAGATACCACCGCCGAACTCGTTTTCCAGTGCCGCGCGCTGATTGGCGCCCAGGCCCCGGACGCGGCGGGATTCGGCGATGCCGAGCCGCTCCATGATCTGCCGGGCACGCACCTTGCCAACGCCGGGCATGGCCTCAAGCAGGGCCGACACCTTCATCTTGCCGACCGTATCATCGCTCTGCCCCTGCTTGAGGACAGCAGGCAGAGTTGTCGCGCCGCGCTTCAGGTTGTTCTTGACCTCTGCGCGTTCCTTGCGCGCCTTGGCTGCCTTCTCAAGAGCCGCTGCACGCTGATCGGGAGTGAGAGGAGGAAGAGCCACTCCGGGTCACCTCGGGTTTCGTATCGAAAAGACGGTTCGGGAAGGGAAAGTAGCGAGTCCGGCTCGTCAGGGCAACGCGAACACCCGTTTATCACGTCATAAATTGTGTGTTACTACTCGTAGCAGTCGTCCGAATACGGTACGTAGTCAAACCAAGCCCCTGCTGGGGCGCTAGACCGCCCCCGGATGCCCGCGCCGCCCCCGCCGCAGAACCCGGAATGGGTGCCTGCTATGCGCCCTTGCCCTCCGCTAAACGGAGGGCAAGGGCGGAGCCGGCCCGGCGGCCGCCGGCCGGGGCGCCGTTTCCGGCGTCATCCCCCGCCATGCCGTGATGATCACGTGATATAGCGCACATGGCCCGCAGGGCCCCCGGCGGGCCGCCGCGGGGCCACTGGAGGGCCGCCGACGGGCCGCCCGCGGGGCGGCCGGGGCGGCGGATCAGCCGGCCGCGGCCGCCAGGCGGCGCAGCGGTGCCGCGATGGCCGCGGCCGCCGCGCCGGGGTCCGGCGCCCCGGTGATGGGCCGGCCGATCACCAGCAGGTCGGCGCCGTCCCGCAGGGCCGCCTCCGGCGTGGCCACCCGGGCCTGGTCG
>JBLMWU010000325.1:0-37108 GCA_050257395.1 Gemmatimonadota bacterium | reverse complement strand
TGCCGGTCAGCCGGGCCAGTTCCCCGATCGTCCGGAGGGTGCCGTCGGTCATGTCCCCCACCCTGGAGCCTCCCGCCGGAGGAGACTCAAGCCTAGGGGGCCGCTGAATGGCGGCGTCCGGGCAGCGAGCGGGCCACCGCGCCCGGGTGGCAAGGCGGAGGAGGAGCCGATAGCGGAGCTATCGGCGACGACGACAACGCCGCCAGCCGGGATGCGGGGGCACGCGAACCGGGTTGCCGCTGTTCAGGGGTCCCGTGATCCGGGATGGGTGGCGGCGCCCCGGGCGGCAGCGTAGCGGGCCAGCGCGGCGCGCCGGGCGGCGAGGTGGTCCACGATCGGGGCCGGGTAGTCCCGGCCGATCCGGCAGCCCGCTTTGCGCTGCGCCTCCGGGGGCATCCGCCACGGCTCGGTCAGGTACTCCCGCGGCACCCGCGTCAGTTCTGGCAGGTACGCACGGACGTAACGGCCGCCGGGGTCCTGCCGCTCCTGCTGCCGGGACGGGTTGTAGAGCCGCCGGGCCACCGGCTGCCGGTCGGTGCCGACCGAGGCGATCCACTGCCAGTTGCCGTTGTTGGCCGCCTCGTCGCCGTCCAGCAGCAGCCGCATGAACCACGCCTCGCCCTCGCGCCAGTCGATGCCCAGGTCCTTGACCAGGAAGCAGGCCGCCGCCAGCCGGACCGGGCCCGGCAGCCAGCCTTCCCGGCGCAGCTGGCGCATCCCGGCATCGACCAGCGGGAAGCCGGTCCGCCCCTGGGTCCACGCCGCGAAACCCTGCTCGTCGGTGTTCCAGGCCAGCCGCCCGCGGTAGCGCTCCTGGAACTCGTCGGTGGCGTTCCCCGGGAAGTGGATGAGCAGTTGCTGGTAGAAGTCGCGCCAGCACAGCTGCCGCCGGAACGCGGCAGCCCCCTCACCGGACGGCAGCTGCGTCTCCACCGCCCGGGCGGACAGGCACCCGAACCGCAGGTAGGGCGACAGGCGGGAGGATGAGCCCGGCTCGGCCAGGTCGCGGGTCCGCACGTAGTCGTGCACCGGCGCGGCCAGGAACTGATCCAGCCGGGCGATGCCCGCCGTCTCGCCGCCGCGCGCGGGCGCGGGCAGCCCGGCCGGGAAGCCGAGGTCCCGCAGGGACGGCAGGCCGCCCGGGCGCAGCCCGCCCGGCAGCCGCACCCGGTCCGGTGCGGCCAGCGGCGTCCGCCGCGGCGTCCGGTCCCAGCTGCGGAAGTACGGCGTGAACACGGTGTAGGGGCGGCCCGGCCCGGTCAGGATGGCGGCCGGGTCGTCGGCCACGTGCTGCCCCGGGTGGGTGTGCACCGCCGCCCCGGCCGCCGCCAGCGCCGCCTCCACCCGGGCCGCCCGCTGCCGGTCGTACGGGCTGCCGTCCGCGGTGACATGGACCTCGGCCGCGGCGGTCTCCCGGGCCAGAGCCGGCAGCACGGTCTCGGGCGGCCCGTGCCGGACGACCAGCCCGCCGCCCCGGGCGGCCAGCTGCCGGTCCAGGTCGGCGAGGCTTTCCAGCAGGAACTGGGTGCGCGCCCCGGACGCGTGCCGCCCGTGCAGCAGCCGGTCGTCGAGGCAGAACGCGGGCACCACCCGGTCATGCGCGGCCAGCGCGGCGCGCAGCGCCGGATGGTCGTGGACGCGCAGGTCACGGCGGAACCAGACGATGGCTACCACTAGCGGCAGGATAGCCCCGGGCCCAGGAAATCCCCTGGTCAGGGGAACGGAAACGCCGGTGCCGGGGTCCGCGGCGGGCCGTTCGCCGCCCTGCCGGAGCCGTTCGGCCCTGCCGGCCGGACCGGCGTGGCGCTCGAATGGTGGCACCCGCGGGGCCGGCCTGCGGCGGACCGGCGGGTGGGTGGTGCCCCATGTGGGGGCTGGTCATTCTTGTCGTGGCGGTCGTGGCGGCCACCGGGACGGTGGCGCTGCTGCGCCGGAACCGCGCACCGGTCACGCTCGCCGCCTTCTTCCGTGGCACGGCGCTGGCGTTCACCGCGGCCTGCACGGCGGTGATCGGGCTGTTCCTCGCGGGCGACGTGATCGCTGACCCGGGCGGGTGGCGGGCCGCAGGGCTGATCGCGCTGTGGCTGGTCCCGCTGGCGGCGCTGGCCGCGCTCGCGTGGTGGCAGCCGGGCTGGGCCACGGCCGTGCTGGCCGTCCTGGTGGCCTGCGTGATCGCGCTGGCGGGCTGGTACGCGGCTGACCCGGCCGGGTGGATCGGGTACGAGAACCAGCACGGGCCGGTCCGCGCCGTCGCCTCGTTCGTCCTGCTGCTGCCCGCCGCGCTGGCCGGCTGGCGCCGGCCGCTGACCGGGGCGGTTCTGCTGCTGGTGACCGGGCTGGTCCCGGTCGTCATCACCGCGGCGGCGGCGCACCTGGCGGCGTCCTTCGCCGTCATCAGCGGCCCGGCCGTGATCGGCGGTGTCCTCTACCTGCTCGCCGCCCTGCCCGGGCCGCGGGCTGGGTGACAATCGGCCGGCCGCGTATCAAGGGCCGCAGCCAGTTCGGCGCCCGATCTGCCCTGGTTTGCGGTCACCAAATCCGTGATACGTGACCGGCCCAGTGCCGGGGCCTGGCGCCGACGTACAGCGGGCGTCAGTCGCCGAGTTCGGCGCGGCGGCGGGTGACGAACTCGTCCAGCTCGGCGCGGATGGCGTCGTCGAGCGGCGGCGGCTCGTAGGCGTCGAGGGTCTTGCGGCACAGGTCGCCGGCCCGGGCGGCGGCGTCCTTGCCGCCGTCGCGCAGCCAGCGCTCGAAGTTCGAGGAGGAGGACAGGATCGGCCGGTAGAAGCAGGTCCGGAAGCGCTCCATGGTGTGCTCGGCGCCGAGGAAGTGGCCGCCGTGCCCCACCTCCTCGTGCGCGCCGAACGCGAGCGAGGCCTCGTCGATCTCCAGCGGGGTGAACTCGGTCTGCAGCTCCCGCAGCAGCTCCACGTCGATGATGAATTTCTCGTAGCAGCTGACCAGGCCGCCTTCCAGCCAGCCCGCGGCGTGCATGACGAAGTTGGTGCCGGCCAGGAACGTCGGCAGCAGGGTCATCACGGCCTCGTACCCGGCCTGCGCGTCCGCGGTCTGGCTGGAGGTCAGCCCGCCGCCGGTGCGGAACGGCAGCCCGAAGTGCCGGGCGAGCTGCCCCGTGCACAGCAGCCCGATGGCGGACTCGGGGGTGCCGAAGCTCGGCGAGCCGGACTGCATGTCGATGTTGGACAGGAACGAGCCGAAGATCACCGGGCAGCCCGGCCGGATCAGCTGCGCCAGCGCGATCCCGGACAGCGCCTCGGCAAGCTGCTGCGCCAGCGCGGCCGGGATCGTCACCGGTGACATGGCGCCCATCAGCAGGAACGGGGTCAGCACCACGGCCTGGTTCGCCGCGCAGTACTCGAACTGCGCGTCCAGCATCCGGTCGTCCCAGCGCAGCGGCGAGTTGCAGTTGATCAGCGACACGGTGGCCGGGGTGGTCTCGATCGCCTCGCGGCCGCCGAACAGGATCTCGGTCATCGCGATGGTGTCGGCAGCGTTGGGGCCGGACACCACGTTGCCCATGAAGAACTTGTCGGTGAGGGTCGCCAGCGCGTAGATCATGTCGAGGTGCCGGGAGTCCAGCGGCGCGTCGTTCGGCTCGCAGATCACCCCGCCGGCCGTGTCCAGCTGCGGGAACGACTGGGCCAGCATGGACAGCCGCCGGAAGTCGTCCAGCGTGGCGTCCCGGCGGACGTCGCCCTCGCGCACGAACGGCGCCCCGTAGACCCCGCCGAAGACCATGTTGTCCCCGCCGATGTGCACGGTGTTGGCCGGGTTGCGGGCCTGGATGTCGAACTCCCGCGGCGCCAGCGCCACCTGCTCCAGCACGAAGTCCGGGTCGAGCTTCACCACGTCGCCGTCGGTGGCCTGCCCCGCCTTGCGGAACAGCTCCACCGCCTCCGGCTTTGCGAACTGCACGCCGATCTCGGAGACGATGCGGCGCCAGCCGGAGTCCAGGACCTCGATGGCACCCGGGGACAGGATCTCGTACCGCGGCATCGTGTTGCGGAACATCGCCACCTCGCTCGGTCCGGGGCCAGGCCCGCTGCTGGGCGCCCGGCATTCTTGACCGCCCGAAACCCCCGACCGTACGATCACATAGTAGAACCAAGTTCCGCAACATGGGACAAGCGCGAATTTCGCCGGGTCACCGGCAGCGCGGGCACCCCGGCGGGGATCGAGGCAGGCAGGCGGCACAGTGACGAGTCCCAGCGGAACCCAGGCCGTGGACCGGGCGGCCATGCTGCTCACCGAGGTCGTGCACGCCCCGGCCCCGGTGAGCTTCACCGAGCTGGCGGCGGCCAGCGGGCTGGCCAAGAGCACCACCTCCCGGCTGCTGCTCGCGCTGGAGCGCAACGGGCTGGTCCGGCGGGACGAGCAGGGCCGCTTCCAGCCGGGCGAGATGTTCGTCCGGTACGCCTGGCGGGGCGGCGCGGAGGCCGGGCTGACCACGGTGGCGCAGCCGTACCTGGAGCGGCTCGGCAAGGCCACCGGCGAGACCATCAACCTGGGCGTGGAACGCGACGGCATGGTCGAGCAGATCGCCCAGGTGGACAGCATCTACGTGATCGGCGCCGCGAACTGGATCGGCCGCCCGGTGCCGCTGCACTGCGCCGCGCTCGGCAAGGTGCTGCTCGCGCACGGCGCCGCCAAACTGCCCGCGGGCCGGCTGGAGCGCCGCACCCCCCGCACCGTCACCAGCCGCACCGCGCTGGGCGCCGACCTGGCCCGGGTGCGCCGCCGCGGCTGGGCCGTGAGCGACAGCGAGCTGGAGCCCGGGCTGGTCGCCGTGGCGGCCCCGGTCTGCCGGGACGGCGGCGCGGTGGTCGCCGCGCTGTCGGTGTCCGCCCCGGCCACCCGGCTCACCCGGGCCCGGATCCCCGACGTCGCCGCCCGGTGCGTGGCCGAGGCGGATGCCCTGTCCAGGGCCCTCGGGCACCGCCCGCACGAGCAGCATCCGCAGAAAGAAGGCGCCGCATGACCCCCGACGAGCTACTCAAGCAGCTCTACGACGCCACCCTGGTCGGCAACAAGCCCACCGTGCTGGAGCTGACCAACGCCGGGCTCGGCATGGCTCTCGGCCCGGAGACCCTGCTGTACGACGCGCTGATCCCGTCGCTGGAGGAGGTCGGCGCCCGGTTCGAGCGCGGCGACTTCTTCGTGCCGGAGATGCTGATCGCGGGCAAGGCCATGGCCGCCGCGCTGGAGGTGCTCCGGCCGCTGCTCGCCGAGACCGGCGCCGAGCCGATCGGGAAGATCGTCATGGGCACCGTCAAGGGTGACGTGCACGACATCGGCAAGAACCTGGTCAACATCATGTTCGAGGGCGCCGGCTTCGAGGTGATCGACCTCGGCGTGCAGGTCGCGCCGGAGAAGTTCGTGGCCGCGGTGGAGGAGCACAAGCCGGACATCCTCGGCTTCTCCGCCTTCCTCACCACCACCATGCCGATGTTCAAGGCGAACATCAACGCGCTGCAGAAGGCCGGCCTGCGGGAGGCGGTCATCGTCATGGTCGGCGGCGCCCCGGTCACCCAGGAGTACGCCGACGTGGTCGGCGCCGACGGGTACGCGTCCGACGCGTCGGCGGCGGTCGCCCGGGCCAAGGAACTGCTGCAGCGCCGCCGCGCCATGGCGCCGGCCTGACCGCGCCCAGGAAGCGGGGAGAGCACGTGCACACCACCCTGTCGTCCGCGTCCCGCCAGGTCGTGATCGGGCCGGACCAGCCGTTCTGCATCATCGGCGAGCGGATCAACCCGACCGGCCGCAAGATCTTCCAGGAGCAGCTGCGGGCCGGGGACCTGTCGCGGGTCGAGATCGACGTGGCCCAGCAGGTGGCTGGCGGCGCCATGGTGCTGGATGTCAACATGGGCGCGCCGCTGGCCGACGAGACCGAGCTGATGGTCCGGGCGGTCAAGCTGATCCAGGGCCTGACCGACCTGCCGCTGTGCCTGGACTCCTCGATCATCGAGGTGCTGGAAGCCGGGCTGGCCGCCTACCAGGGCAAGGCCCTGGTCAACTCCGTCACCGCCGAGGACGAGCGGCTCGACGCGATCCTGCCGCTGGTCGCCCGGCACGGTGCCGCCGTGATCGGGCTGCCCAACGACGAGGAGGAGATCCCCGAGGACCCGCGGCGCCGCCTCGAGCTCGCCCGCAAGCTGATCGGCACCGCCACCGGCAAATACGGCATCCCGCTGGAGGACATCGTCATCGACCCGCTGGCGATGCCGGTGGGCGCGGACACGTCGATGGTCGTGCGCACGCTGGAGACGATCGCGCTGATCCGGGAGGAGTTCGGCGTGAACATGACGCTCGGCGCCTCCAACGTGTCGTTCGGGATGCCGGAGCGGCACGCGATCGGCGCCGCGTTCCTGCCGATGGCCATGACCGCCGGGCTGACCAGCGCGATCATGGACGCCCGGTCGCCGGAGCTGGTCCGCGCCGTGCAGGCCGGCGACCTGCTGCTCGGCAACGACGAATGGGGCGGCGCCTGGATCGCCGCGCACCGTGCCCGCCAGCAGGCGGCGCAGGCGGCCGTGGCCGCGCAGGCCGGCCCGTGACCGAGCCACTGCCGGCTGCCGACGGCACCGGGCTGACCGCGGGTCCGGTCCGGGCCGACCTGGTGTTCGAGCCGGGCGGCAAGCGGGTGCGGGTGCCGCGCGGGGTCACCGTGTTCGACGCCGCCAGCTGGAACGGCATCGCCATCGACTCCACCTGCGGCGGCCACGGCACCTGCAAGAAGTGCAAGGTGCGGCTGGTGGAGGGCGCGCCGCCGCCCTCGTCGCTGGACAGCCGCGCGTTCTCCGCGGACGAGCTGCGCGGCGGCTGGCGGCTGGCCTGCCGGGCGCCAGCGGCCGACGGCGCCCGGGTGGACGTGCCGCCGCTGGTCACCCGGCCCAAGGCGGCCCTGGTCGGGGTCGGGCGGCAGGTCATCCTGCGGCCCGCGGTGCAGAAGCGCCACCTCAAGCTGGCCGAGCCGTCCCTGTCCGACCAGGTCACCGACATCGAGCGGGTGCTCGCCGCCATGGACGACCTGGAGCTGCGGGTCGACCTGCCGGTGCTGCGCACCGTCGGCCGGGTGCTGCGGGCCGCGGACTACCAGGTCACCGCCGTCGTCGCGGACGACGTGCTGATCGGGGTGGAGCCGGGCGACACCAGCGAGCGGCGCTTCGGCATCGCCTTCGACCTGGGCACCACCACGGTGGTCGCCACCCTGCTGGACCTGTCCACCGGCACGCCGGTGGCGGTGGAGTCCATGCTCAACAAGCAGCAGCCGTTCGGCGCCGACGTGATCACCCGGATCAGCGCGGTGATGATGGACCCGGCCGCGCTGGACCGGCTGTCCAGCCTGGCCCAGGAGACCCTGGCCGAGCTGGCCGCGTCCGTGTGCGAGCGGGGCGGCGTGGACCCCGCCGAGGTCTACGAGGTCGCCCTCGCCGGCAACGCGACCATGACCCACCTGGTGCTCGGCATCGACCCGGAGCCGCTGGGCGTGGCGCCGTTCATCATGTCTGCCCGGCTGCTGCCGGAGATCCTCGCCGCCGACCTCGGCCTGCCGGTGCACCCGCGGGCGCGGGCGGTGGTGTTCCCGTCGTTCGGTGCTTACGTGGGCGGCGACATCACCGCCGGGCTGCTCGCCTCGGGCATGGACCGCGACCGGCGCACCCGGCTGTTCATCGACATCGGCACCAACTGCGAGATCGTGCTCGGCAACGCCGAATGGCTGCTCGCCACCGCCGCGCCGGCCGGGCCCGCGTTCGAGGGCGCGGCGATCCGGTGCGGCATGCGCGCCGCCGACGGCGCGATCGAGGCCGTCACCATGACCGCCCAGGGGCTGGACCTGACCGTGATCGGCGACACGAAGCCGGCCGGGCTGTGCGGGTCCGGCCTGGTCGATGCCGTCACCGGGCTGGTGGCCACCGGGCTGCTGGACTCCTCCGGCCGGCTGGTGCCCGAGGAGGCGGCGGCGTCGCTGGCCCCCGGCCTGGCGGACCGGCTGACCCGCCTGGGTGACGAACGGGTCTTCGTTCTCCACTGGCTGGCCGAGCCCGGCGACGTGGCGCACTCGGTGTACCTGTCGCAGCGGGACGTGCGGGAGCTGCAGTTCGCCAAGGCGGCGATCGCGACCGGCTGGCAGATCCTGATGGAGGAGGCCGGGCTGCGGCCCGGCGACGTCCAGCAGGTGCTGCTGGCCGGCTCGTTCGGCAGCTACCTGTCCCCGGCCAGCGCGATCCGGCTCGGCCTGGTGCCGAAGCTGCCGGTGCTGCGGGTCGTCAGCGCCGGCAACGTGGCCGGCGAAGGCGCGAAGATGGCGCTGCTCAGCCTCCGCGAGCGGGCCGGCGGCCTCGCCCTGCTGGAGGAGGTGAGGTATGTCGAGCTCTCCGACCGCGCCGATTTCAACGACCGGTTCGTCGACCAGCTCCCCTTCCCGGAGTGAACGAACCGCCCCCGGCGCCGGCGCCGCGCCCCTGGTGATCGCGTGCGGGGCGCTGGGCGGGCACATCCGCGACCTGGCGGCCCGCCGCGGCTGGCGGCTGGAACTGCGCTGCCTGCCCGCGCTGCTGCACAACCGGCCGGAGCGGATCGCGGCCGAGGCCGAGCGGCTGGCGGTGGCGGCGCTGGCCCGCGGGCAGCGGGTGGCGCTCGGGTACGCCGACTGCGGGACCTACGGCGCGCTGGACGGGCTGTGCGCCCGGCTGGGCCTGACCCGGCTGCCCGGCCTGCACTGCTACGACGTGCTCGCCGGGCCGGAGCGGATGCGCGCGGAGTTCGGGTCCGAGCCGGGCACCTACGTGCTGACCGACTTCCTGGTGCGCACGTTCCGCCGGACCGTGCTGGCCGAGCTGGGGCTGGACCGGCACCCGCAGCTGTGGCCGGACTACTTCGGCCACTACCGGCGGCTGGTGTGGCTCGCCCAGCAGCGCGACGCCGCGCTGGACGCGGAGGCCGCGCGGGTGGCAGGGCTTTTCGGCCTGCCGCTGACCGTGGTGGACACCGGCACCGCCCGCCTGGAGGCGGAACTGGCGCGGCTGCTGGCAGCCGCCGCCGGTGACCCTGGCGCGAGGGGGCGGTTATGCGGCGGTTGCTGGGCGGGAGCAGGCTGACCGCGGTGGCGCGGCTGCTGGAGAACCCGCGGTTCGAGGTGTTCCCGGCGGGCAGCGTGGCGGACGCGGTCGCCAGCGCGCTGCCGCCCGGCGCGACGGTGACGGTGACCGCGTCGCCGGCCAAGGGGCTGGAGGCCACGGTCGGCCTGACCGAGCGGCTCGCCGCGGGCGGCTACCGGGTGGTGCCGCATCTGTCGGCCCGGCTCATCCGCGACGGCGCGCACCTGTCGGAACTGGTGGAGCGGCTGCTGGCGTGCGGGGTGGAGGACGTGTTCGTCCCGGCGGGCGACGCCGACCCGCCCGCCGGGCAGTTCGACGGCGCGCTGCCGGTGCTGGAGCGGCTCACCCAGCTGGAGCGCCCGTTCGCGCACACCGGCATCACCGGGTACCCGGAGAGCCACCCGCGGATCGGCGACGACGTCACCATCCAGGCCATGTGGGACAAGCGGCGGCACGCGACGTACATCGTCAGCAACCTGTGCTTCGACCCGGCGGTCCTGCGCCAGTGGATCACCCGGGTGCGGGCGCGCGGGGTGACCCTGCCGATCTTCGTCGGCCTGCCCGGCCCGGTGGAGCGGGCCAGGCTGCTCAAGATGGCGGCCAAGGCCGGCGCCACCGAGTCGGCCCGGTTCCTGCGCGGGCACGCCGACATGTTCCTGCGGCTCGGCACGCCCGGCGGCTACCAGCCGGAGCGCTTCCTCGCCCGCGCGGCTGGCACGCTGGCCTCGCCCGCCGCGGCCGTGGCCGGGCTGCACCTGTACACGTTCAACCAGGTGCGGCAGACCGAGGCGTGGCGGCGGGAACTGCTGGAGCGGCTGGGCGGGCAGGCGCACGGCACCCCGGACCCGGCCCGCGTGTAGCGTTCCCCGCCCCGTCATCGCCCCCGCGGAACGGCCGGCCGCAATCCCCGGGCCGTGGGCGAAAATAGATCGATTGCACGATTCAGAAAGTGCCTGGATCACACCTGTGCATCCCGCTATCACCGTAATGTGATGTCCGTTATGGACCGGCCTGCGGCCACTGCCGCCCGCGGCCCGGCCGGTTCCCCGCCCCGCCGCCCCGCCCGAGGAGGGCCTGTCAACGTGCAAGCTCA
Organism: Gemmatimonadota bacterium; assembly: GCA_050257395.1. GTDB lineage: Bacteria > Actinomycetota > Actinomycetes > Streptosporangiales > Streptosporangiaceae > JAIRTY01. The sequence goes on along the minus strand of JBLMWU010000325.1, from coordinate 26,896 downwards.
GCCGGTGATCTGGCCGGTGCAGTCTGGGCCGCTGCCACCGCTGGACGAGTTTTTCCACCCGCGGCCGGAGACGGGGACCGGCCGGCCGGGTGCGATCGAGCCGGGCGCGGTCACCGTGCTGGTGCCCGGGGACGAGCGGGCCGCGCTCGGCCTGGCCCGGCTGGGGGGCACCGGGAAGACACAGCTGGCGGCCAGTGCCGCGGCCGCCGCCCTGCAGGCCGGCGCCGCGGACCTGGTGGTGTGGATCAACGCCGGCAGCCGGGCGGCCATCGTGACCGGGCTGGCGCAGGCCGCGGTGGACGTGGCGGCGGCCGCTCCCGGCGATGACCCCGGGCAGGCCGCGGAGCGCTTCCTGGCCTGGCTGGCGGCCACCAGCCGGCCGTGGCTGGTGGTCCTCGACGACCTCGCCGACCTGGCCGGGGTGGACCAGCTGTGGCCGGCCGGGCCGGCCGGGCAGGTGCTGGTCACCACGGCGGGCGCCGACCCGGCCCTGCTGGGCGTGCGCCGGGAGGCGGTCCGGGTGGGCGGCTTCTCCCGCCGCGAGGCGCTGGCCTTCCTGAGCGGGCGGCTCAGCTACCCGGACCAGCGGATCGGCGCCCTGGACCTGGCCGAGGACCTGGGGTTCCACCCGCTCAGCCTGGCCCTGGCGGCATCCCTGATGGCGGAGAGCGGGGTCGGCTGCCGCGAGTACCGGGCCGGGTTCGCCGAGCGGCGGGAGCAGCTCGCCGGGGCGCCCGGCGCTGGGCCGGTCCCGCCGGTCACGGTCTGCTGGACGCTGGCCGTGGACCGCGCCAACCAGGTCGCCCCGTCCGGGCTGGCCTGGCCCGCGCTGGTGCTGATCTCGCTGCTGGACCCCGGCGGCATCCCGGCCGCCCTGCTGACCAGCCCGGCGGCCTGTGAATACGTCACCGGCCAGCGCAGCACGGACCCGGCCGGCGCGGCCGCCGTGGTCCGCAGCGCGGTGGGCAACCTCGCCCGGCTGAGCCTGGTGTCCGTCGACCCCGGCAGCACGGCCCGCACCGTGCGGGTGCACCCGGTGGTGCAGTCAGCGGTCCGCGGCTACCTGTCCGCCGCCGAGTACGAGCGGGCGGCGCTGGCCACGGCCGCCGCCATCGGCGAGGCCTGGCCCGCCCAGGACGCGGAGCCGCTGCTCAGCCAGTCCCTGCGGGACGCGGTGACCCGGCTCAGCGCGGTCACCGGGGACCTGCTGTGGACCACCGGCAACCACGCGGTGCTGGTCCGGGCCGGCCGCAGCCTGGCTGACGACGGGCTGCACGGCGCCGCCATCGGCTACTGGCAGGAGATGATCACGACCGGCGGCCGGGTGCTGGGCCCGGACCACGCCCTGACCCTGCTGGCCCGCGACAACCTGGCCGCCGCCTATGTCGGCGCGGGCCGGGCCGACGACGCGATCGGCCTGTACCAGCACCAGCTCAGCGAGCAGGAGCAGGCCCTCGGGCCCGGGCACCCGGACACGCTGGCGACGCGCAGCAGCCTGGCGCACGCCTACCACCGGGCCGGGCGGCTCGCCGAGGCGATCCCGCTGTACGAGCACACCGCCGCCGAGCAGGAGCGGGTCCTCGGCCCGGCACACCCGGACACGGTCGCCACCCGGGCCAACCTGGCTGCCGCGTTCGAGGCCGCCGGGCGGACCAAGCCGGCCCTCGCGCTCGCCGAGCGCATCCTCGCCGACTGCGAGCGGGCGCTGGGCCCCGGGCATACTGACACGCTGACGGCCCGGGCCAGCCTGGCCGCGGCCTACCACGGGGCCGGCCAGCTCAAGGATGCCGTTGCCCAGTACCGGCGGGTGCTGTCCGACCGGGAACGGGTGCAGGGCCCCGACCACCCGGACACCCTGGCGGCCCGCAGCAAGCTCGCCTTCGCGCACCGCGCCGCCGGGCGGCTCAAGGACGCCATCCCGGAGTACCAGCGGGTGCTGGCGGACCGGGAGCGGGTGCAGGGCCCCGATCACCCAGACACCCTGACCGCCCGCGGCAACCTGGCGTCGGTGTACCACACGGCCGGGCGGATCAAGGACGCCATCCCGCTGTACCAGCGCAACGCCGCCGACCGGGAACGGGTGCAGGGCCCCGACCACCCGGACACCCTGACCGCCCGCGGCAACCTGGCGTCCGCGTACCACACGGCCGGGCGGATGACGGAGGCGATCCCGCTGTACGAGGGCGTCCTCGGCGACTATGAGCGGGTGCTCGGCCCGGGCCACCCGGACACCCTCACCTCCCGCGCCAACCTCGCGCACGCCTACCACACGGCCCGGCGGATGACGGAGGCGATCGCGCTGTTCGAGCGCACCCTGGCGGACTGCGAGCAGTCGCTCGGCGGGCGGCACCCGATGACGCAGACGGTGCGCGAGAGCCTGGAGGCGGTCCGGGGCTGACGGCTCAGGGCCCGCCAGCCCCGGACCGGGTCACGGGGCCGCGGGTCAGATCCCCGCGGCGGCGGGCAGCTCAGGGAACGCGCCGGTCTCCACGTAGCCGGCCAGCACCCTGCCGAACATGACGGAGACGTGGTAGCCGCCGTGGCTGACGAACAGCCCGCAGCCGTCCGCGGTGGGCGAGATCTCCCAGCCGTGGGTGTCCACGCCGCGGGTCGCCAGCTGCTGCAGCCGCTGGGCGCGCTCTTCCGCCGTGTGGTACCAGGAGCTGTCGTCGTTGAGCTCCAGCGCCAGCTCGTACTCGATGTCCTCGCTGTCGCGCAGGCGGGTGAGATTGCGCTCGATGTTGATGAGGACCGGGGCAAGGGCGAGGTCCGCGGCCGAGTGGGGGGTTGTGGTCATCGGTACCACCGCTTCCAGCATTGGCACAACAGGTTCTTCCGTGAGCATGCCTGCGTGGCCGCCGCGGCAGCAGGGACAATGGTCTCCCCCGGAAAGGCCAACGTCCCTTTGTCCGCGCACCGGAAGACCCGGTGCCCGCTGGCCCGGCAAGAGGAGCCTGACGTGAATGACCTGGCAGGACGCACGTTCCTGGTGACGGGCGGCAACACCGGCATCGGCCTGGCCACCGCGGCCGGGCTGGCCGGCCGCGGCGGCCGCGTCCACCTGGCCTGCCGCTCCGAGGCGGCCGGCGAGGCGGCGGCGGCCAGCATCCGGGCGGGCACCGGCAACCAGGAGGTCTCGTTCCTCCCGCTCGACCTCGCCGACCTCGGCTCGGTGCGCGAGTGCGCGGCGAAGTTCCTGGCGCTCGGGCAGCCGCTGCACGTGCTGGTCAACAACGCCGGGGTCGCCGGGCACCGGGGGCTCACCCGGGACGGTTTCGAGCTGGCCTTCGGGGTCAACCACCTCGGCCATTTCGCGCTGACCACGGCGCTGCTGGACTGCCTGGCGGCGGGTGCCCCGGCGCGGGTGGTGACCGTCGCCAGCGACTCCCACTACCAGGCCCGGGGCATCGATTTCGGGGCGCTGCGCCGGCGCACCCGCAGCATCACCGGGATGCCGGAGTACTCCGTGTCGAAGCTGTGCAACGTGCTGTTCAGCGCCGAGCTGGCCCGCCGCACCGAGGGCCGCGGGATCACCACCTACTCACTGCACCCGGGGGTGGTGGCGTCCGACATCTGGCGGCGGGTGCCCGGGCCGGTGCGCGCGCTGATGACGCGCCGGATGCTCTCCACCGGGGACGGCGCGCGCACCTCGCTGTACTGCGCCACCTCGCCGGAGGTGGCGCAGGTGAGCGGCCGCTACTACGACAAGTGCGCGCAGCGGGACCCGAACCCGGCCGCCACCGCTGAGCTGGCCGCCGAGCTGTGGCAGCGCAGCGAGGCCTGGACCGCCTGACCTGCGGGGCTGCCCGGCCCGGGCAGGCGCTCAGCGCCCGCTGCGGTCTCCCCCAGGGTCCGGGGTCATTCTGGAATGCGGCTCGCACCGTAGCTGGATACACGCTGGACTTTTCGTCACCCGGCCCCAATTCCGGGGCTGGCCAAAGAGCTTCCCGCCCCTCCACTGTATGCCGGGAGCAGGACCGGATAAGCTACCGGAATAAAGATCGCCGCCGCGCCGATTACCTTTACTGAAAAGTGCAAGCGGCCACCGGCGTTGCGGCTGTGGCCGCATGGCGATCTATGTGTACGTTGCAAGGCAGCCCCTCGCTGTCATGGAGGTTGGGATGGCCCAGAAAGTCACTGTCGCACTGGAAGACGACCTTGAAGGCGGCCCGGCGGATGAGACCGTCCGCTTCGGGCTCGGTGGCGCGGAGTATGAGATCGATCTCAGCAAGAAGAACGCCAGCGCATTCCGCCAGCAGCTCATGCCCTACATCGAGCACGCGCGGAAGGCAGGCAGAACGCAGCCCCGCCGCCCATCCCGCACCACGTCGAGCCGTCAGCACAGCGGCGCGATCCGGGCGTGGGCAAAGGAGCAGGGAATTTCGGTGAGCGAGCGCGGGCGCATCCCGGCCAGCGTGATCCAGCAGTACGAAAGCGCGGCCAAAGGGCACTGAGCCGGAGCAGGCGGGCTCGCACCAGGCCCGCCCCGGCCGGCCTCGCCATTCCCGCCCCGGCCCGCGAATGACTCGCCGGTCACCACTCGGCTAACCTCCCGTACTGGAGGGAGCGGTGCGGTGAGCGACGAGTCGATGGAGGCGCTTGCAGAACTCGGGCGCCGGCGGGCGCTCACCGAGGATTCCGCCCGGCCGGAGGCGGTGGCCCGGCGGCACGCGGCCGGCGGCCGCACCGCCCGGGAGAATCTCGCCGATCTGATCGATCCCGGCTCGTTCGTGGAGTACGGGCGGCTCGCCACCGCGGCGCAGGAAAAGCGCCTGTCCGCTGGCGAGCTCATGCGGCAGACGCCCGCGGACGGGCTGATCGGCGGCATCGCCAGGGTCAACGGCGGCCTGTTCGGCGACCGCGCCACCTGCGGGGTGCTGACCTACGACTACCTCGTGCTGGCCGGCACCCAGGGCCTGCGCGGTCACCACAAGTCCGACCGGCTGCTCGGGCTGATCGGGAAGCTGCGGCTGCCCACCGTGTTCTTTGCCGAGGGCGGCGGCGGCCGCCCCAATGACACCGACTACCCGGTCGTGTCCGCGCTGGACGTGGAGTCGTTCGCGCTGTGGGCCCGGCTGTCCGGCCTCGCCCCCCGGATCGCCGTGGTGGCCGGGCGCTGCTTCGCGGGCAACGCGATCATCGCGGGCAGCGCCGACCTGATCGTGGCCACCCGCGACGCCACCATGGGCGTCGCCGGCCCGGCCATGATCGCCGCGGGCGGGCTCGGCGAGCACGCCGCGGACGAGATCGGCCCTGCCCCCGTGCTGGCCCGCCAGGGGGTGGTCGACGTCCTGGCGGCCAGTGAGGCGGAGGCGGTCGCGGTCACCCGGACGCTGATCGGCTACTTCCAGGGACCGGTGCCGGCGGGCAGCGCCGGCGACCAGGCCGCCCTGCGGACGATGATCCCCGGCGAGCGCCGGGCCTTCGACGTCCGGCCGGTCCTCACCACCCTGGCCGACACGGACTCGGTCACCTTCCTGCGGGAGCCGTTCGCCCCGGAGCTGGTCACCGCGCTGGGGCGGATCGCGGGCCAGCCGGTCGGGTTCCTCGCCAACCAGACCCTGCACCGCGCCGGCGCGCTCACCGCCGCCGCCTCGGACAAGGCCGCCCGCTTCCTGCAGCTGTGCGACGCCTACGGGCTGCCGGTCGTCTCGCTGGTGGACACGCCCGGGTACATGGCCGGGCCGGACGCCGAACGCGAGGGCATCGTCCGGCGCGGCTCACGCATGCTGGTGGCCGCGGCCCGGCTGCAGGTGCCGCTGATCGGCGTGGTGCTGCGCCGCGGCTACGGCCTCGGGGCGCAGGCCATGCTCGGCGGCAGCACCCGCCAGCCGCTGCTGACGGTCGCCTGGCCGGCCGCGCACATGGGCCCGATGGGCCTGGAAGGCGCGGTGCGGCTGTCCCTGCGCAAGGAGCTCGCCGCGATGGACAGCGAGGCCGAGCGGCGGGCACGCGTCCGCGAGCTCACCGACGCCTACCGGGAGCACGTCACCGTGTTCAACGTGGCCCGCGCCTTCGAGATCGACGACGTTATCGACCCGGCCGAGACCCGCGACCTGATCGCCGCCACCCTCGCGGCCGCCGCGGGCCGCGAGGGCTTCACCGGCAGCGGGCGGGTCGTGGACACCTGGTGACACAAGGCGGTCAGCCCAGGGCCGGGGTGATGTCCGGCGCCGCGCGCGCCTCCTCCGCGCGCCGGGCCGCACTGCCGGAGACCCAGTCCACGGCCCGCGGCAGCACCACGGGGATCACCACCGGCAGCAGCAGCAGCAGCAGCCAGCTCCACAGCTGGTCGTTGTGCTGGAAGCCGGTCCAGGTCCAGCCCTGGGTGAAGCCGCCCCACAGCACGATCAGCGCCGCCACCACAGCGGCGCTGGCCGCGTACTTCCTGACCGCCGGTTCCTGGCGAGCCGGCGCATGACGCTGCCGGGCCGGGCGGCCTCGGCCGCCCGCCTGCGCACGGCGTCCGGTGACGGTGCCCACGGCAGCCCTGAGTCGGCCAGCCTCGCGGCCAGCGCCCTGCGCATCAGCGCCCTTGCCACGGTGGTCACATCGGCGGTGGTCGGGGGGCCGGCGGTGCCGCCCTCGGCTGCCTTCTCCACTTCCAGCAGTGCGCACACGCCCGCGAGCTCGTCTGGCTCGATGGTTATCGTCACGGCCGCCATCTGGCAGCTCCTCCCAGGTCAGTCCGGTCAGCCGCACTGGCAGGCCAGCCGCCAGCGTGCGGTGCCAGGCTCCCGCCGGGCCCGGGGGGGGGTCGCCGGGAGGGCAGGGGGAATCGCCGGGGGGCGGGAGGCTGCCCCGGGGCGCCAGCGCCCCGCCCGGCGTTCAGCCATGCCCGGGCTGAGTTGTTTGCGTCGGATATGTAGCTGATTCAGCCGGGATTCACCTGCCGCCGCCAGAATGGCGCCGCCGGGCCCGCCTGCAGGCCTGCCAGATACGCATGCGCTGTTTCGTGTTGGTTACTCAGCCATTTCTGATGCCCGGCAGAAGGTCGAGTCTCGCGACGCTGGCCAGCGCGGAGGCCGACCTCGACCTGATCGCCTACGAGATGACCCTGCTGGCGGAAGCGGCCGCGGCGTGCTCACTCCCCGGCACCCGCTGACGGTGGGCCGCCCGGCGCCGCGCGGCAGCCGGGCGGGCTCGCTCGCGGCGCGTCAGTAGCCGGGCGGCGGGCCGATGGTCGCGGCCTGCGGGCCGAACGCCTCGACGTAGCCGGGATGGACCTCGGCCCAGCGCTGGCCCGCCGGAGGCGCGGCCAGCCCGCCGAGGTGGCGGATGAGCCGGTCCACGCACTCGTCCCAGCCCGCCGCGTCCCGCGCGGCCTTGCCGAGCTCCCCGAACGTGTCCAGCAGCGTGAACACGCAGCCGCCCGGCCGGGCCTCGATCTCCAGCCGGATCACGTCGGTGCCCCAGCTGAACTCGAGCAGCGACGGCGGCTGGCAGGCGATCACCTCGCCCTCGAAGTCCGGGCCCCGGCCCTCCGGGGATGAGAAGACCAGCCGGCCGCCGGGGACCCACTCGCCGCTGATCCGCTGCGGGAACCAGGCCGCCAGGTGCGCGGGCTCGGTGATCGCCCGCCACACCTTCTCCGGCGGGTGGGCCAGCTCGCGGCTGAACCGCAGCCGCCAGCGCCCGCCGAGGTCCTCCAGGGTCCCGTTCATCCGTCCTCCCCTGCGTCGTCGTCCATCTCGTCCAGGTGCCGGGCCAGCCGGTCGAGGCTCGCGCCCCAGGCCGCCCGGTACGGGCCGAGCCAGTCGTCCAGCTCCCGCAGCGGGCCGGGGTCGAGCCGGTACAGCCGCCGCTGCTCGTCCACCCGCGCCCGCACCAGCCCGGCATCCCGGAGCACCCGCAGGTGCTTGGACACGGCCGGCTGGTTCATCGCCAGCGCGGCGACCAGCTCGGTCACCGACCGCTCGCCGTCCCGGACCAGGTCCAGGATCTGGCGCCGCCGCGGCTCCGCGAGCACTTCGAAGACTGACGTCACCGCCCTAGAGTGCCTGAAGAGGCATATGCCTGTCAAGGCATATGCAATCCCGGGCCGCCAGGCCGCCGGGCCGCGTGCCGTGGCACCCCGGGCGGCGCTGCTGGGGCCGGACATGCCGCAGGGGCGCGGGAAGGCCTGACCTCCCCGCGCCCCTGCGCCCTGCGTCAGCGGGTCAGCAGCCGGTCGCCGGCTGCCGGAACCCCGGGTACGGGTTGAGGTTGCCCATGAAGGTGTACCGGCCGTCCTGCGCGGTGCTCGGGCTGAGCCGCATGAACCACGGCATGAGCGCCTCGTCCTCGGGGTGGTAGTACCCGTCGGCGACCTGGGTGCCGTTCGGCGTGGCGCCCTGCTCGAAGGTGTTGGTGCCCATCGTGAAGCCGATCCCCACCACCGGGTCACCTGTCTCCAGCAGGCCCGTGCAGCCGTACTGCGGGGCGGTCGGCGTCAGCCACGGCTCAACGGTGTTGTTGGTGAACGGGTCGTCGCCCCACTCGGCGATCTCGTGGCTGAGCGCGTGGATGTCCTGCAGCGCCCAGTCGCGGGCCGGGCTGAAGAAACCGGGGGTGACATAGGACGCCCAGGCGAAGGTCTGCACGGCGTCGTTGCCGTTGCCGTTCACCGAGCCGCCGCCGTTGCCGGTGACCTTGGCCGCACCGTGGTAGCCGATCACGCAGCAGTTCAGCGGGCTGGACCCGATGTACAGCATCACGTTGTCGGTGAGGTAGACCGGCAGGTGGGTCGGGTCCATGTAACTCAGGCTGGCGTCCAGGTTCTGCAGCTGCGCCGACCACCAGTTGATGTTGATGTCCGGCGCGATGACGCCGCGGGCGGACTGCAGCAGCGTGCCCTCGTTGGACGGGACGTCGATCGTGATCGGGTCATGCACGACCGGGTTGAGGATGACGTGGTAGCCGGTGCCCTGCCTGTTGAACTGCGACCGCATGGTCGCGTCCTCGAGCTGGACGGCCTTGTTGCCGCTCGACAGGGGGCCGCCCTTGGTGAACCAACCGCCGTTGGCGACCGGCTGGGTCACGTACTTCGTCGATGCGTAGTCGTTGAGGGCGAACACCGGCGAGTCGAGGGTCGGCTGGACCACGTCGCTGCCGTTGAAGGTCATGCCGTCGACGACGACGTTGACCGGGATGATGTCCGTCGTGATCGTGGTGGACGAGTTCGCCGCCGGGTCGGCGCCCACCATGTTGAACCCGTAGGTCACCCCGTTGTGCGGGTCGGTCGCGGCGCCGTGCCAGTGCGCCACCGTCCTGGTGGTGGGCAGCACGCTGGCCCCGCCCATGGTGGCGGTCGTCGGCGTGATCGCCGAGTCCGGCACCTGCGTCGGCTGCGGGCTGGTGCCCGCGCTCGCGGTGGCGGCCAGGAAAGGCAGGGCAATGGTGGCCCCAGCCAGTGCGATCAGCTTGCGCGCGAAAAGGCGCCTCATGCGTTCTCCCTCGAGTGACAGACGCGTCGGTGCTGCGACTGCTCCCTTGGTGCGAGGGGCGCCGTTCCCCATGTGACGCGCCGGTCCCCGCTCCGGATTACAGGGACAGAACGCTTTGCGCGGGGCAGGCGTTACGGCCGGGAGATCTTCCCGTCAAGGCGCCGCCAGCTGGCTTCTGATTGCGGCCACCGGCCGGGGTGCCCGCCAGGTGGGCGTCCCAGGACCGCCCCCGCAGGGCGGGGGACTCCCGGCCGGCCCTCAGCCCTGGCGCCGCGGGCTCCCCGGGTGGTGGCGCACCAGCGCGGTCCGCCGTTTAATCAACTGGACGGCTGCGGCGCGGTGCAGTTTATCTTCGGGTTCACGCCCGCGTAATTGAGCGGGCCGGCGGCGATCGTCGCCGCGATTGTCCCGGCCCGGCTGCAGTTGCTGACGGCGCGCTGGTAATCGCCGCGCTGCCCGGCAGCGAAGGCCCCGATGACCAGCCAGATGACAAGAAGAAGCGACCCCAGGCGCATGCAGGCCTCCGCATCATTCCCCGTTCCAGCGGAAAGGCACAGCGTTTGCCGCTGGCTCTTTTCCGCCGGCCAGCATCTGCCGGGAAGCCTACCCACGCCGCGCGATGCCGAGCCCTGTTCCGGGCCCTGCCGGCGCTTTTCCTGAATCCTGGAAAAGCGTGTCGCCGTCCCTCAGGATGAGCCGGTGCGGGCGCGGATGGCGTCCACCAGGGCCGGGATCACCTCGTGCAGGTTGCCGATGACCGCGTAGTCGGCGCGGGCCATGATCGGCGCGCCCGCGTCGGTGTTGATGGCGACGATGTGCCGGGCGCCCTGGCAGCCGGCCATGTGCTGGATCGCGCCGCTGATGCCGCAGGCCAGGTACAGCTCCGGGGTGATCCGGGTGCCGGTCTGGCCGACCTGCTGCTTGTGCGGCCGCCAGCCCTCGCTGGTGACCACCCGGGACACGCCCAGCACCCCGCCGAGCAGCCCGGCGAGCTCCTCCAGCGGCGCGAACCCGTCCGGCCCGCCGACGCCCCGGCCGCCGCCGACCACCACCCGCGCGGTGGCCAGCGACACCCCGCCGGACCGGCCGGCGGACTCGCGGGCCTGCACGCGCAGGTCCGCGTCGGTGACGGCGGGCTCGTGCACGTGGACAGCCAGGCTGGCCGGCGCGTCAGCGGGCACCGCCGCGACCGCGTCGGCGGCCACCGTCAGCAGCGCTGGCGAGCCTGCCAGCGACGCGTCCTCCAGCAGCAGGCCGGCCCAGCGCTGCCGGGTGATCCGCAGCGTGCCCGGCTCCTCCGGGTCAGGGCTGGCCGACACGCAGTTCGCCGCCATGGACTGCCCGGTCAGCGCCCCGGCGTGGGCCAGCACCTCGTTGCCCCGGTCGGTCGCGGCCGCCACCACCGCCCGCGCGCCTGCCGCCTCGGCCACCCCGGTCAGCACCCGCGCCCAGGCCGCTGGCGCGTAGCCCGGCAGCTGCCCGGCCGCGTACGTGTCGGTGACGCCGTAGGCGGCCAGCGCCTCAGCGGGCACGCCGCCCGGCTCGCCGAACACGACCGCCGCCAGGGTCCCGCCGAGCCCGCGGGCGAGCGTGAGCGCGCGCAGCGACGCGTCGGCCACCGCCGCCCCGTCCAGCTCCACCAGGCACACCGCGTTCATGACAGCACCCCCAGCTCCGCCAGCACGTCGACCAGGGCGGGAACGGCGTCCACGCCGCTGCCGAGCACCTTCGCCTGCTGCCGGGTGGTCTCGGGCACCCGCAGCGCCCGCATCCGCAGGCCCTCGGGCTGCCACTGCGGCTCGTGCCGCTCGATGGCGGCCCGCTTCGCCCGCAGTCGGCCCGGCAGCGACGGGTACCGCGGGAGGTTGATGCCCTCCTTGACGGTGATCACCGCGGGCAGCGGGAACCCGAAGACCTCCTCGGCGCCCCGGTACTCCCGCCGGGCCTCCGCTGCCCCGTCAGCGAGCTGCAGTTTCTTGATGCCGGTCGCGCACGGCCAGCCCAGCTCGTGGGCGATCCGGACGCCGACCTGGTAGTCGCCGGTGTCGGCGGCCTCGTTGCCGAGCAGCAGCAGGTCATAGGGCTGCCCGGCCGCTTCCTGGCGGCGCACCTCGGCCACGATCGCGGCAGCGGTGGCGATCGGGCCCCACTCGCGCCCGCCGGTCTCCAGCAGCACCGCCCGGCCCGCGCCGAGCGCGAGGCAGTCCCGCAGTTGCTGCTCAGCGCCGTCCGGGCCGAGGGTCAGCACGGACACCCGGCCGCCGCCGCGCTCGGTGAGCTGCACGGCCTCCTCGACCGCGCACTCCTCGTGCGGGCTGATCGCGAAGCCGGACATCCGGGTGTCCACTTCCTGCCCGTCCGGGGTGACCATGATCCGGCCGCCGACCTGGGGCACCCGCTTGACGCAGACGAGGATCTCCATCCGTCAGCTCCGGACCCGGGTGTTGTCCGGGTCGAACAGCGGGGTGGCGCCGGCCACCGCGACCGTGACCGGGTAGGCGTCCCCGAAGCACTCGACGGCCAGCTTCGTACCCGCCTGCGCCTGCTCCGGCGGCAGGTAGGCCATGAGCAGGTGGCTGCCCACCGACGGCCCGGACCCGGCGCTGGTCACGTACGACGGGCGGCCCTTGGCGTCCACCAGCCGCTCCCCGCCGGCGGTCAGCACCGGCTCACCGCCGAGCATGTACCGCAGCTCGCCGGCCGGGCTGCGGTGGTCGTCCACGGTCAGCGTGCACAGCACCGCGGCCGGCGGGGCCTGCCGCTGCGCCAGGTAGGCGGCCTTGCCGAGGAAGTCCTGCGCCTTCACCTTCGGCCGCATCATCCCGGCCTCGGCCAGGGTGTAGTCGGGGGTGAGCTCGTTGCCGAACGCGCGGTAGCCCTTTTCCAGCCGGCCGGTGGTCCCGTACACGCCGATCCCCACCGGCACCAGGCCGTGCGGCTGGCCGGAGTCCCAGACCGTGTCCCACAGCCGGGCGCCCTGCTCCATCGGCACGTACAGTTCCCAGCCGAGTTCCCCGACGTAGGAGATCCGCGACGCCAGCACGGTGATCCCGCCGATCTCCACTTCCCGGCAGGTTCCGAACGGGAAGCCCGCGTGGCTGAGGTCCCCGTCCGTGACGGCCTGCAGCACGTCGCGGGCCTTCGGCCCCCACAGGCCCAGCGTGGTCCACGCCGAGGTGACGTCGGCGATGGCGGCACGGCCGCCGGCGGGCAGGTGCTCGCTGAACCAGCGCAGGTCGGTCTGGCCGGTCGCACCGCCAGTGACGACCCGGAAGTGCGATGCCCCGAGCCGCATCACGGTCAGGTCGGCTATGAACCCGGCTTCTTCGTTCAGCAAAGACGTGTAGATGACCCGGCCGGGGCGGACGTCGGCCTGGGCGACGACGAGGGACTGGACCGCGTCCAGCGCCCCCGGCCCGGTGACGTCGAACACGGCGAACGCGGACAGGTCGACCAGCCCGCAGGCGTCGCGCATGGCGAGGTGCTCGGCGTTGATGATGGGCGACCACCAGCGGGCGTCCCACTCGTTCTCCCGCTCCATCAGCCGGCCGGCGTAGCGGCCCAGCAGGTGCTCGTTGCCGGCGTACCAGAACGGCCGCTCCCAGCCGGCGGTCTCGAAGAACACGGCGCCGAGGTCGCGCTCGCGCTGGTAAACCGGGCTGACCCGGACGGGGCGGCCGGACTCCCACTGCTCGGCCGGGTGGACGATGCCGTACATCTTGTTGAAGCCCTCGCGGGCGCGCGCCCGGACGTGCGCGGTGGTGCGCTGGCACGGGTAGAAGCGGGCGGCGTTCGCCTCGTGCACGTCGATGGTGGGCACCCGGCCCGACATCAGCTCGGCGACCGCGCGGCCGCAGCCGGGGCCTTCCTTGATCCAGCTCGCCGCGGCCGACCACAGCCCCTTGGCCTCCGGCAGTTCCCCGAGCACCGGGTGGCCGTCGGGGGTCATGGAGATCAGGCCGTTGATCGCGTAGCGGATGCCGGCCTTCTCGTCCCCGAGCAGCTCGGGCATGAGCTCCAGCGCCTGCTCGAGCTGGGGATCGAAGTCGTCCTGGGTGAACGGCAGCTCGGTCGGGGACAGCGCGGCCTCCTCGATGGAGGGGATGTCGTCCGGGGGGACGATGATCGGCCGGTGGGCGTAGGAGCCGACCTCCATGTCGCCGCCGTGCTGGCGCTCGTACATGTTGTAGTCCACGTCCCGCACGATCGGGTAGGAGATCTCCCCCTGGGTGCCGGCGAACAGCCCGATCGGGCCGACGCTGATCATCTGGTGCACGATCGGCGTCAGCGGGATCCGCGCGCCGGCCATCGCGGCGATCCGCGGGCTCCACACGCCGCAGCAGATCACGATGTTCGGGGTCTCGATCTCGCCCTTGTCCGTGCGCACCGCCCGGACCGCGCCCTCGGGGGTGGTCTCGATGCCGAGCACCTCGGTGCCCGGCAGCACGGTCAGCGCCCCGGCCTGCTGGGCGTGCTCGCGCATCAGGGTGCCCGCGCGCAGCGAGTCGACCACGCCGGTGTCCGGGAAGTACCCGCCGCCCAGGATCATGGTCTCGTCGAGGTAGGGCACGAGCTTGCGGACCTCGGCCGGGGAGATGACCTCCGCCGGTATCCCCCACGCCTTGGCCTGGCTGCAGCGGCGGTGCAGCTCGGCCATGCGCTCGGTGGTGCGGGCGACCTCGATGCCGCCGCTGCGGGTGAACACGCCCAGCGCCTGGTACTGCTCGGTGCTGTCCCGGGTGAGTTCCATCATCATCTTCGAGTACTCGATGTGGAAGATGAAGTTGGATGCGTGGCCGGTCGAGCCGCCGGGGTTCGGCATCGGGCCCTTGTCCAGCAGGACCACGTCCCGCCAGCCCAGCTCCGCGAGGTGGTAGGCCAGGCTGTTGCCGACGATGCCAGCGCCGATGATCACCGCGCTGGCGCGCCCCGGGAAGTCACTCATCCGCTGATCCTCGCTGTTCTGGTCGCGGCAGTTGCATACTGGTATGCGGCTGATATATCAGTGTGATGATCAGCGTAGATTGGGTGAAGTCGGATGGTCAACCAGCAGCACCGCCCGTTTGCGGACGGGATACCCGGAGGGCCGGTATCCCTGGCCGACCGGGCCTACCGGGCCATCCAGGACCGGCTGGTCAGGCTGGACATCCGGCCCGGCGCGCCGATCAACGAGGAGGAGCTGTGCCTCAGCCTGGGGCTGAGCCGGACGCCGGTCCGCGAAGCGCTCAAGCGGCTCGAGCATGAGCGCCTGGTGGTCGCCTACCCGCGCCGGGGCACCTTCGCGACCGAGATCAACGTCACCGACCTCACCCACATCTCCGAGGTCCGCGAGGTCATCGAGCCGGCCGCGGCGGCCAGCGCGGCCCGGCACGCCACCGCCGCCGACCATGCCCGGTTCCGCGCGCTGCTGGCCGAGCTGGCGGCCGGCGACGGGCCGTCCGGGCCGCCGGGCGGGCTGATGGCCCTGGACATGCGGGTGCACCGGACCGTCTACGCCGCCACCCACAACCCGTACCTGGAGGACACGCTCATCCGGTACGGCAACCTGGCCACCCGCATCTGGTGCCTGTTCCTGGACCGGCTGCCCGGCATGGCCGGTCACATCGCCGAGCACAGCGAGCTGCTGCGGGCGCTGACAGACGGCGACGGCGGCCGGGCGGCCCAGCTCGCGCGCCAGCACGTCATCGGCTTCGACCAGGCGGTCCGCGCGGTCGCCTGACAGCGAGACCCCGGCCAGGACCGGCCCTGGGAGCGGGCCGCTTCTGCGAGCCCGATGAGCGCGGCCTGTCCGCAGCAGCACCCGGGAATGCGCCGGGGCCGCCGGCCAGCGGCCGGCGGCCCCGGGTGACCCGCGCGGAGCGGCCTACTCGACCGGGATCTCCTTGTTGATGAGCGACAGGTCGATGCCCTGCCGGCTGCGCACGACCCGGGCGATCACGTAGACGAGGATCGCCAGGACGTACATCGCCCCCATGAAGATGAGGGACTTCGGGTTGTTGACGAAGTAGTTGTCGTTCGCGATCCACTCGTACAGGTCGAACCCCAGCATGGCCACAGTGATCAGGCCGGCCACCGGCACGATCGGCACCCCGAGCAGCTTGATCTTGCTGGCCGGGGAGGCGCGCCACAGGTCCTTCTTGCGCCACGGCAGGATCACCACCGCGATCGCGCTGAACAGGTAGGTGACGGCGATCACGAGCGTGGCGTCCAGCGTCCAGGTGCGGAAGGTGCTCGAGTAGGCGTAGACGGCCGACAGCCCGACCGCTGGCAGCAGCATCAGCACCAGTGAGTAGAACGGCACCTTGCGCTTCTCTGACACCTCGGCCGCGCGGTCGGGCAGCACCCGGTCGAACGCCGCGGCGAAGATGACCCGGGTCGAGGACAGGAAAAGCGTGCCCACCCAGCCGAAGAACCACAGGCTCATCACCAGGATGAGGACGACCTGGAACACGGTGTTGTGGATCAGCCAGCCGGCGAACATCACCGGATAGGGCCAGATCGCAATCGGCGAGTTCAGGTTGTAGGCCGTCGCGTTGAGCTGCTGGTAGAAGTCCCAGCCGACGGTCTTGGCAATCAGCAGCAGGAAAATGACGGTGAGGGCGACCGTGATCCAGAGCCCGGCGAACATCCCGGTGAACACCCGCCGGAAGTCGCTGGCGCCGCGGATCTCGCCGTAGAGGGTGGCGCCCCAGTTCGGCCACAGGATGAAGAACATCATCGCCGGCACGAGCAGCATGGTCGGCCCCAGCGGCCCGAAGCCCATCGGCGTGGCCGTGAACTTGTCCTTGGCGGCCGCGGCCTGGGTGGCGCTGTAGGCGTTGTTGATGCCGAAGATCTTGTGCGCCTCGGTGTTGAAGGCGGAGACGAAGCTGGCGTGGCTGTTGATCAGCAGCAGCACCACGATGACGGCGAACCCGGCGAGGCCGCCGTAGAAGCACCACTTCTGGATCCGGGCATAGCCCGCCATCCCCAGCGAGACCAGCACACCCGCGATCGCGATGGTGATGAGGCAGACGACGAAGATGCCGGTGGGGGTGGCGAACCAGGCGGCGCCGGACGCGCTGCCCAGTGTCGCCCAGAGCGGCTGGAACAGCTCGACCGACAGGATGTTGCCGTAGATGGGCGCCCACAGCCAGAGGATGAACCACCAGCCGGTCGCCGCGAGCACGAAGCCCACCCCGCTGCCCAGGATCCGGCTCTGCCAGACGTAGTCACCGCCGGCCCGCGGGATGGTCACGATGAGCCCGCTGTACGCGATGACCAGGAACGACACCAGCACCGCGGAGATGATGATGGAGGTCAGCAGCTGGCCGCCCGGGAAGGCCGGGCCCGCGAAGGTGAACTCGTACAGCGCCAGCGTGACAAAGTTGGTCGCCAGGCAGGCATAGATCATCGAGTCCCGGACTGACCAGCCCCGGACCAGCCCTGTTGCCTTGCGCAGAAATAGCGCGGGTCTTTCGTCGCCAATGGCCTCGGTGGCCATGCCTACCTCCCTGATCGAGCCCTTCCCCTCAGCGAGGGCGTGGTCGGCATTATCCCGTCCCCGGAGGGCAGGGCCTAACAGCAGCGGCTACTTTCACCCACTGCTACTAGCCATTCACTAGCAGGTATTTCTGGACCTTCCCCTTCTTGGGGTTGAGCTCCAGCAGCGCGCCCTGCAGCACGCCGTCGCCGTAGACGCTGCCGGGGTTGACGGCCAGGGTCCGGCCGAGCCGGGCCACCCCGCGGCTCTCGTGGATGTGCCCGTGCACCGACAGCAGCGGCTGGTAGCGGAGGATGGCCTCGCGGACCGCCTTGGACCCGACCGGCTTCATCACCGCGCCGCCGTGCGTGGGCCGCAGGTTCTCGTCCAGCGCGGGGGCCTCGTCCAGGCCGGTGCCGTACGGGGGCGCGTGGAAGTTGAAGATCGCCTTGCTCATGTCCGGCACCTTCGCCGCCACCTCATCGATCTTCGCGGTGAGCTCGTCTTCCGGCGCCTCCCGGAAGGTGTCCCAGGGCGTCGGGTTGGTCCAGCCCATCGACACCAGGGAGAACCCGTCGAGGTCGAGCGCCTTGCCCTCGGCGAAGCTCACGCACGGGGACTGCTCGATGATGTCGTCGATCTCCCAGATGTCATCGTTGCCGCCGTTGAGGATGCACGGGATGTCGCCGCCGCGCAGCTTCTCGTCGGCCATGTCGAGCCACCGGTCGAGCGAGCGCGTCATCTCGGTGGCGAACCGCTCGTCGACCGCGCCTTCCTGCTTGCTCAGCCAGCTCAGCTCGTCCGGGGTCATGACGGCGGGGTAGGAGCCGCGGTTCCGGATCTGCCGCTCGGCCTCGGCGAGCTCCTCGCGGGTGTCCAGCCGCCGGGTCTCGCCGCTGAGCACCACGGTCCAGTACCCGTCGTGCGCGGTGATCGGCACCATCACCTTGCCGGTGACGTCACCACCGAGGATCACCATGTCGGCCTTGTAGAAGGCCGCGGCGTTGAGGAACTTCCGCCAGCAGATCTCCGACCCATGAATATCGGTGGCGAAAAAGATCTTCACCCGACACCACGCCTTCCCGGCGCACCCTGCGCAACGCTTGTGCGTCCTGTGCAACGCCTAGCATCGCGGTGCGGGCAACCGCCGTCAAGCGGTCAAGTCGGGTCAGTGAGCGACTTCCTCGGGCAATTCGTACCAGCGGACCCGATCGCCCACATTGGCCCGCAGCTTCCACTTGACACCCTTGGGCGCCGACTCGGCGATGCCGAGCAGCTCGGCGGACGCCGCCAGCGGATCCGCTCGCGCGTCCGGCGGCACCAGCCCGGGCCGGTCCTCCACCAGCGCGGGCAGCTTCGCCAGGTTGCCGGTGACCGTCCGCCACCAGCCCCAGTCCGCCCCGAGCAGCTTGGCGAAACGCCCGGTGTCCAGCCACGGCCCGATCTCGCCGTGCCCGCCTTCCCGCGGCGCCTCGATGGGGACGCCGGCCAGCAGGTGGACGATGTCGTGCGCGTCCTTCTCGTTCAGCTCGACGATCTGCAGCTTGGACAGCAGCAGGTCCATCGCGTCGAGGGTGAGCGGCAGCCGCCCGAAGCCCGTCCGGAAGTCGAGCGTGTGGCACATGTCCAGGCGGTCAACCATGACGTCGATGGGCCGCCCGGAGGGCGCGGTGAAGTACATCTGCCGGTCGCCGTTGAGCATGTTGAACCGGCGGTCGGCCTCGCAGCCGGCCGACTCGAGGTAGGCGGTGACGTTCTTGCGCGACTTGGACAGGCAGGCCAGGTCGATGTCCTGGCCGCTGCGGGAGCGCGGCGGGAAGCCGGGGCACAGCACCCGCACCGCGAGCCCGCCCAGCAGCTTGACCCCCACCCCGGCCTTGACGGCTCCTTCTACCAGGGAGAGAGCTTCCGGCAGGGGATCGTCTGCCCGCTCGGTGGTGACTGTCTCACTCTGCACGCCCACGGCCTGCTCCTGCTGCCCGAAACGCCCACGTCAGCGGGGTTTGCGACGGTGTTAGCCCTGTCACAATACCGCGCAAACCACCGCGCCGGCCGAGGGCGGGAGGGCGGTTGACGGGGGCGCCCGAAATGGCCATTCTGGTTGCGTGAGCGATGATTCAGTTGCTTCACGCGCAACTTACCAGGCTGCGGAGCGGGTCCTCGCGGTGCTGGCGGCCTTTGACGACGGCCACGAGGAGCTCGGCGTCACCGAGATGGCCCGGTCGCTCGGGGTTCACAAGTCCACCGCGTCCCGGCTCGCCGCGGTACTCGAGCGTACCGGTTTTCTCACCCGCACGGGCAAGCGTTACCGGCTGGGCACGGAGGTGATCCGGCTCGGCTCGCTGGCGCTGCGGAACTACGACATCGTCGCGGAGCTGCAGCCCGCCATGGACAAGCTGTCCCAGCAGACCGGCGAGACCGTCAACCTCGCCGTGCCCGCCGGGGCCGACATCCTCAACGTGGCCGAGGTGCCGAGCACGTTCATCCTCAACAGCTCGGGCGGCTGGATCGGGCGGCGGACCAAGCCGCACGCGGTGGCCAACGGCAAGGTGCTGCTGGCCTACGGCGCCCTGCCGCCGCCCCGGGTGCTGGAGCGCTACACCGACCGCACCATCACCAGCCTGCCGCTGCTGGCGGAGGAGCTGGCCGCGGTGCGCCGCGACGGCTACGCCAAGGCCGTGGCTGAGCTGGAGGACGGGCTGGTGGCGGTGGCCGCGCCGGTGTTCGACGCCACCGGCGCCTGCGTCGCCGCGCTGTCCATCTCCGGCCCGGAGTACCGGATGACGCCGGAGCAGCTCGACGAGCTCGGCCGGCTGTGCGCGTCGGCCTGAGCAGGCGGCACCGGCGGCAGCAGCACAGGGAACCCGGCGGCGGCCCGCCGCCCGGCAGGAGCACGGCGGCTGGCCGCCGGGGAGAGTGAGCCACGATGCGGGAGCACCTGCTGTACATCGGCGGCCGCTGGCGCAAGGGCGGCGGAGGCACCACCGCCGCGGTCAGCCCGTCCTCCGGCGCGCAGTTCGCGACCGTGGCGGCCGGCGACCCCAGGGACGTGGATGACGCGGTCGCCGCGGCGGCCGCGGCCGGGCCGGCCTGGGCGCGCGCCTCGGCGTTCGAGCGCGCGGAGCACTGCGAGGCAGCGGCGGACGCCATCGCCTCGCGGCGCGATGAGCTGGCCCGGGCGCTCACCGAGGACCAGGGCAAGCCCCTGGTGGCCGAGGCGTACGACGAGGTGGACGAGCTGGCCGGCTATTTCCGGATGGCCGCCGCGGACGCAAGGCGGCTGGACGGCGCGCTGCCGCCCTCGGTGTCAGCCGGGCGGCGGGTGCTCACCGCCCGGGTGCCGCTCGGCGTGGTGGCCGTCATCAGCCCCTGGAACTGGCCGTACACCATGGGCGCGGAGCTGTTCGCGCCCGCGCTGGCGGCCGGCAACACGGTGGTGTGGGTGCCCGCGCCGACCACCAGCGCCTGCTGCGCGCTGCTGACCGGGGTGATCGCCGCGGCGGGCCTGCCCGCCGGGGTGTTCAACTTCGTGCCCGGGCCCGGCCCGGTGGTGGGCGACGCCCTGGCCGGCCACCCGGGGGTGGCGGCGGTGGGCTTCATCGGCTCGGTGGCCACCGGCGGCCTGGTCGCCGGCCGGGCGGCCGGCAAGACCCAGCTGCTGGAGCTGGGCGGCAACGGCCCGATGGTGGTGCTGGCCGACGCGGACCTGGACCTGGCCGCCGAGGCCGCCCTGGAAGCGGCGTTCCTGTGCGCGGGCCAGAGCTGCACCGCGGGCGAGCGCTTCCTGGTGCACGCTGCGGCCCGGGAGGAGTTCGTGGCCCGGGTGGTGGCGCTCACCGCGGCGCGGATCCGGCTGGGTGACCCGTTCGGCCCGGAGACCACCATGGGGCCGCTGAACAACGAGCCCACCGCGGCCAAGTTCAGCCGCCACGTGGCCGGGGCGGTGGCCAGCGGGGCGCGGGTGTGCTGCGGCGGGCGGCTCGCGCCCGGCTTCCCCACCGGCCTGTACGCCGAGCCGACCGTGCTGGACCAGGTCACCCCGGACATGACCATCGCCACCGAGGAAACGTTCGGGCCGGTGGTGCCGGTGATCGAGGTGGCATCCGCCGCCCAGGCGCTGGAGCTCACCAACGCCTCCCCGTTCGGGCTGACCGCCGCCGTGTTCACGCGCGACCTGGAGCAGGGGCTGGCCTTTGCCGAGCAGGCCCGGGCCGGCTGGGTGAACATCAACCACTCGACCAACCTGTGGGAGTCCCACCTGCCGTTCGGCGGCCGGGCCGGCTCGGTGAGCGGCCGCGGCCGGGTCGGCGGCCGGTTCGCCATGGACGCCTTCACCGAGCCGAAGACCATCCTCTACCCCGCCCCGCAGTTCCACGGCTGAGGCCACGGCCGGCGCTTGCGCATCCGCCCCCGTAAGTAGTTATGCTACTCATGAGCAATAGGTAGTTATCCTACTCAGCGGCGTCCCGGCCGGCCCGGCGGCGAGGAGGCGGTCATGACGGACAAGGCCACGACACCAGCGGCTGAGCCGTCCCCCGCCTGCCCGGACCCTGACCGGGCCGCGATCCTGGCGGACATGGACCACGCCCGGCAGGACTTCCGGCGCCTGATCGCCGGGGCGACCGCGGCCGGCCTGGGCCGGCCCTCGGCGGGCACCCGGTGGACCAACCGGCAGCTGCTGTTCCACATGCTCTTCGGCTACCTGGTGGTCCGTGCGCTGCTGGTCCTCGTGCGCCTGTTCGGCTGGCTCCCGGACGGGGCCAGCGCAGCGTTCGCCCGGCTCCTCGACTCCGCCCGCAGGCCGTTCCACCTCATCAACTACCTCGGGTCGTGCGCAGGAGCGACGATCATCCCGCCCGCCCGCATGCCTGGCGTGCTCGACCGCGTCATCGACGCGCTCGGCCGGCGCCTGCAGCATGAAACCGCCGGCACTCTGCGGCGGGGCATGCACTACCCCACCACCTGGGACCCGTTCTTCCGCCCGTACATGACCCTCGCCGCCCTCTACGCGTACCCCACCCGGCACTTCCGCTTCCACCAGCAGCAGCTCACCCTGACCGGTCCGGGCCGGGCCGGCAGCGCGGCGGGCGCTCGCTGACAGCGAGCCGGGATCACCCGGCCAGCCTGGCCGTGCGGCAGCCGTTCACGGTCATGGTGCTGACGGGGCGGGGGCGGCGCCGCTCTGGTGGCGGTAGAAGCCGGCCGGCTCGGGGGGCAGGGGGGTGTTGCCGAGGATGAGGTCGGCCGCCTTCTCGGCCGTCATCATCACCGGGGCGTAGATGTTGCCGTTGGTCACGTACGGGAACACCGAGGCGTCCACCACCCGCAGCCCGTCCAGGCCGTGCACCCGCATGGAGGACGGGTCCACCACGGCGCCCTCGCCGGTGCCCATCTTGCAGGTGCAGGAGGGGTGCAGCGCGGTCTCGGCATCCCGCCGCACCCACTCCAGCACCTCTTCGTCGGTGCTGACCTCCGGGCCGGGCGACAGCTCGCCCGCGTTGTAGGGGGCGAACGCGGGCTGGCTGAGGATGCTGCGGGCGATCCGGATGGCCTCCCCCCATTCCCGCCGGTCGGTCGGGGTGGACAGGTAGTTGAAGCGCAGCGCCGGCTTGGCGAACGGGTCCGTTGAGGTGATCTTGACCGTGCCACGCGAGTCGGAGTACATGGGGCCGATGTGCACCTGGTACCCGTGGCCGCCCGCGGGCGCCGAGCCGTCGTAGCGGATCGCGATCGGCAGGAAGTGGAACATCAGGTTCGGGTAGGCGACGTCGTCGTTGCTGCGGGCGAACCCGCCGGCCTCGAAGTGGTTGGTGGCACCCGGCCCGCTGCGCAGGAAGAGCCATCTGGCGCCCACCATCGGCCGGTTGCGCCACTTGAGCGCGGGCGCCACCGACACCGGCAGCTTCGACGCGTACTGCACATAGACCTCCAGGTGGTCCTGGAGGTTCTCGCCGACACCGGGCAGGTCCGCGAGCACGCCGATGCCGAGCGCCGCCAGCTCAGCGGCGTTGCCGACGCCGGAGAGCTGGAGCAGCTGCGGTGAGTTGATCGCGCCGCCGCACAGGATGATCTCCCCGGCGCGCGCCTGCCGGCCCGAGCCGCGGTGCCGGTAGGCCACGCCCACCGCGCGCGTCCCCTCGAAGAGGATCTTCGTCACCTGAGCCCGGCAGGTCACGGTCAGGTTGGGCCGACTCATCACCGGATGCAGGTAGGCGCGGGCGGCGCTGAGCCGGCGGCCGCGGTGGATGTTGCGGTCGAAGGCGGCGAACCCCTCCTGCCGGAACCCGTTGACGTCGCTGGTCAGCGGGTAGCCGGCCTGCTGCACCGCCTCGAAGAACGCCTGGAACAGCGGGCTGGTGGCCGGCCCGCGCTCCAGCACCAGCGGCCCGGACCCGCCGCGGAACTCGTCCGGGCCGGCCAGGCAGTTCTCCATCCGCTTGAAATAGGGCAGGCAGTGCGCGTAGTCCCAGGACCCCATCCCGGGATCGGCGGCCCACCGCTGGTAGTCCAGGGGATTGCCGCGCTGGAAGATCATCCCGTTGATGCTGCTGGAGCCGCCCAGCACCTTGCCGCGGGCGTGGTAGACGCGGCGGCCGTTCAGGTACGGCTCGGGCTCCGACTCGTACTTCCAGTCGTAGAAACGGCTGCCGATCGGGAAGGTGAGCGCCGCCGGCATGTGGATGAACACGTCCCACCGGTAGTCCGGCCGCCCGGCCTCCAGCACCAGGACCCGGGTGGCCGGGTCGGCCGACAGCCGGTTCGCGAGCGCGCTGCCCGCCGAGCCGCCGCCGATGATGATGAAGTCGTAGTCCACCGGTGCCATGCCACGCCTCGCTCTGGCCACATCAGGAAACGTCCACGACGATCATCTCCGCCGCGCCAGCGGCCCGGAAGCGGATCCCCGCGGAATTGCACATTGTGGGACATAAATCCGGGCAAGAGTATGGTGAGAATCTGAGCGACGCGGGCCGGTGGCCCCGGGCGGGGCAAGGCCGGCGGGGACCGGCCCGGCGGGGGGACGCCATGTTCATGCAGATCATCCAAGGCAAGGTGACAAACCGGCAGGCAGCCCGGGCCACGCTGGACCGGTGGCTGCGCGAGCTGGAGCCCGGCGCGGTGGGCTGGCTGGGCGGGACGTACGGGTTCACCGACGACGGCGTGCTCGTCGCCGTGGTCAGGTTCGACTCGCGCGAATCGGCGGAGCGCAACCGGTCCCGCCCGGAACAGCACGCGTGGTGGCAGGAGATGGAGCGCCACTTCACCGGCGAGATCATCTTCCACGACTGCACCGAGACCATGCTGCTGGCCGGCGGGGGCTCGGACGAAGCCGGGTTCGTCCAGGTCATCCAGGGCCGGGTACGTGACCGGGACCGGGTGCACGCGCTGGCGGAGCAGTCCGCCGAGCTGATCTCCCGGCACCGCCCGGACATCCTCGGGGCGACGGTGGCCATCGACGACGAGGGGTTCTTCACCGAGACGGTCGCCTTCACCTCGGAGTCGGCCGCCCGGGAGGCGGAGAAGGCGCCCATGCCGCCGGAGGCGAGGGACCTGGTTGAGGAGGAGATGTCCCTGCTCGACGGCGTCCGGTACCTGGACCTGCACCAGCCCTGGTTCGCCTCGCACCGCTGACGCCGGGCCGGCCGCGGGCGGCGGAGCCGCGGGCCGGCGACGGGGAACGGAGCCGCGGGCCGGGGCCGCGGGGTGCTCCGCTAGCATGCGGGCGTTATGAGCGATCCCGGTGATCTACAGCTGCCCGCGGCCGGTTACCGGCAGAACCGTTTCCTGGTGCCGCCGGCCGCGGCGGACCTGCTGCTGATCCGGCACGGGGAGAGCGAGCCCGCGCATCCCGACTCGCCGTTCCCGCTGGTGGGCGGGCACGCGGATCCGGCGCTGGCGCCGCTGGGCCACCAGCAGGCCGAGCGGGTGGGGCAGCGGCTGGCGGCCGCCGGGATCGACGTGATCTACGTGACCCCGCTGCGGCGGACCGCGCAGACGGCCGCGCCGCTGGCGCGCAGGCTCGGCCTGACCCCGCAGGTCGAGCAGGACCTGCGGGAGGTCCACCTCGGCGAGTGGGAGGCCGGCCTCTACCGCAAGATGGTCGCCGAGCAGCATCCGGTGGCCATGCGCATGTGGACCGAGGAACGGTGGGACGTGATCCCCGGCGCCGAGCGGTCGGAGTCCTTCGCGGCCCGGGTCGGCGGCGCGATCACCCGGCTGGCCGGGCGGCACCCTGGGCAGCGGGTCGCCGTGTTCGCCCACGGCGGCGTCATCGGGCAGGTGCTGGCGCTGGCGGCCAGGTCGCGCCCGTTCGCGTTCGTCACCTCCGACAACGGGTCGATCTCCCGGCTGGTGGTGGACGGGGAGCGGTGGGTCATCCGCGGCTTCAACGACGTCGCCCACCTGGAGAGCCTCACGCAGGACTAACGCCAGGACGGGGCCTATCCGGGCCGGCCGGGCTGGGGCTGTCCAGACTGGGGCTGTCCAGGCTCGGGCTGTCCGGGGTGCGGCTGCCCGGGGTGCGGCCGGGCGCGGCGGGAGGCCAGCAGCGCGACGGCGGCGAGCACCGGGAACGGGCCGAGCCCGGCCAGCACCATGGCCCAGCCGGCGAGCCGGGCCGGGCCGCCCGGTGACACCGCGAGCAGCAGCACCCCGGCGTTCGCCAGCACCGCCCGGGCCGGCCAGCCCCATTCCAGGATCCGGGTGAGCCGCCGGTTACCCGCTGGCCCGCCGCCGGCCACCACCGGCAGCAGGAACGTGAGCGCGCCGGTCAGGATCTGGGCGACCACCCCCAGCGCCAGCATGGGCACCAGCGCGCCGCCGAGCACCCCGTCGGCCTGCCCGAGCCCGGCGGCCAGCCCGGCCGCATCCGCGGCGATGCCCGCGAGCAGCCAGCCGTGCCCCGCGAGCAGCGCCCACGCGGCAGCCGACCGCGGCGGCCGGGCCCGCATCTCCGCCACCGCCGGGACCAGCGACCCCGCCACCCCGGCGCCGTAGGCGGCCATCCCGGCCACCGCCAGCCAGCGGGCCGCCGCCACGGCGGGCGTGGCCAGCAGCGCGGCGACGGTGAGCAGCAGGCCGCCGGCGGTGACGGCCAGCACCCTGCGGGCCCAGGCCGGGGCGTCGCCGGGCATCCGGGTCCGCAGCACGGCAGGCCAGAGCATGAACCCGGTGCCGATGATGGCGAGCCCCAGCCAGCCCAGCAGGTTCAGGTGCGCATGGGCGAGCCGGACCGCGGTGTCCAGCCCGGCCGGCCGGACCGCCCCGGTGGCCAGCACCCCGCCGAGCGCCGCGCCCGCCGCGAGCGCGGCGCCGCCCGCCAGGTAGTACCAGACCACCGGCCGGAGCCGGCCGGCCAGCGCCGAGCCGCGCACCAGCCCGGCCAGGCCCGCCACGTGCCAGGCCACCGCCGCGGTCACCGCCGCCGCGCCAGCGGCCGCGACCGCGCCGAGCCCGGACGGCACCCCGGCCAGCACCGCGAGGATCCCGGCGTTGAGCACGGCCAGCCGCAGATAGCCGCGGCGGTCCGGGGCGGGCCGCGCGTGCAGCAGCGCCTCCGCGAAGTGCCAGCTCCACACGAACACGGCGTTGGTGGCCGCGCCGAGCAGCAGCAGGTGCAGCGCCAGCCACACCGGTACCCCGAGTCCCGGCCGGGCCAGCACAGCCGCGGCGGCCGCCAGCAGGTAGGCGGCGACGATGCTGCCCGCGACAGCGTGCCGCCGCAGCCGGGGCCGGGCACGCGGCGGCTGGTAGCCCGGGGTAACCGGGGAGACCGGCAGCTCCGGCCTGCCGCCAGCGGCGGGCGTGGCACTATTTTTCACACTGACGACTGTATAAACTCGCCCGGCCGCAGGCTGCGGCAGGGGCCGCACAGCGGGCCGCGGCCTGGCCCGGCCCACGGCACGGCGGCCGGGGCAGGCGCCGCGGCCGGAGCGGGGACCGCCGTCAGCACCGGGCCGCGCCGGGCCTCCCCGCGCTGGCGGCACGGACCTGGAAACTGTCCTCGTAGTGG
>JBLMWU010000324.1:0-19566 GCA_050257395.1 Gemmatimonadota bacterium | reverse complement strand
CGGGATCGTGGATCGGGAGGCTCGCGAGAGCCAAGCTGTCTTCCGGTGCAGGTCCTGCGGATATTGCGGAAACGCTGATGTGAACGCGGCACGCAACATCGCGGCGGGGCACGCCGTGACTCCGGAGTTGCCCAGGTCCTCGGTCTCGCCGCCGAGCGAGGCGATCACGGTCTGCCCGGCGGCCCTGGTCGGGATGGGCACGATCCCGTACTGCTGGTTGTACTTCCAGTTGGCCTTGTTGAGGGTGGGGAAGATCCACGGGCCGTCCTCGATCATCGCCGCTTTCTTCTGCACGAACTGCTGGGTCAGGTCGGGGTCCTGGCCCCAGTTGAGCACCGACTTCGAGGCCGAGCCGTTCTTGACCATCGTCACCAAGGTCTGCACGGTCTCGTGGCCGCCCTGCCACTCCAGCGCCGGGCCGTGCTGGGTGAAGACGCCCACGAACAGCCTCCGCTCCGCCGTTGTGCGAAAAGCTTTTCCATGTGAGGCTAGAACCGGATCAAGGTGACGGTCAAGGCGGATATGCAGACAGAACGGCATTTGCGGCCGGCCGGTGCGGGCTGCCCGCCGAGCGGGGCCTCGGCGTTTTCGGAAACAGCGGGATGGGTTTCCGGAAACGGGACGGGTACGCTGGCGGCGCCGCAGCCAGGGCCCGCGCCGTCCCCGCCACGCCGCCCGGGCCAGCCGGCGGGCACCGATGTGGAGGAGGCGACCGCGAGCGCTGACAAGCCGGGCCCGGTGACGATCAGGGACGTGGCCAGGCTGGCAGGAGTATCCCTCGGCACCGCATCGAAGGCCCTGAACGCCCGCGGCGGCCTGCGCCCGGAGACCGTCGAGCGGGTCCGGCAGGCCGCCAGCCAGCTCGGCTACCAGCCGAACGCGCTGGCCCGCGGGCTGATCGCGGGCCGCAGCTACACGGTCGGGCTGATCACGACCGACAGCTTCGGCCGCTTCAGCATCCCGGTGCTGCAGGGCGCCGAGGACGCGCTGGGGCCCGGCCGCATCTCCGTGTTCCTGTGCGAGAGCCGGGACGACCGGATCCGCGAGCAGCATTACTTGCGCACGCTGCTGGAACGGCGGGTGGACGGCATCATCGTGACCGGCCGCCGGCAGGACCCGCGGGAGCCCATCGGGCAGCAGCTGCCGGTGCCCGTGGTCTACGCCATGGCCAGCTCCACCGATCCCGCCGACATCTCACTGGTGCCCGACGACGAGGGCGGCGGCGCCCTGGCCGTGCGCCACCTGCTCAGCACCGGGCGGACCGGCATCGCCCACGTCACCGGGCCGCAGCGGTTCGCCGCCGCCCGGCTGCGGGCGGCCGGGGCTGCGGCCGCGCTGGCCGCCGCCGGGCTGGAGCTGGCGGGCGGGGAGCCACTGTACGGCGAGTGGACCGAGGAATGGGGCCGGCAGGCGGCGGGCGTGCTGCTGCGGTCGGCCCCCGGGATGGACGCGGTGTTCTGCGGCAACGACCAGATCGCCCGCGGGGTGGCGGACGCGGTGCGGGAAGCCGGTCACCAGGTGCCCGGGGATGTCGCCCTGGTCGGTTTCGACAACTGGGAAGTGATGGCGGCCGCCTGCCGGCCGCCGCTGACCACCGTGGACATGAACCTGCGCGAGCTCGGCCGGGTGGCCGGCGAGCAGCTGCTGGCCGCCATCGAGGGCCGCCCGGCCGGGGGCCTGCAGCGGCTGCCCTGCAGCCTGGTGCTGCGCGAGTCCAGCCGCCCCCGCGCCCCCCAGCCCGCGGCCGGCCAGCAGTGACTCAGGAGGCTGCCAGGGCGGCGGCGAGGTCGCTGGTGCGGCCGAGCAGCCGGGCCAGGGCGATGGGGTCCATGTAATCGTCGTAGCGGACGATCTCGCCGTCGCGTACCCGGATGACCCCGAGCGCCGTGAACCGGTAGGGCGCGTCCAGCGCCCGCGACCAGCCATGGTGGGTGATCTCGGTGACCACCACCTCCGGGTCGTCGGTGCCGCGCACCACCGCCTCCACGCCGTCCATCTGCAGCAGGTCGCGTGCCCCGCCGCGGGCGGCGTAGTACGAGCGGATGGCGTCCTGGCCGCGCAGCTCGCCGGGGTGGCCGGGCGGTGCGAACGGGTAGGTGATCACGCCGTCGGGGGCGAAGAGCCCCGCGAAGTCCCCCAGTTCCCCGGCGACCATCAGGCGGACCTGCTCGGCGACTTCCTGTGGGCTGAGTGGCATGTTCGTCTCCTAGAATCGGAACGATGATTCCGGTAACAGCATACGGAACGCGCGTTCCGTTTATCAACCATGGCTGAGCGGCGCCAGCGCTCAGCCGGCGAGCGCAGCATGCGCGCGGACGCGCAGCGGAACCGGGACCTGATCCTGAACGCTGCCCGGGATGTCTTCGCCGCCAGGGGATTCGGCGCTCCGCTCGACGACATCGCGGTCAAGGCCGGCGTCGGGCCGGGGACGGTCTACCGGCATTTCTCGAGTAAGGAAGCCCTGTTCGAGGCGGTGGTGCGGGCCCAGGTGGAGGACCTGACCAGGGACGCCCAGGCCCGCGTCAGCAGTTCCGACCCTGGAGAAGCCTTCTTCGCCTTCCTCCGCCGGCTCGGCGAGGGGGCGGCCACCAAGCGCGACCTGCCCGACGCCATCTCGCTGCCGGGCGGTCTGCTCGCCGATCTGCACACAGCCGTGGACACGCTCTTGCGGCGTGCCCAGGCGGCCGGTGCGGTCCGGGCCGGGGTGACCGTCCCCGAGTTGATCAGCGTGCTGAAGGGTGTGTTCGCCGCCATCGCCCAGGCGGGGGAGCAAGGGGCTGGCCGTGACCTCGCGGACCGCTGGTTCGCGATTCTCGCCGACGGCCTGCGGCCGCCGTCCGGCGGCTGAGCCAAGCCGTCACCGCTGCGGGGCGCGTCTCCATGGTGAGAACAACCGCACTGACTCCGCGCCCGGTCGTGCTGAGCACCGCGAACGCCTAGGCTTGGGGCGCCGGGGAGTGGGTGCTGCGTGGGAATGAAGCACGGGCCGGCGCGGGCCGGGCTGGACTTGCTGCGTGCTCAACGGCAAGGAGCGTCTGGGCTTGCTCGCCGTCAAGCGGACCGTCTCGCTGCCTTGGCGGGTTTCGCGCGGACGAGGTCCCGCTACTACGAACGGCTGTACCGGGGTCTGCCGGCCGAGCGGGGTGCGCTGGCGGATCTGCCGCCGGTGACCAAGACGGCGCTGATGGTCTCTTTCGATGACTGGGTGACCGACCCGGACGTCACCCGGGCGGGTGCCGAGGCCTTCATCGCTGACCCGGCCCGGATCGGGGCGCAGTACCTGGGCCGGTACTTCGTGTGCTCCACCTCGGGCACGACGGGCCTGCCCGGCTTGTTCCTGCATGACCGCGAGGCATGCGCCGTTTACCGGGCGATGAGCTACCGCGTCGGCCGGGCGTGGCTCTCCGGGCGCCAGTGGCTCGAAATGGCCCGCCTGCGGGGGCGTTGGGCAGCCGTGGTCGGGACCGGTGGGCATTTCGCGGGCGAAGGCTGGATGGAGTACCAGCGCCGCCGCAACGTGTGGCGGCGGCACCACTACCGGGTTATCTCGGTGCAGCAGCCGCTCGCCGAGGTCGTCGCGTGCCTCAATGCCTTCGATCCGGCGGTGCTCATTGGCTATCCGAGTGCGCTGGAGCTGCTCGCCGGGGAGCAGTGTGCCGGGCGGCTCCGGGCGCGGCCGGTGCTTGTGGAGCTGGGGGGCGAGTCGGTGGACGAGGCCGGCCGGGCACGTATCGCCACGGGACTGGGCGGAGCCTTGCACGATCACTACTCCGCATCAGAGTGCATGGTGATGGCATTTGACTGCGGACAGGGCTGGCTGCACGTGAATAGCGACTGGGTGATCCTCGAACCAGTCGACGCGGGCTACCGTCCCACGCCGCCGGGCGAGCCATCGCACACCGTGCTGCTGACAAACCTCGCCAACCGGGTTCAGCCGCTCATCCGCTACGACCTCGGCGATTCGATCGTCATGCGGCCTGAGCCCTGCCCCTGCGGCAGTCCCCTTCCGGCGATCCGGGTCCAGGGACGGCGAGACGATGTGCTCCGGCTGCAGGGTGTGGATGGCCGGGTGGTCAGCGTCCTTCCCCTCGCCATCGGCTCCATCCTCGACGAGACACCAGGCGTGCACCGCAGCCAACTCGTGCAGACCGGCCCAGCCGCCGTGCGGCTCAGGCTCGAGCTGGAACCAGGAATGCAGAGCGAGCAGGTCTGGAGCCGCGTGCGCTCGAACCTGGCTGAGTTCCTCACCGCTCAGGGCCTGGCAGACATCGACATCGTCCGCGCGAGTGAGGGGCCGCAAACCAGCGCCACCAGCGGGAAGTTCAGGCAGGTCATAGCCGGGCCCTGAGGAGCCGGTCGATGCGCGCTGATGACGAGGCGCCGATCGCCTGATCCTGGGCTCCGGACGTCCGGCAGGTGCGGGCAGGACCTGCGCCTCCTGTTCCGGGTGGGCGTAGCCCGGTGAGGTGGTCTTGTGTTCGTCAGTGGCCAGACCGCGCTGGTCTCGCGGCAGCCCGTGGTGGATCAAGGAGGCCTCTGAGGTGCCTCGCAGATTCATGAAATACACCCTCGATGCTGTGCTGCTCGGTGCCGCGGTCGTCGCGTTCCTGACCGGACTGCTCGTGGACAGGCTCGGTCTCCACGAGTTCGCCCTCCACCGGTGGGCCGGGTATGTCCTGGCGGCGCTCGTCGCGGTCCACGTGGCCGTGCACTGGAGGTTCTTCCTGGCCCCCTTCGCACCGCGGCGCCAGGCCGCCGCGGCGGCGCCACGGGATGCTGCTGCCGGCGTGGCCTCGCCGGCCCCGGAGCGGGAGCGCTCAGGCCCGACCCGCCGGACCGCACTTGCCGCGGCCGGCGCGGGTGCCGCGGGTGCCGCGGCCGGCTGGTTCGTGAAGGCGGAGATCTCCCCCGACCCCTACCCGGGCGGCGACGTCGGCCTTTTCTACCATCGGGAGAGTTCTCTGGGACTGCGCAGCCTGCTGCGCAGCGTCGTCGACTGGGGGAGCCGGCCCGCCGCTTACAAGCGTGTCGCCGGCGGCCCAGCCGTCGCGCTTCCTGCCGCCCTGCCGCTGCCCGAGATGAGCGTCGGTCAGGCGCTGCAGCAGCGCCGGTCGCTGCGGCGCTACCGCGACCGGATGCTGACAGCGCGAGAACTCGCCTGGCTGGTCCACGCGGCCACCGCCATCACCTCGGGCGCCGGCTACCGGACCGCCCCGTCCGCCGGGGCGCTCTACCCGATCGAAACCTACGTGGCGGTCAGCCGGGTCGAGGGCATCGGCGCGGGCCTATACCACGTCGATGTCCGGGCGCAGGCGCTCGAGCTGGTACGCGCCGGTTCAGTCGCCGGTGACCTGATGATCGCCGGCCTGGGCCAGGAGTTCCTGGGCACGGCCCCGGCCGTGTTCGTGTTCACCGGCCTGTTCCAGCGGACGCGATGGAAATACCACGAGCGCCATTACCGGTACATCGCCTGGGAAGGCGGGCACATCGCCCAGAACGTGTACCTCGCCGCGGAAGCGGCCGGGCTGGGAGCGTGCATGGTCGGCGCCTTCTTCGACGGGCTGCTCAACAGCCTCCTCCAGATCGACGGGCGCCGCGAGGCGGCACTCGGTCTGGTCACCGTCGGCCCCCGCTGAGGCGTCAATGCGGGCTCAGCCGCTGAAGAGCCCCGTGAGCCGCCCCGAGGTCAGGGCGGCTGCCCTGATCGCATGCAGCGCCTCCGCCAGCGGCGCTCCAGCGGCCAGGGTCAGCCTTTCCGGTTCCGCGTAGATGGTGAAGCGGTAGTGGTGGGTTCCGCTCGGCGGGCACGGGCCGAGGTAGACGGCCTGGCCGCCGCTGTTCTGCGCCTGGGCGGCGCCCGGGGGGAGGTGGCCGCCGGTGA
Source organism: Gemmatimonadota bacterium (assembly GCA_050257395.1). Classification (GTDB taxonomy): domain Bacteria; phylum Actinomycetota; class Actinomycetes; order Streptosporangiales; family Streptosporangiaceae; genus JAIRTY01. Next base: position 13,685 of record JBLMWU010000324.1, on the reverse strand, counting down.
TGCCGCGGGAAGTGGCGGGCAGGTTGAACACGACCCAGTGGGTATAGGTCCCGCCGACGGCGTCCGGATCGTCCATCACCAGGGCGATACTCGCGGTGCCGGAGGGGCCGCCGGTCCAGGTCAGCGGGGGCGGCGTGTTGCCGCCCCGGCAGGAGAACCTGGCGGGGATCGCCGCGCCGTCGGCGAACGACGGGCTCCTTACCGTGAGCGTGGCAGGGCCGGCCGGGGTCGTGGCGGGGCTGACGCGGGCCGCGGTGGGTGGCTTCTGCGACCCGGAGGTGCTGGCGGGCGGCCCGGATCGCTTCCCGGTTTCGCCGCACGCTGCGAGCGGCAGGACAGCCAGCAGGAGGACGCCCAGCACGAGAGCGGCCGGCCGGCGGGCCGCGACGCCCCCGGCAGTTCTCCGGATCCCCATGTTTCTCAATCGCAGCGTGGCTGGCGCTCCTCCGCAAGGGCCATTGGGCCCGGGCGGATCTGAATCTGTGCGTCACCCGCTGCCCGCGACCCTCCGGAGGGGCGTATGGCTGACTACCGCGGGTAGTGCCGGATGGTCCTGAAAGTCGCACGGCTGCGCGCGGGTGTCAACCGCGGCGGCGGGCGCAGATAACTTGACGTCGAGATACCGGCGGCCTAGGGTTAAACCGGAATAGCTTGATGTCGAGATACCTGGCCGCGCCCGGCTGATCCCGGGCCGTGCGCACGGGCCGGCGAGGCACGGCCGGCCGTGCTGCGGCAGGATGCTGGGAGAGCCGGGACTGGCGCCCAGCCGGGACGGCAGCCGGGACTCACGCACAGCGACAGAGGAGGCGAGCGACGCCATGACGGCGAACAGCTTCGGGAGCCGTAACACCCTGCAGGCCGGGGGCAGCACGTTCGAGATTCACCGGCTTGACGCGGTACCCGGCGCCGGCGACCTCCCGTTCAGCCTGAAGATCCTGCTCGAGAACCTGCTGCGGACCGAGGACGGGCACAACGTCACCGCCGACCACGTGACCGCGCTCGCCCAGTGGGACCCGGCCGCCGAGCCGGACACCGAGATAGCCTTCAGCCCGGCCCGGGTGATCATGCAGGACCTGACGGGCGTGCCCGCGGTGGTGGACCTGGCCACGATGCGCGAGGCCATGCGGGAGCTCGGCGGCGACCCGGCCAAGATCAACCCGCTGGTCCCGGCCGAGCTGGTGATCGACCACTCGGTGGTCGCGGACATCTTCGGCCGGCCGGACGCCTTCGACCGCAACGTGGACCTGGAGTTCCAGCGCAACCGGGAGCGGTTCGCGTTCCTGCGCTGGGGCCAGCAGGCGTTCAGCCAGTTCAAGGTGGTCCCGCCGGGCACCGGCATCGTCCACCAGGTCAACATCGAGCACCTGGCCCGGGTGGTGATGGCCGCCGGCGGTGCCGCCTACCCGGACACCTGCGTCGGCACCGACTCGCACACCACCATGCAGAACGGCCTCGGCGTCCTCGGCTGGGGCGTGGGCGGCATCGAGGCCGAGGCGGCCATGCTCGGCCAGCCCATCAGCATGCTCATCCCGCGGGTGGTCGGCTTCCGGCTCACCGGCGAGCTGCCGGCCGGCACCACCGCCACCGACCTGGTGCTCACCATCACCGAGATGCTCCGCCACCACGGCGTGGTCGGCAAGTTCGTCGAGTTCCACGGGGAAGGGGTGGCCGCGGTGCCGCTCGCCAACCGCGCGACCATCGGCAACATGAGCCCGGAGTTCGGCTCCACCTGCGCCATCTTCCCGATCGACGAGGAGACCCTGACCTACCTGCGGCTCACCGGCCGCCCGGAGGCGCAGGTCGCGCTCGTCGAGGCTTACTGCAAGGAGCAGGGCCTGTGGCACGACCCGGCCAGCCGCGCCCGCTACTCCGAGGAGCTCACCCTCGACCTGTCCACCGTGGTGCCCTCCATCGCCGGCCCCAAGCGGCCGCAGGACCGGGTCGCGCTGGCCGACGCCAAGAACGCGTTCCGCGACGCGCTGGGCGCCTACGTGTCCGCGCCCGGCCTCGACAACGGCCTCAAGGGCACCTTCCCGGCGTCCGACCCGGTGGCGGGTGAGCCCTCCGCCCGCCCGTCCGCGCCGGCCCAGGTCGTGCTCGAAGACGGCACCAAGACCGCGGTGGACCACGGCTCCGTGGTGATCGCCGCCATCACCTCGTGCACCAACACCTCCAACCCGTCGGTCATGGTCGGGGCCGCGCTGCTGGCCCGCAAGGCGGTCGAGGCGGGGCTGTCGCGCAAGCCATGGGTCAAGACCACCCTCGCGCCCGGCTCCAAGGTGGTCATGGACTACTACGAGCGGGCCGGCCTGCTGCCCTACCTGGACAAGCTCGGCTTCAACCTGGTCGGGTACGGCTGCACCACCTGCATCGGCAACTCCGGCCCGCTCGACCCCGCGATCAGCGAGGGCGTCGCCGAGAACGACCTGGCGGTGGTGTCGGTGCTGTCCGGCAACCGCAACTTCGAGGGCCGGATCAACCCGGACGTGAAGATGAACTACCTCGCCTCGCCGCCGCTGGTGGTCGCCTACGCGCTGGCCGGCACCATGGACATCGACCTGGAGCACGAGCCGCTCGGGTCGCGGCCGGACGGCACCCCGGTGTACCTGCGCGACATCTGGCCGTCCGCGGCCGAGGTCGCCGAGGTCGTCCGGGACGCCGTCGCGGCGGAGATGTTCACCCGCGACTACGCGGACGTGTTCGAGGGCGACGACCGCTGGCGCGGCCTGGACGTGCCCGCGGGCGACACCTTCGCCTGGGACCCGGACTCCACCTACGTGCGGCGGCCGCCCTACTTCGAGGGCATGACGGCCGAGCCGGCGCCGGTCACCGACATCCACGGCGCCCGGGTGCTGGCGATGCTCGGCGACTCGGTCACCACCGACCACATCTCCCCGGCCGGCGCGATCAAGACCGACGCCCCGGCCGGGCAGTACCTCACCGGCCACGGGGTGGAGCGGCGGGACTTCAACTCCTACGGCTCGCGGCGCGGCAACCACGAGGTGATGATCCGCGGCACGTTCGCCAACATCCGGCTGCGCAACCAGCTCGCGCCGGGCACCGAGGGCGGCGTCACCGTGAAGCAGCCCGGGGGCGAGCAGCTGAGCATCTACGACGCGTCCCAGGCCTACCAGGCCGAGGGCACGCCGCTGCTGGTGCTCGGCGGCAAGGAGTACGGCTCCGGGTCGTCCCGTGACTGGGCCGCCAAGGGCACCCTGCTGCTGGGGGTGCGGGCCGTGCTGGCCGAGTCGTTCGAGCGGATCCACCGCTCCAACCTGATCGGCATGGGGGTGCTGCCGCTGCAGTACCGGCCGGGGGAGTCGGCCGCCACGCTGGGCCTCACCGGCACCGAGACCTTCGACATCACCGGCATCGAGGAGATGAACTCCGGCCCGGTGCCGCGGGAGGTGACCGTGCGCGCGGACGGGCAGGAGTTCCGGGCCGTGGTGCGGATCGACACCCCGGGTGAGGCCGACTACTACCGGCACGGCGGGATCATGCAGTACGTGCTGCGCTCGCTGCGGTCCCGGGATTGATCACCTGGCCCTGCGCAGCGGGAACGGGCGCAGCGGGAACGGGCGCAGCGGGCACGGGCGCGGCGGGGACGGCGTGACGGCATGCCTGATCCCGCCGCCCCCGCCGTGACCACGCCGGCCCCGGCCCGGCACCGGTGGCCGGTGGCGCTGTTCGTCACCGGCATCGTGGCGCTCGCGTTCAACCTGCGGGCCGCCGTCACCAGCCTGCCGCCGCTGTTCCCGGAGCTGTCGGCACGGCTGGGCCTGTCGTCCGCGGAGCTCGCGCTGCTCGCGGCCACCCCGGTGCTGTGCTTCGCGGTGTTCTCCGGGGTGGCCGCGCCGCTCAGCCGCAGGTTCGGGGAGGAGCGGGTGCTGCTGGCGGCGCTGGTGCTGCTGGCGGGCGGGCTGGCGATGCGCGGCCTGGCCCCGCAGTGGCTGCTGTTCCCCGGCACGGTGGCGGCCGGCGCCGCCATCGCGCTGATGAACGTGCTGCTGCCCAGCCTGGTCAAGCGCCGCCAGGCCGCCCGGGCCGGCTGGCTGCTCGGGATCTACCTGCTCAGCCTCTCGGCCGGGGCGATCCTGGGGTCGCTGATCGCGGTGCCGGTGTACCGGGCGTCGGGCCATTCGGTGCCGCTGGCCGTCGGCATGTGGGCGCTGCCCGCGGTGCTGGCGATGGTGGCCTGGCTGCCGCAGGCCCGGTACCGCACCCTGCCCGCCGAACGCGATCCCGCCGGCCGGGACGCCGCCGGGGGGCCAGCCGCCGGGCAGCCGGGCGGAACCCGGCTGGTCAGGGTGTCCCGGCACCTGCTGGCCTGGCAGGTCATGCTGTTCATGGGGCTGCAGAGCCTGACCTACTACGCCACCTTGTCGTGGCTGCCGATCCTGTTCCGCGACCGCGGCGCGAGCGCGGCTGGCGCGGGCGGCCTGCTCGCCCTGATGAACCTGGGCAACGCGGTGACCGCGCTGTTCATCCCGGTGCTCGCGCACCGCACCCGGGACCAGCGGGTGCTGGTCGCGGCGACCGTGGCCGCGAGCATGGCCGGGCTGGCAGGCGTGTGGTTCGCGCCGTCGTCGCTGGCGGCCGCCTGGACCCTGCTGCTCGGCCTGGGCCAGGGCGCCTCGCTCGGCCTGGCGCTGTACTTCACCATGGCCCGGACCGGCGACCCGGTCACCGCCGCCTCCCTGTCCGCGTTCTCGCAGGGCGGCGGCTACCTGGTGTCGGCCATCGGGCCGCTGCTGACCGGGCTGCTGCACTCCGTCACCGGCAGCTGGACCGTGCCCATCGCCGCCCTGCTGGTGATCTTCTGCGGCCAGTTCGCAGCCGGCTGGGGCGCCGCCCGGCACCGCTTCCTGCCGTCCCGGCGGTAGCTCCGAAAGGTTGCCGAAACGCGTTGCCAGCGGGCCGGCCCCGCCGTAACGTCGCAGGCGACGGCCGCCCGCGGGGACGGCCGCCAGGCAGGGCGGAGCAGGCGGGGCGGGTGGTACCGGCGCGGATCGCGATCGTGGGCACCGGCAACATCGCCCGCATCCACCTGGACGCCTTACGTCACCTGGGCGGCCTGGCGGAGGTCACCGGGTGCACCGACATCGACGCTTCCCGGCTGGCGGACTTCTGCGGCGCCGGCGGGGCCGGCCGGCCGTATCCGGGCCTCACCGAACTGCTGCGGGAGGCGCGCCCGGACCTGGTGCACCTGTGCACCCCGCCGGCCCTGCATCACCAGCAGGCGCTCACCTGCCTGCGCGCGGGGGTGTCGGTGCTGGCCGAGAAGCCGCCCGCGCTGAGCCTGCGGGAACTGGACGAGCTGTCGCCGGCCGCGGGCCAGCGCCAGGGCGGCGCCGGGGCGGGCGGCCCCTGGTTCGCCACGGTCTTCCAGCACCGGTTCGGGTCCGGTGCGCGGCGGCTGCGGGCGCTGGCGGCGGCGGGCGTGCTCGGCCGCCCGCTGCTGGCCGTGTGCCACACCACCTGGTTCCGCGACCAGGCCTACTTCGAGGTGCCGTGGCGCGGCCGGTGGCAGACCGAGGGCGGCGGCCCGACCATGGGGCACGGCATCCACCAGCTCGACCTGCTGCTGTCGGTGCTCGGCGAGTGGGCCGAGGTGTCCGCGGTCGCCCGCAGGCAGGCCCGCCGGATGGAGACCGAGGACCTGTCCCTTGCCCACGTGACGTTCGCCAGCGGGGCGGTGGCGAGCGTGCTGAACAGCGTGCTGTCCCCGCGGGAAGAGTCCTACCTGCGGTTCGACTTCGAGCACGCCACCGTGGAGGTGACCCACCTGTACGGGTACCGGGACGAGGACTGGCGGGTGACGCCCGCCCCCGGCCAGGCCGGCCAGGTGCTCACGGCCTGGCAGGCGGGGGAGAAAGGCGTGCCCAGCGGGCACCGGGCCCAGTTCACCGAGGTGCTGCGGTGCCTGCAGGCGGGCACGTCGCCGCCGGTGACGCTGCCGGAGAGCAGGCGCACGCTGGCGCTGACCGCCGGCATCTACGCGTCGGCGTTCACCCGGCGGCCGGTCAGCCCCGCTGAGCTCGTGCCGGGGTCGCCGTTCTATACGCGGATGGACGGAGATGGTGCCCGATGGTGACCCTGACCGACGACGGCGCGCTCGTGCGGGCACGCTGGCAGGACCCGCACGGCCGGGAAACCGAGCTGCTGCGGTACGTGTACCAGCCGCCGGAGGCGCAGCTGGAGTCGCCGCGGCCGTACTTCCACCCGCTGCGCACGCTGCGGGGCGACCTGGTGAGCCTGTACCGGCCGCACGACCACGTCTGGCACAAGGGGATCGCCTGGTCGCTGCCGAACGTGGGGCCGGCCAACTTCTGGGGCGGCCCCACCTATCTTCGCGGCCACGGCTACCGGCAGCTGCCCAACAACGGCCGGATCCGGCACGACCGGTTCGGGCCGCGCCGTGCTGCCGATCACGGGCCCGGCGGCCCGGGCGGGCTGACCGAACAGCTCACCTGGATCACCGAGGACAACCAGGCCTGGCTCACCGAGCAGCGGGAATTCGGCGTGCAGGTGCACCCGGGCATGGGCGCCTGGGTGCTCACCTTCACCACGGCTATGCACAACGTGGGCGGGCACAGCATCACCATCGGCAGCCCCACCACCGAGGGCCGGGAGAACGCCGGGTACGGCGGGCTGTTCTGGCGCGGCCCCCGCTCGTTCACCGGCGGACGGGTCGTCGCCCCCGACGGCGAGGGCGGGGACGAGTACATGGGCTGGCGCGGCCCGTGGCTGGCCTTCGCCGGCCAGCACGACGGGCACGGCCGCTGGTCCACGGTGCTGATGGCGGACAGCCCGGGCAACTTCGGCTACCCCGGCCAGTGGTTCGTCCGGAGCCGGCCCTTCGCGTGCCTGTGCCCCGCGCCCTTCTTCGCCGGCACGCACACGCTTGCCAGCGGGGACACCCTGGAGCTGCGGTACCGGGTGGCCATCGCCGACGGCCGGCTGGACCGGGCCGGCTGCGAGGCGCTGGCCGGGCAGCTGGCTGCCGGGGTGCCGGGCACTGCCGCCGGGGCGGGGACGTGAGCGGCGGGCAGGAGCGCCCGCCAGCGCGCCCCCGGCCCGGCCCGGCGCGTGCCTTCCCCGGCGGCACGGGGCTGACTGTGCTGGAGGTGTACGACGCGCCGTGCCCGGACGGCCTGCGTGGCGGGTCCGCGCACGTCCACCTCGCCTCCACCGAGGGCTACCTGGTCACCGCCGGCGCCGGGCGGCTGCAGACCCTCGGCAGCCACGGCTGCGCCGAGGTGCCGCTGCACCCGGGGGACTGCCTGTGGTTCACGCCGGGCACGGTGCACCGGCTCGTGAACGACGGCGGCCTGCGGATCGCGGTGGTCATGCAGAACGCCGGGCTGCCCGAGGCGGGCGACGCCGTGCTGACGTTTCCGCCGGAGGTGCTGGCCGACCCGGACCGCTACGCCGCGGCGGCGGCCCTGCCCGCCGGCGCCGCGCAGGACGTACTGGCGGCCGCCGCCCGCCGCCGCCGCGACCTTGCCATCGAGGGCTACCTGGCACTGCGCGACCAGGTGACCGCCAGCGGCCCGGCCGCGCTGGAGCCCTTCCTGGCCGCCGCCACCAGGCTGGTGCGCGGCCGGGCGGCGGACTGGCGTGCGCGGTGGCAGGAGCAGGCGGCGGCGGTGGCCGGCCTGACCGGCCAGCACCTGTCCGCCATCGCCACCGGGCAGGCAGGCCACCTGCGGGAGGGGACGCTGCTGCGCATCCCGCACCCGGACGGCCCGCCGGCGTTCGGCATGTGCGGCCGCCTCACCACCTATCCCGCCACCGCCGCCGAGGAGCCGCCCGCGCGCCTGTGACCTCCGCGGGGGGACGTAATGGGCCACACCAGCGGGGGCGGGGCGGCGGAGCCCGGAGCGTGTAAAGAGCGAGCGCCAGCGAGCGGAGCGGAGGGTCCGCCGCCCCGCCCCCGCCCTCCGGCGACCGTCAGCCCTTCAGCGCCCCCGCCAGCGCGCCGACGAGATGCCGCTGCGCGAAGACGAACACGGCGAGCGCGGGCACCATCGACAGCGCGGTGAACGCGAACACGGCGGCGGTGTCCTGCGAGTACGTGGACTGGAAGGTCGCCACGGCCAGCGGCAGCGGGTAGTTCGACTGGGTGGTGAACACCGCCAGTGGCAGCAGGTAGCCGTTCCAGCTCACCACGAACGTGAGGATCGCCACCGTGGTCAGGGCGGGCCGCGACAGCGGTACCAGGATCCGCAGGAAGAACCCGAACCGGCTGGCGCCGTCCACCACCGCGGCGTCCTCCAGGTCGCCGGGGATGGCGCGCATGAACGGCCGCAGGATCAGGATCGTGACCGGCAGCTGGAACGCGGCTTCCGGCAGTGCCACCCCGAACAGGTTGTCCAGCAGGCCGATCTGCTGCAGCAGCAGGTACAGCGGCAGGACCGCGGCGTTGATCGGGAACAGCAGGCCCGCGATGAACAGCAGGTAGAAGCCCTCACGGCCGCGGAAGGAGTACCGCGACAGCGCGAACGCGGCCATGGCGCCCACCGTGACCGCGGTGGCCGTGGCCACCACCGCGATGATCGCGCTGTTGGCGACGGGCTGCCAGAAGGCACCGGAGGTGAGGACCGAGGCGTAGTTGCCCCACACCCACGGATGCGGCAGCCCGGCGGGGTTCTCGTTGAGCTGCGCGGTGCTGCGGAAACCGCCGATGATCACGAAGAACATCGGGACGAGCGTCAGCGCCAGCACCACCAGGATCACCAGCCAGGTGGCGGGCCTGGTGAGCCAGTGGCGGCCCGGCCGGCCCCGGCGGGCGGCGGCGGGCGCCGGGCTGGCCGTCACGGCTGCGGACATGCCGGTCTCACCCCACAGCCCGGGTCAGCGCGCCGGCGGTGTCCCGGCGCAGCGCGAATCGCTGGTAGAGAAGGGCAAACACGAACGAGATCGCCAGCAGGACCACGGCCACCGCGGCGCCGAACCCGAGCTGGACCCGCAGGATCCCGTTCTGGAACAGGTAGATGATCATCGTGCTGGAGGAGGTCGCCGGCCCGCCGTTGGTCATGATCCAGGGAATGTCGAACAGCTGCAGCGAGCCGATGACCGACAGGAAGATCCAGATCCTGATCGTCGGGCCGAGCAGCGGCAGCGTGATCCGGCGGGTGATCTGCCACGGGGTGGCACCGTCCACCGCCGCCGCCTGGTGCAGCTCGGCCGGGATCCCCTGCAGGCCAGCCAGCAGCAGCACGATCCCGAAGCCGATGTACTTCCAGGTGATCACCGCGAACAGGGTGTAGAGCACAAGGCTGGTGCTGGCCAGCCACTGATGGACGAGACCGCCGAGGCCGACCGCCTGGAGCAGCTGGTTGACGAACCCGTTCGGCTGCAGCAGCAGCAGCCAGATCACCGCGGTGGTCGCCTCGGACAGCACGTATGGCGCGAAGACCGCCAGCCGCAGCGCGGCCCGGCCGCGGATCCGCCGGTTCAGCAGCAGGGCGAGCGCGACGCTGATGGGCAGCTGGATGAGGAGGGACAGCACCGCGATGATCACGTTGTGCAGCACCGACTGGTGGAAGACCGGGCCGGTCAGCACGTCGGTGTAGTTCTGCACGCCGATGAAGTCGGTCAGCGGCCCGTACCCGCTCCAGTTGTAGAGGCTGTACCAGGCGGCGATGACCATCGGGACGAGGACGAACAGGAGGAAGAGCGCCAGCGCGGGGGTGAGCAGCACGGCCAGCTCGGCCCGTTTGCCCAGCCGCCCGCGCCGGCGGCCGCGGGGAGCGGCGGCAGCCGCGCCGGGCTGACCCGGCGCGGCTGCCGCCTTGGTGTCAAGCCGGGTCATCAGTGGCCCGCGTTGGCCTGCACCGAGTTGACCACCTGCTGCGGGGTGGCCTTGCCCGCGAAGAAGTTCGCGATCGCCTGGTCCAGCGCCAGGCCGGGGTTGGTCGGCAGCGCGATGTCGAAGTACACCTGTGCGTAGGAGGCGTTGTGCAGCGCCTGGGCGGCCGTCTTCAGCGCCGGGTTGGACAGTGCGCCCTGGGCCCCGGGGTTGGCCGGCAGGCCGACGTTCGCCTGCGACACCAGTTTCTCCTGCACCGGCACGCTGTCGACGTACTTGAGGAAGTCGGCGCAGGCCGGTTCCGCCGCGGCCGTCGTGCAGGAGAAGCCGTCACCGCCGTCCAGCACGGTGGTGGGGCTGCCGCCGCCGCCGGTGACGCTGGGGAAGGGGAACCAGCCCAGCTTCGAGATCAGCTGCTTGTCGCTGGTGAGCGCGGGCGTCACGATGGTCTCCCAGTCACCCTGCAGCTCCATGGCGGCCTTGCCGTTCGCCAGCATGCCGGCCGAACTCCCCGCCCCGGTCTGGGACGGCGTGGACAGGAACGCGGGCTGGAACGGGCTGGTCTTCATGAACGCGGTGAGGTCGCTGCTCGCCTTCATGAAGCACGGCGCGCTCAGGTCGGACGCCTTCATCGCCTGCTGGAGGGTGGACGAGGGGCATTCCCGCAGCGCGAAGTACTCCCACCAGAACGCGTCCGGCCACTGGTCCTTGCTGCCGACCGCGATCGGGACGATGTGGTGGGCCTTGAGCTTGGCGTCGTCCGACTCCAGCGCGGCCAGCGTGGTGGGCGGGGACGTGATGCCCGCCTTGGCGAACAGGTCCTTGCGGTACCAGAAGCCCACCACGTGCAGGTCATAGGGCAGGCCGTACTGCTGGCCGTTCACCTGCCAGCTTTTCGCCGCCGTGCCGAGCTGGCCGACCCAGCTGCTGACGAGGGGGGTGAGGTTCGCCAGCTTGCCCGACTGGACCTGGGTCGCTTCGTTGCCGGCGCCCCACTGCTGGAAGATGTCCGGCGGGTTGCTGCCCTTCAGCGCGAGCGGCATCTTCGTCTTGAACTGCTCGCTCTGGATCGGGACGATCTTGAATGAAACTTTCGAATGGGCGGAGTGGTACGAGTTGGCGACCTGCTGCCAGACGCCCATGAGCGGCTGGGTGTTGCCGTTGTGCCACCAGGTGAGGGTGACCGGGCCCGACGCCTGATTGCCGCTGCTGCTGCCACTGCTGCCGCTGCTGCTGCCGCAGGCGCCGAGCGCGAGAGCTGCCGCGACCCCGAGGGTGAGGGCGGCATACTTCCGGGTGCTGCGCATGGTGGTCATCTCCTGAGGACGAGGGCCGGGGGGAGGGCACCGCGAGACCGGACCGGCGCCGGGTCGGCCTAGGCCGCTGCCTAAGTCGTTCGAAATGTTCAGCAATGTTTCGGCGTGCCGTTATCGTAGAAACCGCGGTAATGCCGGTCAACCCCCTGTTTCGGACTCGTTACACAACTGCCGTCAGGTGACGCGCGCGGTGCCACCTTTACGGCGCCTGCCAGCAAACTACGGGTGATCTGGGTGGTGATGTACTGGGCAATCCAGGGACGGACGGGTACGATACCGACGCCGAATAGTTTCGAGAGCGCGGTCCAGGCACCGCAGCAGGAAGGTGGTGGGCTGTGCCCAGCACGGAGCGCGCGCCGGGGACCGGCCGGCGGGACGCAGCCACCCAGCGCAGGCCGACCCTGGCGGCCGTCGCCGCCGAGGCCGGGGTTTCGCTGCCCACCGTCTCCAAGGTGGTCAACGGGCGGCCGGACGTCGCCCCGGACACCCGCGCGCGGGTGGAACGGCTGCTCGGCGAGCTGAACTACCAGCGGCCCGGCCAGCGCAGGGGACGCCGGGCAGGGCTGATCGACCTGGTGTTCAACGGGCTGGACAGCCCCTGGGCGGTGGAGATCCTGCGCGGCGCCGAGGAATGGTGCTCCGCGCACGGCATGGGCGCCGCCGTCTCGGCCGTGCGCCACGGCAACGCCCGCCCGGCGAGCTGGACCAGCGCACTCGCCAGTCACGACACCGACGGCGTCATCCTCATCACCTCCGAGCTCACCCCGCCGCAGCTGCAGCAGCTGCGCCAGGACGGCCTGCCGCTGGTGGTCGTGGACCCGGCTAATCTGCCCGACCCGGACCTGCCCAGCGTCGGCGCCACCAACTGGGCGGGCGGGCTGGCCGCCACCGACCATCTGCTGGCGCTGGGCCACCGGCGGATCGCCGCCATCACCGGCCCCGCGGACTACCTGTGCAGCCGCGCCCGGGTGGACGGCTACCGGTCCGCGCTGGAGCGGGCTGGCCTGCCGTTCGACCCGGCGCTGGCCCGGCACGGGGACTTCCAGCACGAGGGCGGCTTCCTGCGCGGCGGCGAGCTGCTCGACCTGCCGGAGCGGCCGACGGCCATCTTCGCGGGCAGCGACCAGCAGGCACTCGGCGTGTACGAGGCAGCCCGGCAGCGCGGGCTGCGCATCCCGCAGGACCTCAGCGTGGTGGGCTTCGACGACCTGCCCGCCGCCCGCTGGGTGTCGCCGCCGCTGACCACGGTCCGCCAGCCGCTGGCCGACATGGGCCGGGTCGCTGCCGAGATGCTGGGGGATCTCATCGAGGGCATCCCGCTGCGCAGCCAGCGGGTCGAGCTGACCACCGAGCTGGTCATCCGCGAGTCCACCACCCACCCCGCGTGAGGATGCGGCCCGCCGCCGCGGCTGGTCCGCCCACCCGGGCTCCCGGGCCGTCCCGGCCCGCGGCGGCCCGGCCTTTCCACGAGACGAGGTCTAGCCACTGATGACTGCCCACCGGACCGGGCCCGGCAGCGACATCCACGGCCCCGCCGCCAGCAGCCAGCACCAGAACGGCGACGCAGACGGCGCAGCCGGGCCGTGGCGCGACCCGGGCCTGCCGGTGGCGGAGCGGGTGGCCGATCTGCTCGGCCGGATGACGCTGGAGGAGAAGCTGGCGCAGCTGTCCAGCGTGTGGCTGAGCTCGGCAGGCGACGAGGCGGCGCCGCTGCAGGGCGAGTTCACCGGCGACCTGCCGCCGCTGCCCGAGCTCATCCGGGACGGGCTGGGCCAGCTCACCCGGGTGTACGGCACCCGGCCGGTGACTCCGGCCGCGGGCATGCGCACGCTGGCGGAACTGCAGGCGCAGGTCACGGCCGCGAGCCGGTTCGGCATCCCGGCGATCGCCCACGAGGAGTGCCTGACCGGGCTGACCGCCTGGGGCGCCACCATCTTCCCCACCCCGCTCGCCTGGGGCGCGTCGTTCAACCCGGCGCTGGTCGGGGAGATGGCCGCCGCCATCGGGCAGAACATGCGGGCGCTCGGCGTCCACCAGGGCCTGGCCCCCGTGCTCGACGTGGTGCGGGACGCCCGGTGGGGCCGGGTCGAGGAGACCATCGGCGAGGACCCCTACCTGGTTGGGGTGCTGGGCACCGCGTACGTGCGGGGGCTGCAGTCGGCCGGGATCATCGCCACCCTCAAGCACTTCGCCGGCTACTCGGCCTCCCGGGCCGGGCGCAACATGGCCCCGGCCGCGATCGGCCCGCGCGAGTTCGCCGACGTGGTCCTGGTTCCGTTCGAGATGGCGCTGCGGGACGGCGGCGCCCGCTCGGTCATGCACTCCTACGCCGACGTGGACGGCGTCCCGCCCGCCGCCGACCCCGGCCTGCTCACCGGGGTGCTGCGGGAGCAGCTCGGCTTCGACGGTGTGGTGGTGGCCGACTACTACGGGATCTCGTTCCTGGAGGTGCTGCACCGGGTGGCGGGGTCCCCGGCCGAGGCCGCCGGGCTGGCGCTGGCGGCCGGGGTGGATGTCGAACTGCCGAACGTCCGCTGTTACGGCGAGCCGCTGGC
>JBLMWU010000323.1:0-37103 GCA_050257395.1 Gemmatimonadota bacterium | reverse complement strand
AGTTCACGCCGACCACCTTCTTTTCGCCCTTCTCCAGCTGCTGCTGGTAGGCGAAGGCCGCCTCCGCGATCTCCGAGGTGAACCAGCCGGTCTCGATCCCGCGCAGGATGCCGCCGGTCATCGAGCCGTCCGGGCTCATGTCCCGGATCCGGGTGAAGATCTGCTCCGCCTCGGCCTCCAGCCGGTCGGTGAGCGCCTCCAGGTACCAGGAGCCGCCGAGCGGGTCCGCGACGTTCACCACCCCGGTCTCTTCCATGATCACCTGCTGGGTGCGCAGCGCGATCTCGGCCGCCCGCTCGCTGGGCAGCGCGAGCACCTCGTCCAGGGCGTTGGTGTGCAGCGAGTTGGTGCCGCCCAGCACCGCCGCCAGCGCCTCGACGGCGGTGCGGACGATGTTGTTGTCCGGCTGCTGGGCGGTCAGCGACACCCCGGCGGTCTGGGTGTGGAAGCGCAGCCACTGGGCCCGCTCGCTGGTCGCGCCGTAGGTGTCGCGCAGCCACCGGGCCCAGATCCGGCGGGCGGCGCGGAACTTGGCGATCTCCTCGAAGAAGTCGATGTGCGCGTCGAAGAAGAACGACAGCCCGGGGGCGAAGGTGTTCACGTCCAGGCCGCGCGACAGGCCCAGCTCGACGTACCCGAAGCCGTCCGCGAGGGTGAACGCCAGCTCCTGCGCGGCCGTGGAGCCCGCCTCCCGGATGTGGTATCCCGACACCGACAGCGGCTTGTACGCGGGGATCTGCCCGGCGCAGTACTCCATCAGGTCGCCGATCAGCAGCAGGTGCGGCTGGGGCGGGAACAGCCATTCCTTCTGGGCGATGTACTCCTTGAAGATGTCGGTCTGCAGCGTCCCGTCCAGCGCGCTGATGTCCGCGCCCTGCCGCTCGGCGGCGACCAGGTACATGCAGAACACCGGCACCGCCGGGCCGCTGATGGTCATCGAGGTGGTCACGTCGGCCAGCGGGATGCCGCTGAACAGCACGTCCATGTCCGCGGCCGAGTCGATCGCCACCCCGCAGTGCCCGACCTCGCCGAGGGAGCGCGGGTCGTCGGAGTCGCGGCCCATGAGGGTGGGCATGTCGAACGCCACCGACAGGCCGGTGCCGCCGGCCCGCAGCAGCATGTGGTACCGCTCGTTGGTCTGCCGGGCGTTGCCGAACCCGGAGAACTGGCGGATCGTCCAGGCCCGGCCCCGGTAGCCCGCCGGGTACAGGCCGCGGGTGAACGGGAACTCCCCGGGCCAGCCGATCCGCTCGAAGCCCGGCACCACGGCGCCGGGCGGCGGCCCGTACACCGGGTCCACCGCCACGCCGGACAGGGTGGTGAAGTCGGCGTCCCGGACGCGCGCCTGGTCGAACCGGCGCTGCCAGCGGCGCCTGCCTTCCTCGGGGTCTCCGGCGGTCGCGCGCGGGTCCATGGCGGTTCCTTCCCAGACTGCTCGCCGGTAGGACGGTAAGGGCATTTAGTTGGACGTCCTACTAACTGCTTTCCCCAGTCTAAGCCCGGCGCGCGCGGATGCACGGAAGGCGTCCCAACCAGAGCCGGCGCTGCGGCGTCACAGAAGATGGCCGGGCGCAGCAGGCCGCCCTGGCCGCTTCAGCCCCGGCGTCGCGGGAGGTGTGGTAAACCGGTGCAACCCCCATCCACCAGCGTCGGCGTGGCCGCAGTGGCCGGGGATGCCCTCGCCATGCTGACACCGCTGGCACCGGCGGCGGGGGCGGCCAGCCGAGGGGACGGTGTGGGGACGTTCCGCAGCAGCGACCGGGCCGCGGTCGAAGAACTGTTCAGCGCGTGCTACCCGCGGCTGGCGGGCTGGGTGCGGCGGCTGGTCGACGACGACGAGACGGCACACGAGATCGCATCGGAGGCGTTCACCCGGCTGCTCGCGCGGTGGACCGGGCTGGACAACCCGCAGAGCTACCTGTACATGATCGCAACCAACCTGGTCCGGGACCACTGGCGCAAGACCGGGCGGGAACGGCGGGCACTGCGCACCGCCATCGCGGGCGTGGCCGAGGACGCCGTGCACCATCCGTCCCAGGACGTGGACGTGCGGGCCCTCATCCAGGCGCTGCCCGACCGGCTGCGCCACCCGTTCCTGCTCCACTACTACGGCGGGTACCCGGTCCGGGACGTCGCGGCCCTGCTCGGCCGGCCGGAGGGCACCGTCAAGGCCGACCTCTACCACGCCCGGGCCCGGCTGCGGGCGGCGCTGGGGGAAGCCGATGCCTGAGCCCCGCGACCCCTTCTCCCCCGATCCCGGCGACCCCCGCCAGGGCGGGCCCCCCGGCACCCCCGGCGGCGCCAGCGGCGGGCCGCCGGGCAGCACGCTGGACGAGTGGCTGGCGGAGCAGGTGCCGCCGCTGCCCCCGCCCCCCGGCACGCTGGACCGGATCCGCAAGCGGGCCCGGCAGCGCAAGCTCGTGCAGGCGGTGTCGGCGGCCGCCGGCGCCGCGGTGATCGTGCTGGGCATCGCCACCCTGCCGCAGCTGGTGCTCTCCCAGCTCCGCCCGTCGTCCCAGTCCGGCGGCGACGTGGCCGGCCAGACGCTGCTGACCACGCCGCCGCAGCCGAGCGCACGGCCGTCGCCGGCCGGATCCGGCACCCCCGCCCCGACCCTCCCGCCGGTGCCGCCCCACTTCGCGCCCACCTCGGTGACGTTCGTGAGCACCGGCACCGGCTGGGTGATCGGGCAGGCCGGGACGCCCGGCCAGTGCGGGCCGCCAGCCGCCTACATCTGCACCTCCATCGCGCGCACCGACGACGGCGGCCGCACCTGGTACGGGGTGCCCGCCCCGGTCACCGGGGCACCGGACGGCTCGCACGGCGTGAGCCAGCTCCGGTTCCTCAACCTCGCGGACGGCTGGGCGTTCGGCCCGGAGCTGTGGGCCACCCACGACAGCGGGAAGCACTGGGCCCAGGTCCCCACGCACGGGCTGCGGGTGACCGCGCTGGAGACCCGCGGCGCCACCGCCTACGCGGTGCTGGCCCGGTGCCACGGCGGCGGCGCCGCCTACGCGGCGGACTGCACCTCGTTCAGCCTCTACTCGTCCCCGGCGGCCAGCGACAACTGGCAGCCGGTGCCCGGCGCCACGGGCGGCCTGACCGCGGGCGGCGCCCCCTCGTCCGCGCAGCTGCTGCTCACCGGCACCGCCAGCTACCTGCTGCCGCCGGGCGGCGGCCTGGTGGCGGGGCCCGGGGCGGCCAGCGGCCCGTGGCAGCCCGCCGCGGGCGGGCTGCTGACCGGGGCGCCCTGCAGCCCGGGGCCGCCGGGCCAGCCTGGCGGCGCGCTGCTGGCGGTTACGGGCGCGGACCGGCTGGTGGTGCTGTGCCCGGGGGCCGGCGGGTCAGCCGGCCAGGTCTTCGCCTCCGGCGACGGCGGCCGGACCTGGCAGTCCGCGGGCCAGGTCAGCGCGGGGGGCACCGCCGCTTCGCTGTCCGGCTCGCTGACCGGCGCGCTGATCCTCGCCACCAGCCAGGGCATCGCCGTCTCCCCGGACGGCGGCGGCAGGTGGCAGCCCGCCGAGGTGGTCTCGGCGCCGCCCGGCGGGTTCAGCTACGTGGGCATGACCACCGGGCAGCAGGGCGTGGCCGTGCCCGCCGACCCCCGCCAGGGAGCGGTGTGGTTCACCTACGACGGCGGCCAGACCTGGCGGCCGTCACCGGTGACCAATCCCTGACAGCGGCTCAGCAGGACTGCTCCGGCAGGAAGTCGCCCGCGGCCAGCCGCAGGCCGCGCAGCAGCCGGAACAGGTCGCCGAGCTCGCCCTCGCCGTAGCCGCCCATGCCGAACCTGGCCGCCATCAGGTCCGCGGTGGCCAGCTTGACGACATCGCGGCCCGGCTGGGTGATCTCCGCCAGGGTCCCCCGGCCGTCCCGCGGGTTAGGCCGCCGGGCCACCAGCCCCTGCTTCTCCAGCCGGCCGATGGTGTTCGTGACGCTGGTCGGGTGCACCATCAGCCGCTGGCCGATCACCCGCAGCGGCAGCGCGCCGCTGCGGCTGAACGTGAGCAGGACCAGCGCCTCGTAACGGGCGAACGTGAGGCCGTGCGGGCGGAGCACGGCGTCCAGGCCGCCCAGCAGGATCTGCTGCGCCCGCATGATCGAGGTGACCGCGGCCATCGCCGCCGACGGCCCGAACCGCTCCTCCCAGGTCTGCGCCGCCCGGGCGATCGGGTCGAACGGGAGTTCCAGCGGCTTGGCCACGAGGGACACGCTACCGGCCCGGGCCGCGCCATCGTGACCGCCGGTCCCGGCCGGTGCGGCACCCCCGCCGCCAGCGTGGTCACGGGCCGCCCGAACTTGGTCACCGATCGTGACAGGATTGATTACGGCAAGCTATATTGCCTGGTGGATACTGCCTAGCCACGGGGGGTGGCTGTGCGTTCCAGCACTGTCATGGCGGGTATGCCACCGGTGCTCGCAGCGGGGGTGGGGGCACGGCACGGGTGGGGCTGGGCGCTGCGCGCGGCCAGCTTCCGGATGGACACGCCGCTGTCGGGCCGCACGGTGGTCGGCATCGCCGTGCCGCGCAGGTCGGCCGGTTCCGCAGTGATCGACCTGCTGGCGGGCTCGGCCCGGCCGGCCTACGGTGAGCTGCGCGTGCTCGGGGAGGATCTGACCACCCCGCACGGCCGGGCCGCGATCCGGCCGCGCATCGGGGTGGGCCGGCGGCCGGGGCGGCTGCAGACGGCGTTCCGGCTCCGGGGGGCGGTCGAGCACGCCGCCCGGCTGGCCGGGCTGGCCGCCGAGGACCGGGAGACGCTCACCGCGGCGATCCTGGACCGGCTGGCGCTGACCCCGTGGGCGCGGGTCCCGCTGCGGGCCGCGCCGCCCGCGGTGGCCCGCCGGGCCTGGCTGGCGGCGGCCGCGGTGCACGAGCCCGACCTGCTGCTGCTCGACCGGCTGCTCGACGGCCTCAGCCCCCGGGACGCCGCCAGCGTGGCCGCTGGCATCCGCGACCTGGGCCGCGACACGGCCATCGTGACGACCGGCGCCGACCCCGGCGTGCTGTGCCTGGCCTGCGACGACGTGCTGACCCTGGACAACGGCATCATCGTCCCCCACTGACGCGCGGGCAGGCCCGCCGCCGGTCCTGTGGCATGGGCGGCCGGGTGCCCTAAAGCACCCGGCACTCTAGACTGCGCCGCATGGACTGGAGCTTGCTCGCCTGCGGTGCCCGGGGACACGTGACCTACGCCCCCGACGAGCCGGCCATCCGCGCCCGGATGACCAGCAGCACGCAGGCGGGCGAGAACTGGCGCTGCCTGCGCTGCGGCACGTTCGTGCCCGGCGGGCCCGGCCGCAGCGGGCCGGCCGCCGCCGCCCCCCAGGTGCGCCGCGGCAAGGAGCTGCGCAGCGCCCTGATCCTGCGGTTCTTCGCGGTGGAGCGGTTCCTGCGGGCGATCATCTTCGCCCTGCTGGCCTACGCGCTGTGGCAGTTCAGGACCTCCCGGGTGTCGATCGAGCAGGAGTACAACAAGGACCTGCTGCCGGTGCTGCGCACGCTGCTGACCGAGCTCGGCTACAACGTGAAGCACTCCCATCTGCTCGGCCTGATCCAGCACGCCTTCACGCTGAACGCGCGGACCCTCACCTGGCTCGCGCTCGGCGCGCTGGGCTACGCGCTGATCGAGGTGCTGGAAGGCGTCGGCCTGTGGCTGCTCAAGCGGTGGGGCGAATACTTCGCGATGATCGCGACCTCGGTCGGGATCCCGTACGAGATCTACGACCTGACCGCCAAGGTCACCGCGCTGCGGCTGATCGCCTTCGTGCTGAACGTGGCTCTGGTGGCCTACCTGGTGCTCACCAAGCGGCTGTTCGGCGTGCGGGGCGGCAAGCACGCCTACGAGGCACGGCTGCGCAGCGAGTCGGTGATGTTCGCCGCCGAGGCCGGTGACGGCACCCCGGTGTCGGTGACGCCGCCGGCGGCCGCCGGCAACGGCAGTCCCGCCGCCGCTCCCCCGGACGGCCGGCCGGCACCGGAGCCGGCCCCGCCCGCCGCGGAGTCACAGCAGGCCGGTCCGCGGCCGCCCGCGGACGACGCCTCCTAGCCCCCGGCCACACACCCCCCAGCACCCGTTCTGGCGTCACCATGACGTCATCTCATGCTGTCTTGATGCTATCTGACACCTCTCTGGCTTGACTTGACGTCATCATGATGTCAATATGACGTCATGAATCTCACGCCGTATGTCATCGAGCTCCGCCGGGAGCTGGCGGTGGCCGCTGACGCCGGGGGCGAGGACGCCCGGGCACTGGCCGAGCGGCTCACCGCACCGCTGGAGTCGGCCACCCGGCTGGTGCTGCTGGACGCGCTGTCCGCGGCCGCCGCGGAAATCACCCGGGACATGGCCCCCGGCTCGGTCGACCTGCGGCTGCGGGGCCGGGAGCCCAGCTTCGTGGTCACTCCCCCGCTCGCTGCCGACAGCTACGGGCAGCCAGCCGAGCCCGCCCCGCCGCCCGCCCCGGCAGCCGCCAGCGAGGGAGAGGACAGCGCCCAGGCGCGGATCAGCTTCCGGCTGCCCGAGTACCTCAAGAGCCGGGTGGAGGAAGCCGCCGGCCAGGCGGGCCTGTCGGTCAACGCCTGGCTGGTCCGGGCGGCCACCGCCGCGCTGGACGCCGGTGAGCCGGGCCCGCGCACCGGCCGCCGGGCGCCGCAGGGCGGCCAGCGCTACACCGGCTGGGTGCGCTAGCCGTGCCGCCCGCCCCCGCCTTCGCCGCCCCCCTGCCGCGGCTGCCGGACCAGCAGCCGCACGAGCCCCAGCCCACCCCGCCCGGAGGGACCGCCATGCCCAGCTTCGACACCCCCGAGCCGATCACCGCCGTGATCGACCTGCAGCTCGGTGACATCCGCATCATCGCCAGCGACCGCACCGACACGGTGGTGGACGTGCGGCCCAGCGACGCCTCCCGCGACCTGGACATCCAGGCCGCCGAGCAGACCCGGGTCACCTGCGCGGCCGGCCAGCTGCTGGTGAAGGCGCCCAGGCAGCGCGGCCTGGGCATGTTCGGCCGCCCCGGGTCGGTCGACGTGACCGTCGAGCTGCCCGCGGGCTCCGCCCTGCGCGGCGAGGCCGGGCTGGGCGCGTTCCACTGCGCCGGGCGGCTCGGCGACTGCCGGGTCAAGACCGGCCTGGGCGACATCGAGGCCGCCGGCACCGGCCCGCTCGACCTGCACACCGGCAGCGGCACCATCGTGGTCGACCGGGTGGCCGGCCTGGCCGACGTCACCACCGGGTCCGGCCGGGTCCGGCTGGGCGCCATCGACGGCCCGGCCACGGTGAAGAACTCCAACGGCGACACCTGGATCGGCGAGGTCACCGGCGACCTGCGGGTCAGCTCGTCCAACGGGACCATCACCGTCGGCCACGCCAGCGGCGGCGTCACCGCCAGCAGCGCCAACGGCGACCTGCGGGTCGGCGAGGTCGCCCGCGGCTCCTCCTCGCTCAGGACCTCCATGGGCAGCATCGAGGTCGGCATCCGGCCCGGCACCGCCGCCCTGCTGGACGTGTCCACGAAGTTCGGCCGGGTGCACAACGACCTGGCCGCCACGGAGGGCCCCGGGCCCGCCGACCAGACCGCCGAGATCCACGCCTCCACCAGCTACGGCGACATCTACATCCGCCGGGCCTGACCTCCACCCCCAGGCACCCGTGAAAGGAGCGGGCAATGACAGCGACCACGACCGCCACCCGGCCGGCGGTGACCGCCACCGGGCTGCGCAAGTCGTTCGGCGGCACGACGGTGCTCGACGGCATCGACCTCACCGTCCCCGAAGGCACGATCTTCTCCCTGCTCGGCCCGAACGGGGCGGGCAAGACCACCATCGTCCGCATCCTGTCCACGCTGATCCCCGCCGACAGCGGGGAGATCCGGGTGGCCGGGTTCCGGCTGGCCGGCGACCCGGACGCGGTGCGCGCCGCCATCGGGGTCACCGGGCAGTTCTCGGCGGTGGACGGCCTGCTCACCGGCGAGGAGAACCTGCTGCTCATGGCGGACCTGCAGCACCTGGGGCGCCGGGAAGGCCGGCGGCGCGCCGCCGCGCTGCTGGAGCGGTTCGGCCTGGCGGACGCGGCGGGGAAGCAGGCCGGCACCTACTCCGGTGGCATGGTGCGGCGGCTCGACCTGGCGATGACCCTGGTCGGCGACCCGCAGCTGATCTTCCTGGACGAGCCGACCACCGGGCTGGACCCGCGCGCCCGCCGCACCGTGTGGCAGATCATCCGCGGGCTCGCCGCGGACGGCATCACCATCTTCCTCACCACCCAGTACCTGGACGAGGCCGACCAGCTCGCCAGCCAGATCGCTGTGCTGGACCAGGGGCGGATCGTCGCCGAGGGCAGCCCCGCGGAGCTCAAGCGGCGCATCCCCGGCGGTCACATCCAGCTGCAGTTCGCCACCCCGGCCGAGTTCGCGGCGGCCGCCCGGCTGCTGCGCACCGCGTCCCGCGACGAGGACACGCTGACCCTGCGGGTGCCCGGCGACGGCGATGTCCGGGCCGTGCGCGACCTGCTCGGCACCCTCGACGGCGCGGCCATCGGGACCGGCCGCCTGTCCGTGCACAGCCCCGACCTGGACGACGTCTTCTTCGCCTTCACCGGCCACCCGAGCGCACCTGAGGAGAACGCCCGATGAGCACCGCCGCCTACGCGGTCAGCGACTCGCTGACCATGCTGCGCCGCCAGCTCCGGCACATGCAGCGCTATCCGTCCATGACCCTGCTCCTGGTGGGCCTGCCCGTCATCTTGCTGCTGCTGTTCGTCTACGTGTTCGGCGGCACCCTGGGCAACGGCCTCGGCGGCGGCCTGTCCGGCCGCGCCGCCTACGTCAACTACGTGGCTCCCGGCATCATCATGCTGACGGTCGCCTCCGTGGCGCAGGGCACGGCGATCTCGGTCGCGATGGACATGGCGCAGGGCGTCATCGCCCGGTTCCGCACCATGGCGATCTGGCGGCCCTCGGTGCTGACCGGCCATGTGCTCGGCAGCCTCATCCAGGCGGTGCTGAGCATCGCGGCGGTGACCGGGGTGGCGGTGGCGATCGGCTTCCGCCCGGACGCGGGCCCGCTGCCCTGGCTCGCCGCCGCCGGCCTGCTGGTGCTGACCAGCGTCGCGCTGACCTGGCTGGCGGTGGCGATCGGCCTGGTCAGCAAGAACCCGGAGAGCGCCAGCAACCTGCCCATGTTCCTGATGCTGCTGCCGTTCCTGGGCAGCGGCTTCGTGCCCACCGGGTCGATGCCCACCGGGCTGCGCTGGTTCGCCGAGTACCAGCCGTTCACACCGGTGAACGAAACCCTCCGCGGGCTGCTGCTCGGCACGCCGATCGGGAACAACGCCGTGATCGCCGTCGGCTGGGGCGCTGGCATCACGGTGGGCGCCTACCTGTGGGCGAAGTCCCTGTACCGGCGCCGCCCGGTGCCGGCGGCCGCCGTCTGACCCGCGCCGCGCGCTGACCGGCCGCGGCCCCGGTGGGTGTCAGCCCGCCGAGGCCGCGGCCACCAGCTCGTCGGCGGCCGCGTACGGGTCGATCTCGCCCGCCGCCACCCGGCCCGCCAGCCCGTCCAGCAGCGAATCCCCGGGCAGCCCGCCCATCCGCAGCCGCAGCTCGGCCAGGGCGAGGGCGGCGATCTCCTCACCGGCCCGCTTGCGGCGCCGGCGGTCCCGCTCGCCGCTGGCCGCCAGCCAGTCCCCGTGCGCGCCGATCCGCTCCACCAGTTCGTCGATGCCCTCCTTGGCGGTGGCGGTGGTGCTGACGATGGGCGGCTTCCAGGAGCCCGCGGGCCGTTCGGCCATGGCGAGCATGGTGCGCAGGTCGCGGACCGTCTCCTGGACGCCCGGCTTGTCCGCCTTGTTGACCACGAAGACGTCGGCGGCCTCCAGGATGCCGGCCTTGGCGGCCTGGATCGCGTCGCCCATGCCCGGCGCGACCGCGACCAGCGTGGTGTCCGCGAGCGAGGCGATCTCCACCTCGGCCTGGCCGACCCCGACGGTCTCCACCAGCACGACGTCGCAGCCCGCGGCGTCCAGCACCCGCAGCGCCTGCGGCGTGGCCGCGGACAGGCCGCCGAGGTGGCCGCGGCTGCCCATGGAGCGGATGAAGACGCCCCGGTCGGTGGCGTGGTCCTGCATCCGGATCCGGTCCCCGAGCAGGGCGCCGCCGGTGAACGGGGAGGACGGGTCGATGGCGAGCACGCCCACCCGCCGCCCCTGCTCCCGGTAGGCGCCGATCAGCGCGCCGGTCACCGTGGACTTGCCCACCCCGGGCGCGCCGGTCAGGCCGATCACCCGGGCGTTGCCGGTCAGCGGGGCCAGCGCCTTCATGATCGGGCGCAGTTCCGCGGCGCCGTTCTCCACCAGCGAGATCAGCCGGGCCACCGCCCGCGCGTCCCCGGCCCGCGCCCGCTCGATTTTGCTGTTCAGCTCCCGGCCCGGGTCTGCTTCCACTGCTTCGCTCATGGGACGCGCAGCAGGAGGGCGCTGCCCTGGCCGCCGCCGCCGCACAGGGCCGCGGCGCCGAGCCCGCCGCCGCGGCGGCGCAGCTCGTGGGCCAGATGCAGGACCAGCCGGGCGCCGGACATGCCGATCGGGTGCCCGACCGCGATCGCCCCGCCGTTGACGTTGACCCGGTCGGGCCCGGCGCCGAGGTCGCGCATGGACTGCACGACGACCGCGGCGAACGCCTCGTTGATCTCGATCAGGTCCAGGTCGCCGGCGGCGAGCCCGGCCTTGCCGAGCGCGTGCCCGATCGCCCGGGAGGGCTGGGACTGCAGCGAGTTGTCCGGGCCAGCCACGTTGCCGTGCGCGCCGACCTCGGCCAGCACCGGCGCGCCCCGCTCGGCCGCGGCCTCGGCGGACATCACCACCACCGCGCAGGCGCCGTCGGAGATCTGCGACGCCGAACCGGCGGTGATCGTCCCGTTCGCGCCGAACGCGGGCCGCAGCCGGCCCAGCCCTTCGGCGGTGGTGTCCGGCCGGACCCCCTCGTCGGTGTCGAAATGCACCGGCTCGCCGCGCCGCTGCGGCACCGAGACGCTGACGATCTCGTCGGTGAGCAGGCCGTTCTTGATGGCGGCGGCGGCCCGCTGATGCGACATGGCCGCGTACTCGTCCTGCTCCGCCCGGGTGATGCCGAGCCTGGCGTTGACCTCGTCGGTCAGCTCGCCCATGGGCAGGTGGTCGAACGGGTCGGTCAGCCCATCGTGGGCGGTGGCGTCCAGCAGCTCGATCGCGCCGTACTTGAAGCCGGCCCTGGCCCCGGGCAGCAGGTACGGCGCGCCGGTCATGGACTCCATGCCGCCCGCCACCACGATGTCGAACTCACCGGCCCGGATCAGCTGGGCGGCCAGCGCGATGGCGTCCAGGCCGGACAGGCAGACCTTGTTGATGGTGATGGCCGGCACGGTCATCGGGATGCCGGCGGCCACCGCGGCCTGGCGGGCCGGGATCTGGCCCGCGCCGGCCTGCAGCACCTGCCCCATGATCACGTACTGCGGGTCGCCGGGACCGAGGCCGGAGCGCTCCAGCGCGGACCTGATCACGACCCCGCCCAGCTCGGCGGCGCTGAAATCCTTCAGCGAGCCCAGCAGCCGCCCGATGGCCGTCCGGGCCCCACCGGTGATCACGACGTCGCGCATGTTCCCGCCTCCGCTGGCCGCACCCGCGGGCGCCGCCGTCCGTCCCGCCTGAGCACCCGCCCCAGTCACTCGCTGGCGCCGGCTGTCTGCCACGATACCCAGGCGCACCGGAACATCCGGAGGGAGGCAGCCGTGCTCACGCGAATCGACCACGTCGGGATCGCCTGCCGCGACCTGGCCACCACGATCGCCTTCTACGAGTCCGCCTTCGGGCTCACCGTGGTCAGCCGGGAGGTGAACGAGGAGCAGGGGGTCCGGGAGGCCATGCTCCACGTCGCCGACGCCCCGGTGGGCTCCTCCTACGTCCAGCTGCTGGAGCCGCTGCGGCCGGACACGCCGGTGGGGCGGTTCCTGGAGCGGCGGGGCGAGGGCATCCACCACATCGGCTACGGGGTGGCGGACATCACCGCGGCGCTGGCGGCCGTCGGCGGCACCGGGGTGCGGCTGCTGGACGAGCGGCCACGGCACGGCTCCATGGGTGCCTCGATCGCCTTCCTGCACCCGGCGGACGTCGGCGGCGTGCTCACCGAGCTGGTCCAGGCGGCCCCCTGACCGGCCGCCGCCATCCGCCCGGATGGCGACCTGAGTGCTATGCCACTTATGTCAGGCCAAACCGCGAATCGGCCGGCGCCGGTTAGGACGAAGCCACCGTCATCACCGGAACGGAGATAGTACGCTGCCAGCACTGGGTGAGCGGCTCGCGAGCGCCCGCGCCGCCGGGGAGTGGGGTCGCCGGGACAGGCGACCGGCCGGGGGCGTGGACGCGAGGCACTTGCCTGCCCCCCGCATGTCCCCCCCGTCTAGCCAGGATTAAGCCATATGCAGCCTGAAATTGACGCCCAGCTCAGCACGTTCTTCGAGGAGCCCCCGCCCCGCGAGTTCCCCAAGGTCATGCGCGGGTACGACCAGCACGCCGTCGACGTGGCCATCAAGAAGCTCGAAGACGACTCACGCCAGTACCGCGACCAGGCCCAGGCCCTGCAGCGGGAGCTCGCCGAGGCTCACCGCCAGCTCCGGGAGCAGGAGCGGCCGACCTACTCCGGTCTCGGGTCCCGGATCGAGCAGCTCCTGCGGCTCGCCGAGGAGCAGGCCACCGAGATCGTGCAGGAGGCGCGCTCGGCCGCGAACGAGCTGAACGCCGCCGCCAAGGTGGACGCGGCCGAGGTGCGCGCCGCGGCTGAGAACGAGGCAGCCGAGCTGCGGGCCAACGCCAAGCGGGAGACCGACGACTGGCGCAGCTCCGCCGAGCGCGAGGCGGACGCGATCCGCACCAGCGCCCGGCGGGAGGCCGACGAGCTCACCTCGACCACCGAGCGCGAGGTGGCCAAGCTCCGCGCGGTCGCCGACCACGAGGTGGCGGAGAAGCGGGCGGCGGTCGAGCGGGACATCGCCAAGCTGCGGACCACTACCGAGCGGGAAGTCGCCCAGCTCAAGGCGTCCGCCAAGCGCGAGCGCGACGAGATCCTCACCACCTCCAAGCGGCAGGCGGACGAGATGCGCAGCCAGGCGCAGCGCATCCTGGAGGAGAGCGAGGCGCAGCGGGCCCAGGCCGAGGCCGAGTTCGAGATCCAGCTCGCCTCCCGCCGCGAGGAGTCCGAGCGGCAGGAGGCCGAGCGGCTGTCCGCGGCGCAGGCCGCCACCCAGAAGCTGGTCAGCGAGGCCGAGCAGCGGGCGTCCACCGCCGAGCAGCGGGCCGCCAAGGCCAGCGCTCAGGCCGAGCAGACCCGCCGCGAGGCCGACCAGCACTCCAAGCAGCTGGTCAGCAACGCCAAGAAGAACGCCGACCAGATCGTCGCCCAGGCCAAGTCCCAGGCCGAGCAGCTGCTGGCCGACACCAAGAACGAGATCGAGCGGCACCGGGCCCAGGCCCAGCGCGAGGTCGACGACCTGTCCAGGCAGAAGGAGAGCATCTCCACCCACCTGGCTCAGATCAGCCAGCTGCTCGGCACGCAGATGCCCGGCCTGTCCGACGTGCTCAAGCCCGGCGCGAGCGGCGGCCGCCCGGCCGTCAGCACGCCCGCGCCCAAGGCCGTGGGCGGCCCGGCGCCGTCCGCCCCGCCGCGCGAGGAGCCGCCCGCGCCTCCCCAGGCCCAGGCAGCTGCCCCGAAGCAGCCGGTCCCGGCGTCCGCGGCCAAGAACAACGACGAAGACTGGTGGACCGAGTAAGGGCTGTCAGGCACGCACGAAGGGGGCCGACGCGAACGCGCCGGCCCCCTTCGCCGTTCAGCAGGACACGGCCTAGTGGGCCGTCTGGCCGCCGTCGATCACCAGCGCCTGGCCGGTCATGTAGGACGAGGCGTCGCTCGCCAGGAACAGCGCGGGCCCGGTCATCTCCTCCACCCGGGCCCAGCGCTGCATGGGCACCGACGCGACGGTGGCCTGCCCGCCGGTTTCGTCGTCCCACAGGTTGCGGTTGAGGTCGGTCGCGGTCCAGCCGGGGCACAGCGCGTTGACCCGGACGCCGTGCGCCGCCCACTCCACCGCCAGCGACCTGGTGAGCGAGATCAGGCCCGCCTTGGCCGCCCCGTAGGGGGACAGGAACGGCGAGCCGACCAGGCCGGCCACTGACGCCACGTTGATGACCGAGCCCTGCCCGCGCTCGACCAGGTGCCCGCCGATGGCGTGGCACACGTACATGGCCGAGTCCAGGTTCAGCCGCATGAGCTTGTCCCAGCCCGGCAGCCGCAGGCTGAGGAACGGCACGGTGAAGTTGGAGCCGCCCGCGTTGTTCACCACGATGTCCACGTGCCCGAGCCGCTGCAGGGCGGTGGCGACCGCGTCCGCGACCTCATGCTGGCTGGTCACGTCGGCCGGGATGACGTGCGCCTCCCGCCCGGCCCCGGTCACCCCGGCGGCCGTCGCGGCCAGCCCCTCCTCGCTGCGTGCCACCAGCGCCACGTCCGCCCCGGCCTGCGCCAGGGTCACCGCGATCGCCCGCCCGATGCCGCGCGATGCCCCGGTGACGAACGCCTTCTTGCCGGTCAGGTCAAAAGGGCCCACGGTCAGTCCTTCCATTCGGCGGGCAGCGGCCACGCGGCCGGGTTGACCCGGCGGGTGATCGCGTCGAGGACGATACGGACGTAAGTTTCGCCCACCCAGAGATGTTTCGCCCGCTCCACGGCCACCAGCTCCGCCTGCGGCACCCGGGCGAACCGCGCCCTGGCCTCCTCCGGCCGCAGGTAGTCGTCCAGCCCGGGCACCAGGACCAGCAGCGGCTTGCCCGAGGCGGCCCAGGCGTCCAGGTCCGCGTCGCCCGCCCGGTGCAGGGCCGGCGACAGCAGGATCGCGCCCTCCACCGCCGGGTGGCCGCCCCACTTCAGCGCCAGCTCGGTGCCGAACGACCAGCCCACCAGCCACAGCCGGGGCAGCCCGGCGGCCACGCACCAGCCGATCGCGGCCGCCACGTCGTGCCGCTCGGCCTCCCCCCCGCCGAACTCCCCCTCGCTGCGCCCGTGATCGGAGGAGGTGCCGCGGGTGTTGAAACGCAGCACCGCCAGATCGGCGAGGGCCGGCAGCCGGTAGGACGCCTTGCGGAACAGGTGGCTGTCCATCATCCCGCCGTGGGTGGGCAGCGGATGCAGGCAGACCAGGGTCGCCACCGGATCGCGGGTGGCAGGCTGCGCCAGCTCGCCGACCAGGCTCAGCCCGTCGGCCGTGCGCAGGGTGACCGGCTCCCGCCGGGCCGGCAGGATCGTGCTCGCCCTGATGTCCGCCATGCTCCCTCACCTCTGTGTGCTCGATGCGCCCGCCCGGTGCGCTCACCGGCGGCCGCGGCGCGGCGGGGGCCGCCGCTGCAGCCGCCGCTCCCAGCACGCCCGGTGCCAGTGCCGCCGCCCGGCCACCCCGGGGGTGAACGCCGGCCACACCACCAGATGTGCCGCCCCCGCGAGGATCTCCTGATCGCAGCCCGGGCAGCGGTAGGGCTTGGTGGCCGCGGCGCCCGGCACCGGCCGCACCACCCAGTCCCCGTCCGGCGCGGACTCGGTCCGCTCGGGCCCCAGCCGCAGCGGCGGCGGCTCATCCGGGCCGCCATCCCCGCCGGGCCCGCCCGGCCGGTCCCGCGGGACGCCGCCGCGCGGCCGCCGCGGCATCCCGGAGGGCAGCCGCCGGGCTCTGCGAGGGCTCACGCGCGTACTGTAGGCCATGCCCGCCAGCCACCCGGCCTCCCCCCGGCGCCGGGTTCCGGCGCGGCACCGGGCCCGGCGCGGAACCCCCGGACCCGGCGGCGGCGCACTACAGTTGGCTCCCGTGCGGATCGTCATCGCCCGGTGCAGCGTGGACTACGTGGGCAGGCTCACGGCTCACCTGCCGTCCGCGCAGCGGCTGCTCATCGTCAAGGCGGACGGCTCGGTGCTGGTGCACAGCGACGGCGGCTCCTACAAGCCGCTGAACTGGATGTCACCGCCGTGCCGGCTGGAGGAGGCCGAGGGTGCCTGGCGGGTGGTGGGCGCCCGCGGCGAGGAGCTGCGGATCACCCTCGAGGAGATCATGCACGACTCCAGCCATGAGCTCGGGGTCGATCCCGGCCTGGTGAAGGACGGGGTCGAGGCGCATCTGCAGCAGCTGCTCGCCGAGCAGCTGCACCTGCTCGGCGAGGGCTGGCGGCTGGTGCGCCGCGAGTACCCGACCGCGATCGGCCCGGTCGACCTCATGTGCCGGGACGGCGACTCGGCCGCGGTGGCGGTGGAGATCAAGCGCCGCGGCGAGATCGACGGAGTTGAGCAGCTCACCCGCTACCTGGACCTGCTCAACCGGGATCCGCTGCTGGCCCCGGTGCGCGGGATCTTCGCCGCCCAGGAGATCAGGCCGCAGGCGCGGGTGCTCGCCGAGGACCGCGGCATCCGCTGCGTCACCCTGGACTACGACCTGATGCGCGGCGCAGACGACGCCTCGCTGCGGCTGTTCTGAGGCCGGCCGCCATGGCGCAGATCCAGCCGGAGCTGTGGGTCCGCCGGGCCGCCGCGGCCGTCGCGTTCTACCAGGCGGCCTTCGGCGCGGCCGTGCTGCACAAGGTCGGCGAGGGCGACGACATCGTGGCGCAGCTGGCCGTCGGGGAGGCCGCGTTCTGGGTGGCGTCCGCCTCCCCGGACAGCAAGCGCTTCAGCCCGCAGGACATCGGCGGCGCGACCGGCCGCACCCTGCTGGTGGTCGATGACCCCGCCGCGGTGGTCCAGCGGGCGGTGAGCGCCGGGGCCACCCCGGTGTCCGCGGTGGCCAGCGAGCACGGCTGGCGGGTGGGCCGGATCATCGACCCCTTCGGCCACGAATGGGAGATCGGCACCCCGGAGGGCGCCTGGCCGCCCGGCTGACCCCGGCCGGACCATCCGCCCCGCTGGCCCCGGCAGGTGATATCCGGCCCGCCAGTTGGGCCGTAACCACTTCCTGACCGTCCGGAAAAGGCAACAGTGCGGGGTCACGCACAGTGACGAAATTGCCCGGCCGGACGCGCCGCATCACCCCAGGTCATCCGGGTTCCGCCATTTCCGGCCGACGCCAAGTCCATGAACTTCTGACCGGAACCGGGTCTCTCACACGAATTGTCCACGGGAGTCCCGCCAGGATCGTTACGATGCGCTGCTATGGGCACTGATTACGTGGCCGGATCGGGCCTGCCGACCAGGAGGCCCGCGACGTCCGGAACGGGCCTGCCGGCCCGCACTCCCGGCGGCGCGGCAGGCGGCGACGACGTCTCCGCACTGCCGACCCGCACCGGGGGCGGCGCCAGCGCGAACCCGGATGGCGCGGCCCCTCCCCTGCCCACCAGAACCTCGCGGATGCGCCGCGGCGGCCGGCATTCCAGCGCCTACCGGCTCTCCCTGCCCCCGACCGCGCCAGCGCTGGTGCTGGCCGTGCCCGGGACGGCGACGCCGGAGGCCGCCCAGGTGGCGGCCGAGATCGCGGCCGCGGCCAGCAGCGCCTGCCCCGGCGCGGAAGTGCGCATCGGGTACCTGGAGGGCGCCGAGGACAGCCTGGCCCCGATGCTGGACGAGCTGCCGCACGACGGCGACATGCCGGGCGGCGTGGTGGTGCCGCTGCTCGCCGGGCCGAACCCGGCCGCGGCGCAGCTGCTGCAGGCGGCGGTGGGCGCGACGGGCACCCCGCTGATCGTCACCGACCCGCTGGGCCCGCACCCGCTGCTGGCCGAGGTGATGCACCACCGGCTCGCCGAGGCGGGCCTGGCGCGGGCCGGCCGGGCCGGGCGGATCAGCGTGGGCAACGACGCGGACGGCGTCATCGTGCTGGCCGCCGGCGGCCAGATCGCGGTCCAGTCGGTCGGGGTGGTCGCCGTCCTGCTCGCGTCCCGGCTGGCGGTCCCGGTGGACGCCGCGTCCGTGACCGACGTGGCCAGCATCCACGCCGCGGCCGAGCGGCTGCTGGCGGCCCGGGTGAGCAAGCTCGCCCTGGCGCCCTGCCTGGTCGGGCCCGAGGCCGGGCCGGGCCAGCTGGCGGCCATCACGGCCGAGACCGGGATCGCCTGCGCGCCGCCGCTGGGCGCCCATTCCGCGCTCGGCCACCTGGTGGCCATCCGCTACGGCGCGGCACTCGACGACCCCGCCCTGGCCAGGATGGTCTCGTCCTGACCCGGCCGGCCGGCCCCGGCGCTAGCCGAGCAGGCCGGCGTTGACCTCGCGGGCCTCGGCGGCCAGCTCGGGGACCTCCAGCACGGTGACCCCCGCTGCCCGCAGCGCCACCGCGCCGCCGCCGGGCACGAACAGCGGCGGCTCCAGCCAGGCGATCACCACCCGGCCGATGCCCGCCCCGATGATCAGCTCGGCGCACGGGCGCGGGCGGGACGCCCGCATCAGGCAGGGCTCCAGCGAGCTGTAGAGGGTGGCGGTGGCCAGGCCGGGCCGCTGCGCCGGGCCCAGCTTGGCCAGCGCGGCCTCCTCGGCGTGATCGTGCGGGCCGCCCTCGCGCGAGTACCCGGTGGCCAGCACCGCGCCGTCCGCGCCGACCAGGACCGCCCCCACGCTGAAGGCGGTCTGCGACGGCGGGCACCGGCGCGACAGGGCGATCGCCTCGCGCAGCCAGTGCCGGTCGGCGCCGGTCACCTCGCCGCCGCGGCCGGGCCCGCCCGGGGCCTGCTCAGCCATGACCCGGCCCGGGGCCGGCCCCGGCGGGCGGCGCGGCGCCCGCCCCGGGCTGCTCGTTCCCCCGCAGCAGGTAACGCAGCAGTACCACCTCACCCAGCCGGCGGACCTCAGCCAGCACCATCGGGTGCGCGGGCCCGTGCGGATACCTGCCCGGCGGGGCGAACCGGGGCGCCGCCGGGTCGCCCACGAAGAACGGTGCCACCGCCAGGTGCAGCTCGTCGGCCAGCCCGGCGGCCAGGAACTCCGCGGCCAGCGCGGCACCGCCCTCCACCATCAGCCGCCGCACCCCCCGGGCCGCCAGGTCGGCCAGCACGGCGGGCAGCCGCAGCGGGGCCGGCAGCCCGGCCACCTCCGCCAGCCCGGCCAGCCTGCCCCGCAGCGGGCCGGCCACCGGGTCCGGGCAGTACACCAGCCGCCCGGCCGCCCCGCGGGCACCGGTGAAGAACCGCGCGGCCGGGTCCAGCCCGCCGCTGGCGGTGAGGGTCACCCCGGCCGGATGCTCCGGCAGCCCCCGGGCGGCCCGGCCGGCCCGGCGGGCGGGCGAGCGGATCAGCAGCCGGGGATCGTCCCGCCGGATGGTGCCCGCGCCCACCATGACCGCGTCGCTGCGGGCCCGCTCGCCGTCCACTCTGTCCAGATCCTCCGGGCCCGATAGGATCAGCCGGTCCGGGCCCGGCGCGTCCAGGCAGCCGTCCACCGACACAGCGCAGCTGAGCAGCACATAGGGGCGTGCGGTCACGAGGTGCGGCTCCGGTCAGGCGGTCCCGGCAGGTCAGCGGATGCAGGCTTACCCAACGGTATCTTGGCGCGCGCGGCCAGTGGTTTACTGGGCAGTCGCAGGTCCCGCAGCAGCCGGACGGCAAGGATGGTGCAGGTCGCATGGACACGATGACAGGGGCACTGGCGAAGTCCGCCGAGACGTTCGACTCGCTCAACCCGGCCACCTCCGAGGTGATCGCCACCTTCCCGGTGTATGGCCAGCCGGAGGTCGACGAGGCCGTGGACCGGGCGCAGGAGGCCGCCCGCTGGTGGGCCGCCCTGGGCTGGAAGGAGCGGCGGCGCCGGCTGCTCGCCTGGAAGTCCTACCTGACCCGCTACATCGGCCGGCTCGCCGAGCTGGTGCACAACGAGACCGGCAAGCCGCTGGCCGACGCCCAGCTGGAGATCTTCCTGGCGGTCGTGCACATCGACTGGGCCGCCCGCAACGCCCGCAAGGTCCTGGGCCCCCGCAAGGTGCGCAGCGGCCTGGTCGCGATGAACCAGGCGTCGCTGCTGGAGTACCAGCCGCTCGGCGTCATCGGCGTGATCGGGCCGTGGAACTACCCGGTGTTCACCCCCATGGGCTCGCTCGCCTACGCGCTGGCCGCGGGCAACGCGGTGGTGTTCAAGCCCAGCGAGCTGACCCCGGCCGTGGGCGGCTGGCTGGTCAGCTCGTTCGGCGAGGTGGTGCCCGAGCAGCCGGTGCTGCAGCTGATCACCGGGGACGGCCGGACCGGGGAGGCGCTGGCCCGCAGCGCCGTGAACAAGATCTCCTTCACCGGGTCCAGCGCGACCGCGCGCGAGGTGATGGCCGCCTGCGCCGAGCGGCTCACCCCGCTGATCGCCGAGTGCGGCGGCAAGGACGCGCTGATCGTCGGCGCGGACGCCAACCTGGACGCGGCCGCGGACGCCGCCGCCTGGGGCGCGGTGTCCAACGCCGGGCAGACCTGCATCGGCATCGAGCGCGTGTACGTGGTGGACGGGGTCTACCACCAGTTCCTGGAGAAGCTCACCGACCGGCTGTCGCAGGCCCGGCCCGGCTCGGACCGGGCGGCCGACTACGGGCCGATGACCATGCCCGGCCAGTCCGACGTGATCGAGCAGCACGTCGCCGACGCGCTGGCCCGGGGCGGCCGCACCGCGCTGGGCGGCATGCAGAGCATCCACCGGCCCTACGTCAGCCCGGTGGTGCTGACCGGCGTGCCCGAGGAGAGCCGGGCCGTGCGGGAGGAGACGTTCGGGCCCACCGTGACCGTCACCGGCGTGGCCGACCTGGACGAGGCGGTGCGGCTGGCCAACGCCAGCCGGTACGCGCTGGGCTCGGCGGTGTTCACCAAGAGCAAGAAGCACGGGCTGGCCGCGGCGCGGGAGCTGCGGGCCGGGATGACCTCCATCAACTCGGTCATCGGGTACGCCACCGTGTCCGCGCTCCCGTTCGGCGGGGTGGACGACTCCGGGTTCGGCCGCATCCACGGCGCCGACGGGCTGCGGGAGTTCACCCGGCCCAAGGCCATCACCCGGCTGCGGATGCGCCCGCCGCTGAACCTGACCTCACTGCAGCGCCCGGACAAGGACCTCAAGCGCCTGCTGACCCTCGCCACCCTCCTGCACGGCAAAAACTACCACTGATTTTCCGGCCTTCGCTCGCCTCCGGGCCGCTGGAGCCCGCCGTCTTCCCTCCTCGCTCCGGCTCCTTCGCCGCCTCGCTCGTCAGTCCAGACGGCGGCGCGGCCCTTCGGCTCGCTCAGGCTGGCTGGAGGTCGCCGGCCAGGGCGGGGTCGGCGGGCTCCAGAGGGGCGCGGCCGCAGATCAGGTCGGCGGCCTTCTCGGCGATGGCGATGGTGGGGGCGTTGGTGTTGCCCCGCGGCACCGCCGGCATCACCGAGGCGTCCACCACCCGCAGCCGTTCCACCCCGCGCACCCGCAGCTCCGGGTCCACCACGCTGGTCAGCTTGCTGGCGGCCAGCCGGGAGTTGCCGCCCATGGCGCAGGTGCCGACCGGGTGGTACAGGGTGGCCAGGTCGCGGCGGATGAAGTCGCGCAGCTCGGTGTCGGTGCGCACGTCGATCCCGGGCGACAGCTCGGCCTTGCAGATCTTCGCCAGCGGGACCGCGGAGGCGAACTCGCGCGCCATCCGGATGCCCTCCACCAGCGGCTCCATGTCCGCCCCGTCGGACAGGTAGGCGGGGTCGATCAGCGGCTTGTGCCGGGGGTCGTCCGTCCGCAGCCGGATCCGGCCGCGGCTGCCGACCGAGACCAGGGTGATCAGCAGCGACAGCGCCCGGATGCTGGGGTCGGCCAGGCCCTGCCGCTGGTAGGGGCTGGGCAGGGCGTGCCACTGCAGGTCCGGCGCTGACAGCGAGGGGCGGCTCCGGCTGAACCCGCCCGCCTCGGCGATGTTCGACGTCAGCGGGCCGGAGTGGCGCAGGCGCCAGCGGGCCAGGTTGCGCGGGGTGTTCTCCTCCCACAGCGCCTTGGTGCCCGGGGTGTGCCACATCGCGGTCACCACCGGGTGGTCGGACAGGTTGGCGCCCACCCCGGGGCTGTCCACGGCCACCGCGATGCCGTGCTCGCGCAGGTGGGCGGCGGGGCCGACGCCGGACAGCATGAGCAGATGCGGGCTGCCGATCGCGCCGGCGCACAGCAGCACCTCCGCCTCGGCCACCGCGAACTCCTCGCTGTCGCCCTGCAGGTAGCGGACCCCGATCGCCCGGCCGCCCTCCACCACGATCCGGCTGGCGCGGCTGTCGGTGGCGACGGTCAGGTTGGGCCGGCCCATCGCCTGGCGCAGGTAGGCGTCCGCCGCCGACCAGCGCCGCCCGTCCCGCTGTGTCACCTGGTAGAAGCCCACCCCGTCCTGGCGGGGGCCGTTGAAGTCCTCGTTGGCCGGCAGCCCGCTCTCCCGGGCGGCCGCGACGAACGCCCTGGTCATGGCCGACCGGTGCTTGAGGTCGGAGACGCTGAGCGGGCCGCCGGCGCCGTGGTAGGCCGACGGGCCGCGGGTGTTGTCCTCGGCGCGCCGGAAGTAGGGCATGAGGTCGGCGTAGCCCCAGCCGGTGCAGCCGTACTCGTCCCGCCAGGCGTCATAGTCCTCGCGGTTGCCCCGGATGTAGATCATGGCGTTCATCGAGGACGAGCCGCCGAGCATGCGCCCCCGCGGCCAGTAGATCGGCCGCCCGGCCGCCCGCTCCTGCGGGGTGGTGCGGAAGTCCCAGTCATAGGTGCTCTGGAACAGCAGGTTGAGCGCGGCCGGGATGTGGATCTCGTCCGCGTCGTCCGGCGGTCCCGCCTCGAGCAGCAGCACCCGGTTGGAGGGGTTCTCCGACAGCCGGGCCGCCAGGACACATCCGGCGCTACCGGCACCAATAATCACATAGTCGTACACAGCTACCTCATGTCGGCCTGCTCGGGGTAACCGACACCCTACCGGCGCGTACCTGCGGAGATCAGACGGTTACCCGGCCTGTTACCTGCGGGCCCCGCGCAGCCCTGGCGGCCGGGCCTGAAGATTCGAGCGCGCCCCCGGCCCGCGGGGCGGGGGCCCCGCTCCCCATGCTGCCGGCCGCCGCCGGGACCGGCGGGCCCCCGAGATCCGCCGGGCGGCGCGGCCAGCAGGCCAGGTGATCACCCTCCGTGTTCATACGATGCCACATCGTTGACATCTTGTGAATACCCCGAGGTCAGAAGCTTGATCACTTATCCGGAAACCCGCCCAGGGCTGCCGTTCCGGCACCGGTCCCGGTCCCGGAAACCGGGGCCACTACGGTGGCCGTATGGCACCCAAGCGCAGCGACCAGCCCGTCGTCCTGTCCCGCATCTACACCCGCACCGGCGACGACGGCAGCACGGCCCTGGGCGACGGCAGCCGGGTCGCCAAGACCGACCCCCGGCTGGTGGCCTACGCGGACGTGGACGAGGCCAACTGCGCCATCGGGGCGGCCCTCGCCATCGGCGAGCTCGACGCCGGGGTCAGGGCGCTGCTCGCCCGGATCCAGAACGAGCTCTTCGACGTCGGCGCGGACCTGTGCAACCCGGTCACGGACAGCCCGCCCTATCCGCCGCTGCGGGTCGGCGACGGATACGTGGGCGCGCTGGAGGAGACCTGCGACACCTACAACGCGGACCTGCCCACCCTGCGCAGCTTCGTGCTGCCCGGCGGCACGCCCGCGGCCGCCCTGCTGCACACGGCGCGCACGGTCGTCCGCCGGGCCGAGCGGAGCGCCTGGGCGGCGATGGACGCCTACGGCGACGGGGTGAACCCGGCGGCGGCCCGGTACCTGAACCGGCTGTCCGACCTGCTGTTCATCCTCGCCCGGTACGCGAACGGGCCCGCCGGGGACGTGCTGTGGAAGCCCGGCGGGGAGCGCTGAGCGCCGCCTGGCGCCAGCGGCTCAGCTGCCGGGGGGCGGTGCCTCCCCGCTCCCCCATAAGCCGGACAGGCCCTGGTAGAAGCCGGGCGGGGCAGCCTCCAGCCAGGCCAGGAACCCGGTCAGCGCGGCGTCGCTCATAGCGAGCTCGACCGAGCCGTCGCCGTTGCCGCCCCGGCACTCCACCACCACCGTGCCCTCCCCCAGACTGGCCGTCTCGTCCGGGCTGGCCTGCCGCCGGGACACCACCGACAGGGTGCCCCGGTCGAGCACCTCAGAAGGGCTCAGCCGGACGCCGAAGGCCTGGTACCAGCGCAGCTCATCGAGCCGGTAGGCGGCCACACCGAGCCGCCAGGACCCGCCGGGGCGGCGCAGCCCGCAGTCGACCGTGCCGCCGCCGCGGTCCAGCAGGATCCGGCGGACAGCGATCACCCCCGCGGCGAGCACGACGAGGACCAGGAAAGCGGCGAACAGCCAGACCGCGTCGACTGCCAGCCGCTCCCCCACCCAGGCCCGCCGCGCCGGTCCCCGTC
Organism: Gemmatimonadota bacterium; assembly: GCA_050257395.1. Classification (GTDB taxonomy): domain Bacteria; phylum Actinomycetota; class Actinomycetes; order Streptosporangiales; family Streptosporangiaceae; genus JAIRTY01. The sequence continues at coordinate 12,718 of JBLMWU010000323.1, read as the reverse complement.
AGGACCGTTCGCCTGCGGCGCGCAGCAGCGCCCGGGAGTACCTCACGTCGGATGACTCATCCTCCGCGGCCGCCGGCCCGGCGGCCTCCACCGCGGCATCCAGCTCGGCCTTGACCGCGGCGGCGTCCACCCGCTGGCCCAGCTGCGCCTGCCGGGACAGGATCGAGACCCGGTCGTCCGCCACGGACAGGAACCCGCTGCGCACGGCGGCGACCACCTCGCGGCGCTCCTCCCCGCCGTCCTCCGGGTCGATGATCCGGATCAGGCTGCCTTCGGCCAGGATGCCCAGCACCGGCGGATGGCCGGTCAGCACGCCCAGGTCGCCGTCCAGGGTCTTGGCGACGACCATCCGGGCGTTGCCGGACCAGATCTCGCCCTCCGGCGCCACCAACTCCACCCGCAAGGTCATGCCGTCACCCCGCCTGTCACCCGGTCAGCGTCCCGGCATACGGTGTCATCTCGCATGCCTCCGGCATGACGCACGGAGGCGCGCCAACAAGCACTCACTGCTTCTCCAGCTCCGCGGCCTTGCGCTCGACGTCCTCGATCCCGCCGCACATGAAGAACGCCTGCTCGGGGATGTGGTCGTACTTGCCCTCGCACAGCGCCTTGAACGAGGCGACCGTCTCGGTCAGCGGCACGAACACGCCGGGCTGCCCGGTGAACTGCTGGGCCACGAACATCGGGTGGGACAGGAACCGCTCGATCCGCCGCGCCCGCCTGACGGTGACCTGGTCCTCTTCCGAGAGCTCGTCCATGCCCAGCAGCGCGATGATGTCCTGCAGTTCCTTGTACCGCTGCAGGATGCGCTGCGTCTCCCGGGCGACGTCGTAGTGTTCCTGGCCGATGTACTTCGCGTCCACGATCCGGGACGTCGACTCCAGCGGGTCCACCGCCGGGAAGATGCCCTTCTCGGTGATCGCCCGGGACAGCGCGGTGGTCGCGTCCAGGTGGGCGAAGGTGGTGGCGGGCGCCGGGTCGGTGTAGTCGTCCGCGGGCACGTAGATCGCCTGCATGGAGGTGATCGCGTGGCCCCGGGTGGAGGTGATCCGCTCCTGCAGCTGGCCCATCTCGTCCGCCAGCGTGGGCTGGTAGCCCACCGCCGACGGCATCCGGCCCAGCAGCGTCGAGACCTCCGAACCCGCCTGGGTTAACCGGAAGATGTTGTCGATGAACAGCTGCACGTCCTGGCCCTGCACGTCGCGGAAGTACTCGGCCATGGTCAGGGCGGCCAGGCCGACCCGCAGCCGGGTGCCCGGCGGCTCGTCCATCTGGCCGAACACCAGCGCGGTGTCCTTGATGACCTCGGACTCGGTCATCTCGACGAACAGGTCGTTGCCCTCACGGGTCCGCTCACCCACGCCCGCGAACACCGACACGCCGCCGAAGTTCTTCGCGACCCGGGTGATCATCTCCTGGATGAGCACCGTCTTGCCCACGCCCGCGCCGCCGAACAGGCCGATCTTGCCGCCCTTGACGTAGGGGGTGAGCAGGTCGATGACCTTGATGCCGGTCTCCAGGATCTCCGTCCGCGGCTCCAGCCGGTCGAACGGCGGCGCCTGCCGGTGGATCTCCCAGCGGTCCTTCACCTGCAGGGACGAGGTCGGGACGTCGAGGCTCTCGCCGAGCACGTTGAACACGTGGCCCTTGGTGACATCCCCGACCGGCACCGAGATGGCGCTGCCGGTGTCGGTCACCGTCGCGCCCCGCACCAGGCCGTCGGTGGGCTGCATGGAGATCGCCCGGACCATGCGCTCGCCGATGTGCTGGGCGACTTCCAGGGTCAGGGTCTTGGTCTCACCGCCCATGGTTACTTCAACGTGCAGGGCGTTGTAGATGTCGGGCATCTGCTCGGAGGCGAACTCCACGTCCACGACCGGGCCGATGACCCGCGCGACGCGGCCGCCCTGGGCGGCGGTCTCTTCCCGGCCCCCGGCGGCGGTGTTCTCTACGGTTGCGGTCATGACGGCCCTCACTCGCTCCCTGCCATCGACTCGGCCAGCGCGTTGGCGCCGCCGACGATTTCGCTGATTTCCTGGGTGATCTCGGCCTGCCGGGCCTTGTTGGCATCCACCGTGAACTGCTCCAGCAAGTCGTTGGCGTTGTCGGTGGCCGATTTCATGGCCCGCCGGCGCTCCGCGATCTCCGCCGCCGCCGACTCCAGCAGCGCGTGGTAGATCCGGTTCTCCACGTACCACGGCAGCAGCGCGTCGAGCACCACCTGCGGCGACGGCTCGAACTCGTACAGCGGCACGGGCCCCTCGGGCCGTTCCGCCTCGACCTCCTCGACCTCCAGCGGGAGGATCCGGCGCACCACCGGCCGCTGGGTGAGCATGGTGACGAACTCGGTGTAGACGAGGTGGATCTCGTTCACCCCGCCCTCGTCGTTCGGCATCCGGAACGCTTCCAGCAGGGTCTCGGTGATCTCCTGGGCGCGGGCCGTGGTGGGGCTGTCGGAGCCGCCGAGCCATTCTCCCGCCAGCTCCCGGCCGCGGAACCGGTGCCAGCCGACGCCCTTGGCGCCGGCCACGTAGGTGTCGTGGCCGATGCCCTCGTCGTCCAGCAGCACGCGCAGCCGCTGCGCTTCCCGCAGCACGTTCGCGTTGTAGCTGCCGCAGAACCCGCGGTCGCTGGTCAGGATGAGCACGGCGGCCCGTTCCCGCTGCTCGGGCTCGCGGATGAGCGGATGGTCGATGCTCGACGAGCGGCTGACCACCGCCTCCACCGCCCGCTGGATCTCCCTCGCGTACGGCGCTGAGGCCCGCACCCGCTGCTGCGCCCGGATGATCCGGGAGGCGGCGATCAGCTCCTGCGCCCGGGTGATCTTGGCGATGGCCTGGGTAGCCCGGATCCGCTGCCGGACCGCCCGCAGTTGTGCTCCCATTGCTCTGCCTGCCTCAGCCCTTCGCGGCCGGCGGCGGGACGTACTTCGTCACCTTCTCGTGGCCGACCTGTTCCTCGGTCATCGGTTCCGCGGGCTCTTCCTTGATCAGCAGCTCGCCGCCGGTCACCTCGAAGCCGCGCCGGAACTCCTCGATCGCGTCCTTGAGCGCGGCGGCGGTGTCCTCGGACAGCTGGCCGGTCTCCCGGATCGCGTCGTAGATCCCGGACCGCTGCCGGCCCAGCGTGTCGAGGAACTCGTCCTCGAACCGCCGGATGTCGTCCACCGGCACGTCGTCGAGGTAGCCGTTGGTGCCCGCCCACACCGAGACCACCTGCCGCTCCACCGGCAGCGGGCTGTACTGCGGCTGCTTGAGCAGCTCCACCAGCCGGGCGCCCCGGTCCAGCTGGGCGCGGGACACCGCGTCCAGGTCCGAGGCGAACGACGCGAACGCCTCCAGGTCGCGGTACTGCGACAGCGCCAGCTTGAGGCCGCCGGCGACCGTCTTCATCGCCTTGATCTGGGCGTCGCCGCCGACCCTGGACACCGACCGGCCGACGTTGATGGCGGGCCGGACACCGGAGTTGAACAGGTCGGTCTCGAGGAAGATCTGCCCGTCGGTGATGGAGATGACGTTGGTCGGGATGTAGGCGGAGATGTCGTTCGCCTTGGTCTCGATGACCGGCAGCCCGGTGAGCGAGCCGCCGCCCATCTCCTTGGACAGCTTGGCGCAGCGCTCCAGCAGCCGGGAGTGCAGGTAGAACACGTCGCCGGGGTAGGCCTCGCGGCCCGGCGGGCGGCGCAGCAGCAGCGAGATGGCCCGGTACGCCTCGGCCTGCTTGGACAGGTCGTCGAAGACGATCAGCACGTGCTGGCCCTTGTACATCCAGTGCTGGCCGATGGCCGAGCCGGTGTAGGGGGCGACGTACTTGAAGCCGGCCGGGTCGGAGGCGGGGGCGGCCACGATCGTCGTGTACTCCATGGCGCCGGCGTCTTCCAGCGACTGCCGCACCTGCGCGATCGTGGAGCCCTTCTGGCCGATCGCCACGTAGATGCACTTGACCTGGCGGGCCGGGTCGCCGGACTCCCAGTTCGCGCGCTGGTTGATGATCGTGTCGATGCCGATGGCGGTCTTGCCGGTCTGCCGGTCGCCGATGATGAGCTCCCGCTGGCCGCGGCCGATCGGGGTCATCGCGTCAATGGCCTTGATGCCGGTCTGCAGCGGCTCGCTCACCTTGCTGCGCTGCACCACCGACGGCGCCTGCAGCTCCAGGGCCCGCAGCTCGGTGCCCTCGATGTCGCCCTTGCCGTCCAGCGGCACGCCCAGCGGGTCGACCACCCGGCCCAGGAAGCCGTCGCCGACGGGCACCGACAGCACCTCGCCGGTGCGCCGGACCTGCTGCCCTTCCTCGATCTTGCTGAACTCGCCGAGGATGACCACGCCGATCTCGCGCACGTCGAGGTTCAGCGCCAGGCCGCGGATGCCGCCCGGGAACTCCAGCAGCTCGTTCGCCATGGCCGAGGGCAGTCCCTCGACCCGGGCGATGCCGTCACCGCACTCGGCGACGGTCCCGACCTCCTGCCGGGAGGCGGCGTCCGGCTCATAGGCCTGGACGAAGCTCGCCAGCGCGTCCCGGATCTCATCGGGCCGTATCGTCAGCTCCGCCATGGTCCTCGCGTCTCTCTCAGATAAATGCTGGTGGGTGAAGCTTCAGTTGTGGGTGGACGGCCGCCCGGGTCCTGCGGGACCTGCCGCGGCCCGGGGGTCAGGCCGCCAGCCGGCGTCTCAGGCTCGCCAGCTGGCTCGCCACGCTCCCGTCGATGAATTCATCCCCGATCTGGACGGACATGCCACCAACGACAAGCGGGTCAACGACGACATTGAGGTGAATGCCGCGGCCGTAGGTGGCCGAAAGCGCCGCCGCGAGCCGCTCCCGCTGGCTGCTGGTGAGCTCGGTGGCGACCCGCACCACCGCGATCAGGCGCTGGCGCCAGGCGGCCGCCAGCCGCGCGTACTCATCCAGGCTCTCATCCAGGCTACGTCCTCGCGGATGCACCGCGGCCTGGGCGATCAGCCGCAGCGCCGCCGGGGTGACCCGGCTGCCCAGCAGCGCGTCCAGCAGGCCGCGCTTGCGCTCGGCCGGCAGCCGCCGGTCCGACAGCGCGGTCCGCAGCTCCGGCTCGCCGGTCAGGATGCGGCCGAACCGGAACAGCTCGTCCTCCAGGTCGTCGAGCTGGCCCGCGTCGTCGGCCATGGCCGCGGTGGCCATGACCGCGAGCCGCTCGGCCGCGCTCGCCAGGTCCCGGGGCGTCGACCAGCGGGCGGTGACCATGCCCGCCACCAGGTCCAGCGTGGGCCGGGAGACCCGGCCGCCGAGCAGGCCCCGGACCAGGCCGGTCCGGGCCCCTTCCGGGCTGGTGGCGTCGGTCAGCGCCCGGCGCAGCGCGGGCTCGCCGTCCAGCAGCGCGGCCACCCCGAACAGCTCGTCGCTGATCGCGGCGGCCGCCGCCGGGTCGGCGGACACGGCCGCGGCCAGTTCCTCCTGGGCGCTGCCCAGGGCCGTCCGGCTCGCACCACGCAGCATGTCCCTACCTCCCGGCCGCTTCGGGCTCGGCTTCCAGCTCGGCGAGGAAGCGGTCGATCATGCGGCCCTGCCGGGCCTCATCGGCGAGGGACTCGCCGACCACCCGGCTGGCCAGCTCGACCGCGATGCTGCCGACCTCGGTCCTGAGCGCCTGCAGCGCGGCCTGCCGGTCCGCCTCGATCTGCGTGTGCGCGGCCTCCACCAGGCGCCGGGCCTCGGCGCCGGCCTGCTCGCGCATCTCCGCGATGATCTGGGCGCCTTCCTCCCGGGCCTGCTCGCGCAGCCGGGCGGCTTCCTGCCGCGCCTCGGCCAGCTGGGCCCGGTACTGGTCCAGGACCTGCTTGGCCTCGGCCTGCGCCTCCTCGGCGCGCTGCAGGCCGCCCTCGATCTGGTCGGTCCGCTCCTCGAGGGTCTTCTGGATCCTCGGCAGCAGGATCTTCCCCAGGATGCCGAACACCACGAAGAAGGCAAGCCCGCCGAAGACCAGCTCGACCGTGCTGGGGATGAGCGGGTTCGTCCCGCCTGACTCGGCTGCTAGGTGGTACCACACGGTGCGATTACCTCTCGGGCCGTGGCCGTCAGGAGCTGAAGATGAACGGGGCGACCAGGCCGATCAGCGCGAGCGCCTCGGCCAGGGCGAACCCGACCCACATGTTCGCGCGGATCATGCCGGCGGCCTCCGGCTGCCGGGCCATGGCCTCGGTGGCGTGCCCGAAGATGAGGCCGATGCCGACACCCGGGCCGATGGCGGCCAGGCCGTAGGCGACGGCGCCGAGGCGGCCGGCGACGGTGGGGCCGGCGGCGAGCACGTGCGGTGCGATTTCGAGCATTTCTTCTTCGTTCCTTCTCTTCTTCAGCCGGCGGGCTGCCCCGCCAGCGGGCTTTCAGCTACGGGTCAGTGCGCGGCTTCCAGCGAACCCGCGATGTAGGTGGCGGTCAGGGTGGTGAAGATGTAGGCCTGCAGGAACTGGATCAGCAGCTCGAACGCGGTGATCACGAAGACCATCACGAACGAGCCGGCCGCGAACACGGCGGCGAAGCTCAGGCTCGTCAGGTACCAGGTCGCGGAGTAGAAGACCAGCAGCAGGATGTGGCCGGCGAACATGTTGGCGAAGAGCCGCACGCCCAGCGTGAACGGCCGGATCAGGATGTTGGAGGCCAGCTCCACCGGGACCAGCAGCCACAGGATCCACCACGGCACCTCGCCGGGGATCGCCATGTTCTTGAAGAACTTCAGCGGGCCCTGCTTCACGATGCCGACGGTCATGTAGGTGATCCACACCATCGCCACCAGGATCCAGGCGAACGCGATGTGGGCCGGCACCGGGAACTGGGCGACCGGGATGACCTCCCACAGGTTCATGATCCAGATGAAGAAGAACAGCGACACCAGGAACGGCAGGTAGCCGTCGCCCTTCTTGCCCAGGAACGGCCGCAGGATCTGGTCGCGGACGAACAGCACGCCCAGCTCGCCGACGTTCTGCACGCCCCGCGGCACGATCTTCGGCCTGGCGAAGGCCGCCCAGAAGAAGGCGACCACCACCAGCATGGTGAGAACGGCCAGCAGCATCGGCTTGTTGAAGCTGAACGAGCCGATGGTGAAGATCGGCTTGAAGAAGAAGTCGTTGAGCGACGGCGCCGGGTAGCCGCATCCGGTGAAGATATGGCAACCGCTGGCGACGACTACCGGTACGTCACTCACAACTCACTCCCTCGGAAGTCACAGCTGAAGGCAGACGGCCGGGCCGCGGTCAGGACCTGCCGTAGCGGAAGATCACCAGGGCCAGGGCCAGGGCCAGGCCGACTATCATCCCACCCGCGAAGAACGCGGCCGTATGCCCGGCCCACCGGCCGATCAGCCAGCCGATGCCGCCGTACACGGCCATGCCGCCGAGCAGGTAGCTGAAAATGGCCCAGCCGGCGTGCTCGCTGTCCGGCGCAGGCCTGCGGCCGGGCTTCGGCTGCCGGGACGTCCCGGTCATGGCTGGCCGGCGGCCGGGCGCGGGCAGCCTCCTGCCCGGGCCGCAGCTGGCAGTCCGCACGTCGATGGGTTCCCACGTCTCACCGTTTCCCGTCCGGCTCGACGTAGGGCACCTTGAGCCGCATGGAGTTCACAGCCTGGGCCCCGGTCCAGGCGAGGATGCACGCGATCGCGGTGATGCCGAAGAGCTTGCCGTTGAAGGCCGTGGTGCCGCTGAAGCGGGCCACGATGAACAACAGGACAACAATCTTCGCCAGATACGTGGAGATCGCGGCCACCATCGCCGCCTGCTGGCTCTTGCGGGCCGCGCGGCTCACCACGAGCACGCTGATCCCGAAGAAGGCCGCCACCAGAGCCACCGCGAGCACCGCCCCGACCAGGCCCTTGACCCCGCCCACGGCGCCGCACACGGCGACCATGATCGCGGCCGCGGCGGCGGTGACCAGCACCGATCGCCGCAGGACAAGGCCGTAGCTCGACAGCATCTAAGTGGCTCCGGAAAGGTGTTCGGAAGGACGCGTGACCAGCCGGTACGCGAAGCCGCCCCCGGGGCGGCGCAGGCCCGTCCAGACGGCGTTCCCGCCTGGGGAGCGCTTGCGCGCCGCCAGGTGAGCGAAACGTATCACGGCCCCCTCACTCGTCCTTGAGTGGCTGCTCGTGAAAGATATCACAAGCTAATTCAGCACCGGCTCAGCAGGTTACCGACTGTGAGAAAGGTAACCAGCTGTGAGCTACGGGACGCTGCTGGCGATACCGCCAGCAGCCGGTCGGGGCGCCCCGCCGGTGCCGCTGGCCAGCAGCGGGTCACTCGCCCGGCCCGCGCGACTGCCAGGCCGGCGGCGCGGGCGGGCGGCCGCGGCCGGCCGGGAACCCGGCGGCCGGGATCACCGGCGGTGACGGGGTGGCGAGGCCCGGCTCGCCTTCCTGCCCGGGGGGCGCGGCCTCCGCGAGCCACGAGGGCGAGTCCGACCGCAGGCCCTCCGGGATGCTCTCGTGCTGCGGGGCGCTGGCGGCGCGCCTGGCCCGTTCCGGGGGCGTGGCCCGTTCCGGGGGCGTGCCAGCGGCCCGCACGCCGGCCGCGGCCGGCACCGGGCGCGGGCGCGGCTGGGCGGTAACCGGGGCGGGCTGGCGGGGCCGGGCCCACCAGCGCAGCCTCGGCATCGACACCAGCAGCAGCGCCAGCATGCCGCCGGCGGTGACCGCGGCCAGCACGAGCAGCGGCGTCCGCACGATCGACAGCCCGGTCACGCTGCCCGCGAACAGGGCCGCCCACAGGTAGAGGATGAGCACGCTGCGGCGGTGCGAGTGGCCGATGTCGAGCAGCCGGTGGTGGAGGTGCTTGCGGTCGGCCGCGAAGGGCGACAGGCCGGCCCGGGCGCGGCGCACCACGGCCATGGCCAGGTCGGCGTACGGGATCAGCAGGATGGCGGCGGGCAGCAGCAGCGGCAGGATGGTGCCGAACCGGTTCACGGTGCCGCCCGCGTACGCGGCCTGGTCGGTCAGCGAGTACGGGTCGAGCGCGGCCAGGCTCGAGATGGGCGCATAGGCGAGCAGCAGCCCGATCAGCATCGAGCCGGTGTCGCCCATGAAGATCTTGGCGCGGTGGAAGTTGTGCGGCAGGAAGCCCAGGCAGACCCCGGTGAGCACGGCGGAGGCCAGCGCCGGGCCGGTCTGGTCGGCCAGGTTCAGCCGGTGGGTCAGCGTGAAGTAGTAGGCGAAGAACGCCGCCGCGCCGATCCCGACGATGCCCGCGGCCAGGCCGTCCAGCCCGTCGATGAAGTTGACCGCGTTGATGGTCACCACGACCACCAGGATCGTGAGCGCGGTCCCCTGGTCGGAGGTCAGCCCGAGGATCATCCGGTTCGGCCCCGGCAGCCAGGTGATCGCGGCGCCGCTCCAGACCAGGATCACGCCCGCCGCCACCTGGCCGGCCAGCTTGCTGACGGCCCCCATCCCCCAGCGGTCGTCCACGAACCCCATGACGACGATGAGGCCGCCCGCCAGCAGCAGGCCCTTGGCCATGTTGGTCCCGACGAAGGCGCCGCTGAGCCCGGGCAGGCGGCTGGCCACCAGCAGGCCGACGGCCAGCCCGCCGTACATGGCGAACCCGCCGAGCAGCGGGGTCGGCGCGACGTGGACATCCCGGTCGCGGGCGGCGTGCAGGGCCCCGACCCGGACGGCGAAGACCCTCACCAGCGGGGTGAGCAGATAGGTGACAGCCGCGGCGGCCAGCAGCGTCAGGATGTACTCGTGCATGGCCCCACCGTGGCCCACAGCGGTTCGGCGAGCATCAGAACCCACTCTAGGGCACCGGTTGCCGCCGGGTGCTCAGCCCCTGCAGTACGGGCGGCCCGCCGCCGCCGGCGCCGCCCGCCGGCCCCGGTCACTCCCCGTCCAGATCATCCTCGACGACCAGGGTGATCACCCGGCGCAGCCGGTCCACCGGGATGACCCCGCGCCGCAGCAGCCGGGGCACCGGCCCGGTCAGGTCCACCATGGTGGACGGCACCGGCCCCGGGCAGGCGCCCCCGTCCAGGTACACCGCCACGGACTCGCCGAGCTGCGCTTCGGCATCGGCCATGGTGGTGGCGGGCGGTTCCCCGGAGCGGTTCGCGCTGCTCACCGCCAGCGGGCCGACCTCCTTGAGCAGGTCCAGCGCGACCGGGTGCAGCGGCATCCGGACCGCCACCGTGCCCTTGGCGTCCCCCAGGTCCCAGCTCAGCGTCCGGCTGGCCCGGCAGACCAGGGTCAGCGCCCCCGGCCAGAACTCCTCGATCAGGTCCTTGGCGAACTGGCTGAGCTCCTCGACCAGGGCGGAAGCCGCCCGGACGGTGCCCACCAGGACCGGCGGGGGCATGTCCCGGCCGCGGCCCTTCGCCGCCAGCAGCGCGGCCACCGCGGGCGGGGAGAACGCGTCCGCGGCCACGCCGTACACCGTGTCGGTGGGCAGCACCGCCAGCTCTCCCTTGCGCAGGACGGCGGCGGCCTCCGCCAGCCCGGCCGCCCGCTGCCCGGGGTCCGCGCAGTCATACCGTGCGCTCATGGCTGCCTATCCTTCCACGCTCACGGGACGGCCAGTTCCACCCACCCGAGCGAGCCGAAGGGCCGCGCCGCCGTCTGGACTGACGAGCGAGGCGGCGAAGGAGCCGGAGCGAGGAGGGAAGACGGCGGGTCCCAGCGGCCCGGAGGCGAGCGAGGGCCAGAAAAGGCCCCGGTCATTCACCAGCGGGCGGTGACGAAGCGGTCGCGGCCGGCCAGGTCCTTGTGGTTGCGGGTGTCCCGCCAGCCGCGCTCCTCGGCGAACACCCAGTACACCGCGGCCCCCTGGGGCGCGCCGTGCTCGACGGCCACCAGCCCGTCCGGCCGCAGCAACCGCCTGGCCACGGCCTCGATCACCCGGATCGCGTCCAGGCCGTCGGCGCCGCTCCACAGGGCCGCGGACGGGTCATACTCCCCCACCTCCGGCGGCACCGAGGCGTCCACCGGGATGTAGGGCGGGTTGCTGACCACCAGGTCGAACGAGCCGGCCGGCAGGTCAGCCGGATCGGCGAAGTCGGCGGCGTACAGGGTGACCCGGCCCGCCGTGTGCGGGGCGGCTTCCGCGGTGCGGGCGATGTTCTTGCCGGCCCACTGGCGGGCCAGCGGGTCGGCCTCCACCGCGTGCACCCGGGCCCGCGGCACCTCCTGGGCGATCGCCAGCGCGATGGCCCCCGAGCCGGTGCCCAGGTCGGCCACCAGCGGCTCGGCCACGTCCATCTCGCGCAGCTGGTCGATGGCCCAGCCGGTCATCACCTCGGTCTCCGGGCGCGGCACGAACACCCCGGGCCCGACCTCGAGCTCCAGGTAGCGGAAGTACGCCAGGCCGGTGATGTGCTGGAGCGGTTCCCGCGCCTCCCGCCGGGCGACCTCGTCCCAGAACCGCGGGTCGAACCCGGCGTCGGGCACCCGGTGCAGCTCGCTGCGCCGGACCCCGTGCACATGGGCGGCGATGATCTCGGCGTCCGCCCGCGGCGAATCCACCCCGGCCTCGGCGAGCCGGACGGTCGCGAGCGCGATTTCGTCGAGCAGCAAGCTCACCAGGCTCAGGCTCCGTTGGCGTCGGCCCGGGCGGCGTGGTCGGCCTCGACCAGGGCGGCGATCACCGCGTCCAGGTCACCGTCGAGGACCTGGTCCAGGTTGTGGGCCTTGTAGCCGACCCGGTGATCGGAGATGCGGTTCTCCGGGAAGTTGTAGGTGCGGACCCGCTGGGAGCGGTCCACGGTGCGGACCTGGCTGCGCCGCTCGGCGGCCGCCTTGACCTCCGCCTCCTCCTGCGCCTGGGCCAGCAGCCTGGCCCGCAGGATCCGCAGCGCCTGCTCCTTGTTCTGCAGCTGGCTCTTCTCGTTCTGGCAGGAGACCACGATCCCGGTGGGCAGGTGGGTGATCCGCACCGCCGAGTCGGTGGTGTTCACGCTCTGCCCGCCGGGGCCGGACGAGCGGAACACGTCCACCCGCAGGTCACCGGGGTCGATGGTGATCTCGACCGGGTCGGCTTCGGGCATCACCAGCACCCCGGCCGCCGAGGTGTGGATGCGGCCCTGCGACTCGGTGACCGGGACCCGCTGGACCCGGTGCACCCCGCCCTCGTACTTGAGCCGGGCCCACACGCCGCCGCCGCTGGCGGACGGGCGGCCTTTCACGGCGACAGTGGCGTCCTTGTACCCGCCCAGGCCGGTCACGGTGGCGTCCAGCAGCTCGGTCTTCCAGCCCCTGCGCTCGGCGTAGCGCAGGTACATCCGCAGCAGGTCACCGGCGAACAGGGCGGACTCCTCGCCGCCCTCGCCGGCCTTGACCTCGAGGATGACGTCCCTGGCGTCGCTGGGGTCGCGGGGCGCGAGCAGGTCCCGCAGCTCCGACTCCAGCTCGGTGCGCCGCCCGGCGAGCTGCTCCGCCTCGGCGGCGAACGAGGAGTCCTCCCGGGCCAGCTCCCTCGCCGCCTGCTCGTCCTCACCCGCCTGCCGCCACTCGCGGTAGGCGTGCACGACCGGGGTCAGCTCCGCGTAGCGGCGGCCGAGCGCCCGGGCCCGCTCCGGGTCCGCGTGCACGGCAGGGTCGGCGAGGTCACGCTCCAGTACGGCATGCTCGTCAGCCAGCTCGCCGAGCCGGTCAAACACCGTGTCCCTCCGCTGCTGAATCCGTCTTCCCTCTCGCTCTTCCGGCCCTCGCCCGGGCTGGGCGTGCGTCAGCCAGCCCGGGCCCCAATTGTGGGCGGGCGCGCCCCGGCCTGCTGCC
>JBLMWU010000322.1:0-45594 GCA_050257395.1 Gemmatimonadota bacterium | reverse complement strand
CCCCCCCCCCCCCACCACCGGGTCCGGTTAAGGAGAGGGAGAGCATGGCACGTCGTCACGTCAGGGCCGCGCGGACCGCGGCCGTCAGCGCGCTCACCGCGGTGGTCGCCGCCGCGTGCAGCAGCATCACGGGCACCGGCAGCACCTCGGCAGGCCTTTCCGGCGCTTCCGGCCAGCCCATCACCATCGGGATCTCGCTGCCGCTGACCAAGGACTTCGCCGCTGACGGGCTGGCGTCGCAGAACGGCTACCAGCTGTGGGCGAGCGACGTCAACGCGCACGGCGGCCTGCTCGGCCGCCAGGTCAAGCTGATCTTCCGCGACGACAAGAGCGATCCCAACATCACCAAGCAGGACTACACGGCCTTCATCACGCAGGACCACGTCGACCTGACGATGGCGCCGTTCTCGTCGCTGCTGACGGTGGCGGCCGCGGGCGTCACGGACAAGTACCACTATGTGCTCACGGCCGGCTCGGCGGGCGCGCCCACGGTCTACTACGGCTCCCACTACCTGTTCTCCACCAACGTGCCGGTCGCCACCCAGATGGAGCCCGTGGTCAACTGGATCAAGTCGCTGCCGTTCAGCGCCCGGCCGAAGACCGCCGCGTACCCGATGGTGGATGACCCGTTCGCCGACCCGCCGGTGCAGGCGACGATGAAGGCGCTGCCGGCCCTCGGGGTGCAGACCGTGTTCTCGCAGGTTTACAACGCCAGCTCCACCCCCGCCCAGCTGGCCAAGGACGCGGCGGCGGTGGCCGCCAAGCACCCGGACATGGTGGTGCTCGGCTCCGTGGACGTGCCCACGGTCTCCGCGTTCATCAACACGTTCGCCAAGATGGGCGTCAACCCCAAGATCTTCATCGCGGCCGCCGGCCCGGACCAGGGCCAGGCGTTCATCAACCAGGTCGGCACCGGCAACGCCCCCGGCGTCATGGTCCCGAACGGCTGGTACGGCGCGTTCCCCAACGCGCTCAGCCACGTCATGGTGCAGGACTACATCGCCAAGTTCGGCGGCACCGCGTCCGACATCAACGCCGACGTGGCCGAGGCCTACTCGGCCGGCCAGACCCTGGCCGCCGGGGTGACCGGCGCGGGCCAGGTCAACAACGGCAAGATCGCCCAGTGGCTGCACAGCCACGAGGTGCAGACGGTGCTGGGGCCGGTCAAGTTCGACGCCAAGGGCGAGAACATGGACGCCCTGAACTCGGCCCTCATCTTCCAGTGGCAGCCGGGGCAGCACTTCGTGCAGGTGCTGCCGGGGGCAGCGGCGGGCTCGGTGCAGCCCGCCTTCCCGAAGCCGAACTGGGGCGGCTGACCGGCGGAGAGCCGGGGGAACACGCCAGGGCCTGGTGCCAGCGCACGTGAGAACGGAGTTATGGACTGACATGGGATCAAGGCTCTTCCAGGCCCTGGCTGACGGGGTTCTCGGGGGCGGTGTCTACGGCCTGATGGCCGTCGGGCTGACGCTGATCTTCGGCGTGCTCGACATCATCAACATCGCCCAGGGGATCCTGGTGGTGCTCGGCTCGTACCTGAGCTACGTGCTCTGGACGGACCTGCACATCGACGTGTTCCTCGGCTTGCTCATCACCATCCCGGCGATGTTCGTGCTCGGGGTCGCGATCCAGTGGTTCTTCATCAGGCCGCTGCGGGGCCGGGAGCGGACCTCGATGTCGCTGCTGGCCAGCTACTCGGTCGCGATCATCATCGAGGGCGTGCTGTACGAGCGGTTCGGGTCGAACTTCCAGTCGCTGCAGACCCCCTATGTCACCAACACGATCAAGGTGGCCGGGTACTACATCCCCTACATCTACCTGTACGGGTTCGGGCTCGCGGTGCTGTTCGTGGCCGCGCTGTACTACATGCTGTACCGGACCCAGTTCGGCCGCAGCGTGCGCGCCACCATGCAGGACCAGACCGCGGCCCGGCTGGTCGGCATCGACGTCAACCGGGTAGCGGCGATCACGTTCGGGATCGGGGTGGCGGTCACCGCCGCCGGCGGCATGGTGTCCGGCTCGACCATGGCGTTCAACCCCAACACCGGCTACGACTTCATCTCCCGGCTGCTGGCCATCGTCATCCTGGGCGGCATGGGCAGCATCGCCGGCTCGCTGGTGGCGGCCATCATCATGATCACGCTCGAGTCCCTGGTGGACGTGTTCTGGAACCCGAGCTGGTCGGTGGTGGTGTTCTACGCCGTGCTGGTGCTGGTCCTCCTGCTCCGGCCGCAGGGCCTGTTCGGGCGCAGGGAAGCGAGGACAGCATGACCGCCGCAACCAGGTGGCGGGCAGGCGGCACCGCGCTGCTGCTGGCGGTGATCGCGGCCCTGCCGCTCGCCGGCAACGTGACCCTCAACCACGTGGGCGTGTTCGTGCTGATGTTCGCGGGCGCGACGATCGCCTGGAACATCTTCTCGGGGTTCTCCGGCTACATCTCGCTGGGGCACGCCGTGTTCTTCGGCTCCGGCCTGTACACGGTGGCGATCATCAGCAAGCACCTGAACCTGACCGGCGCGGCTGTGTTCGCGCTGTTCCCGGTCGGTGCGGTGGTCGGCGGCCTGATGGCCATTCCCTATGGGCTGATCTCGCTGCGGGTGCGGCGGCACACGTTCGTCGTCATCACCATCGCTATCTTCTTCATCTTCCAGCTGATGGCCTCCAACTTCAGCTTCACCGGCGGGTCCGCCGGCATCCTCCCGCCGTACCTGAACTGGGACCCGGCCACCTTCGACATCCCCTTCTACTACACCGCGCTGCTGGTCGCGGTGGTGGCGGGCGTGCTCGCCTGGGCGATCTGGGGTTCGCGGTTCGGCCTGCAGCTGCGGGCCATCCGGGACGACGAGGACCGGGCGCGCGGGCTCGGCGTCAAGACCATGCGGGTGAAGATGACCGCGCTGGTGATCTCGGCCGTGATCACCGGCTTCCTGGGCGGGCTGTACTTCTACTTCCAGCAGGAGGCGCTGCCGGAGTTCGCGTTCAACCCGTTCTTCGACCTGACCATCGCGCTCATGGCGTTCATCGGCGGGTTCGGCACGCTGTGGGGCCCGGTGTTCGGCGCGCTGCTGCTCGAGCCCTACCTCGGCTACGCGCAGCAGCAGATCTCCAACAGCTATATCGCGGACATCGTGCTCGGCGCGCTGTTCCTGGCCGTGATCATCTTCCTGCCGCGCGGGATCCTGCCCACGGCCGGGGAGAAGCTGACCGCGCTGCGGGCGCGCCAGCGGCAGCGGGCCGGGACACAGGGCGCCAGCCCGCCAGCGGCACCGGCGGGTGCGCTGCGGGCCGGTTCCGGGGGGTCGTCCCCCCAGGCGAACACGACCGGGGGTGCGCGGTGACCGCGCTGCTGCGGGCCGAAGGCGTCTGCAAGGCGTACGGCGGTGTGCAGGCGCTGGACAACTGCTCGATCGAGGTCCAGCCGGGCACCATCGCCGGCCTGATCGGGCCCAACGGCTCCGGGAAGACCACCCTGTTCAACATGATCACCGGCTACGGCCGGGTGGACAGCGGCGATGTCTACCACCAGGGCCAGAAGATCACCAACCTGCGGCCGGACAAGGTGTTCGCGCTCGGCATCGGCCGGACCTTCCAGCTGACCCGGGTGTTCTCCCGGCTGACGGTCATGGAGAACATGATCGTCGCCGCCCACCACAAGGAGCGCTCCGGCGCGCACGGGGACCCGGTCAGCCGCAACCCGCTCGCCCGGGCGGGCGGCCCCGCCACCCGCAAGCGCGCCCTGGAGCTGCTGGAGTTCACCGGCATCGCGAAGCTCGCCCAGGACCGGGCCGAGACGCTGTCCTACGGCCAGCGCAAGCTGCTGGAACTGTCCTACGTCCTGATCGCCGACCCGGACATCATCCTGCTGGATGAGCCGGCCGGCGGGGTCAACCCCACCCTGATCGGCACCATCGCCGACCGGATCCGCGACCTCAACAAGCAGGGCACCACGTTCCTGATCGTGGAGCACAACATGGAGTTCGTGATGGGCCTGTGCGACCAGGTCACCGTGCTCAACTTCGGCAAGACGGTGGTGACCGGGCCGCCGGGCACGGTCCGCAACGACCCCCGGGTGCTCGACGCGTACCTCGGAAGCGCGGAGGACGACGATGACGCAGCCTGAGGCCGGCACGCCGGCCCTGGTGGTCGAGGACGTGGTGGCCGGCTACGGCGGCGGCGACGTGCTCAAAGGCGTCAGCCTGACCGTCTGGGAAGGCGGCATCACCTGCGTGGTCGGGCCCAACGGCGCCGGCAAGTCCACCCTGCTGGGGACGATCAGCGGCCTGCTCAGGCCGCGGATCGGCACGGTGAGCCTGTACGGGCAGACGATCTCCGGGACGAGCCCGCGGCACGTGCTCAAGACCGGCATCGTCCAGGTCCCGCAGAACCACAGCTTGTTCCGGGAGATGACGGTCAGGGAGAACATCTCGCTTGGCGGCTACATCCTGCGCGAGCGGGGCCTGGCCGACCGCCGCCTCAAGGGCGTGCTGGAGATGTTCCCCCAGTGCACCCAGTGGCTGGACAAGAAGGCCGGCAGCCTGTCCGGCGGGCAGCAGCGGCTGGTGGAGTTCGCCCGCTGCCTGATGCTCGACCCGAAGCTGGTGGTGCTGGACGAGCCGTCGATGGGCCTGGACCCCAAGGTGCTCAAGTCGGTGTTCGACGCGGTGCGGATGATGCACGCCCAGGGCAAGTCGATCCTGCTGGTCGAGCAGAACGCCCGGGCCGGGCTGCGGCTGTCCACGCACGGGGTGGTGCTGGAGAACGGCCAGGTGCGGCTGTCCGGCACCGGCCGGGAAGTGCTGGAGCACCCCGAGATCGGCGCGCTGTATCTCGGCGGCGCGGTCGCGGCCGCGGGCGGCAACGGGACGAACGGCGACGGCGGTGAGCCGGGCACGGGCGCGGCGGGCGGCGGTGCGCCGGGAGCCGCCCGTTGATCGTCGACACCCACTGCCACGTCATCGTCGAGGAGATGACGGCGCCGGGGGTGCCGGCGGACTGGCGGCCGTCGGTCAGCCGCGCGGGCGGCCGGTACCGGCTCGGCTTCCGGGGCCGTGAGATCAGCTCCGTGGTGGGTGAGTTCACCGACATCGCGGTCATGCTCGCCGAGGCGGAAGCGGCGGGCGTGGACCACCTGCTGCTGTCGCCGTGGATCAACCTGGTCCCGGTCAGCGCGGCGCCGGACGAGGCCAGGCTGATATGCCAGGTGCAAAACGAGGCGCTGGCGGCCGCGGCTGCCGCCCACCCGGGCCGGATCAGCGCGGTCGGCGCGGTCGCGCTGCAGGATCCCGTCCTCGCCGCCCGGCAGCTCGCCGAGCTGGTCACGGTGCCCGGCATGTGCGGGGTGGAGATCCCCGCCAGCGCCGGCGGCCGGTACCTGGGCGACGAGTTCTTCCTGCCGTTCTGGGAGGCGGCCGCGCAGACCGGGGCGCTGGTGTTCATCCACCCCGCCACGCACGGCCTCGGGCTGCCCGCCCTGGACGGCTACTACCTGTGGAACTCGGTCGGCAACCCGCTGGAGACCGCCGTCACCGCCGCGCACCTCGCCGTGGCCGGGGTGCTGGAGCGCTGGCCCGGCCTGCGGGTGCTGCTCGCGCACGGCGGCGGCGCGCTGCCGGTGGTGCGGGGCCGGCTGCGGCGGGCCTTCGCCGTGCGGCCCGAACCCCGGGCGCGCAGCCAGGCGGGCCCGGACGAGTCGCTGCGGCGCTTCTACTACGACACCGTCACCCACGACGCCGGCCTGCTCGCGGACCTGATCCGGTACGCGGGCGCGGAGCAGGTGCTGCTCGGCTCGGACCGGCCGTTCGACATGGGGACCGACCACCCCGTGGACGAGGTGCGCGCGCTCGGCCTCGGCGCCGGGGAGGAACTGGTGCTGTCCGGCAACGCCGCCCGCCTGCTCGGGCTCGGCAATGGCTGAGCAGGACCCCCGCGCCAGCACGGCCCCGCACGGCGGTGCGCTGCTGGCTGCCCTGCTCGCCGAGCACGGCGTGCGGCACATCTTCGGCCTGCCGGGCGGGCAGACCCTGGCGCTCTACGACGGCGTGCTCGACCAGCCCGGCCTGCGCAACGTGCTGGTGCGCGACGAGCGTTCGGCCGCGTACGCGGCGGACGCCTACGCCCGGGTCACCGGCCGGGCGGGCGTGTGCGACGCGACGGTCGGGCCGGGTGCGGCCAAGCTGCCGTCCGGCCTTGGTGAGGCGCTGGGCGCGTCGGTCCCGGTGGTCGCGCTGGTCAGCGACCTGCCCGGCAGGCTGGCGCCGCACCGCTACCGCAGCGCGGCCTCGCAGGCCCTGGACCAGCAGGCACTGCTGGCGCCGGTCACCAAGTGGCAGGCCACCGTGCCGGACGCGGACACCCTGCCGGCGCTGGTCCGGCAGGCGTTCCGGGAGGCCACCACCGGCCGGCCGGGGCCGGTGGCGCTGTTCCTGCCGCAGGACGTGCTGGACGGCCCGGCCAAGCCCGCCGGCCCGGCGGCACCCCCGCAGCCGGGCAGCGAGCGGTTCGGGCGGTTCCCGGCCTTCCGCCCGGTCCCCGAGCCGGCGGACGTGACCGCCGCCGCCGGGGTGCTGCGGGCCGCCGCGCGGCCGTTCATCCTGGCAGGCGGGGGCGTGCTGCACTCCGGCGCCGGCCACGCCCTGACGGTGCTCGCGGAGCGGCTGTCCGCCGCCGTCGGCACCACCCTGTCCGGCAAGGGCGCCATCGCCGAGGACCACCCGCTCAGCGTGGGCGTGACCGGCCAGATGGGCACCGCCGCCGCGGCCGCCGCCCTGGCCGAGGCCGACGTGGTGCTGCTGGCGGGCTGCAAGGCGGGCGGCGGCGCCACCTACGGCTGGTCGCTGCCCCGGCCCGATCAGGCGGTCGTGCAGCTCGACATCGACCCGGCGGAACTCGGGCGGGCCTTCCCGCTGGCGGCCGCGCTGCTCGCCGACGCAACGGCCGGCGCGGCCGCGCTCGCCAGCGCGCTGGCGGAGGCCCCGGCAGCCGGTCACCGCCGGCCGGGCGGGGCGGAGCCGGAGCGCGCGCCGTGGCGGGCCCGGATCGCCGAGCTCACCGCGGCCTGGCGGGCGGCCAGGGACGCCGAACGGGCCAGCGGCGCCGTCCCGGTCGCGCCGCAGCGGGTGCTGGCGGAGATCGAGGCCGCGCTCGGCGATGAGGACATGCTGATCTGCGACGCCAGCCTGGCCAGCGGGTGGGGCGGGGTGTACCTGCAGCAGCGGCGGCCGGGCCGGCGGGTGCTCACCCCCCGGGGCCAGGCCGGCCTGGGCTACGCGGTGCCGGCCGCCATCGGGGTCGGCCACGCCAGGCCCGGTCACCGGGCGGTCGTGCTGACCGGCGACGGTGCGCTCGGGTACGCGGCCGGCGAACTCGCCACGCTCGCCGAACAGCGGCTGCCCGTGACCGTCATCGTGCTCAACAACCGGTCGCTGGGCTGGATCCGGTGGTACCGGCGGATCAACTTCGGCCGGGGCTGGGAAGACGACGACTTCTCCGACGTCGCCTTCGCCGAGGTCGGCCGCGCGTTCGGGCTGTCCGCCCGCCGGGTCACCGAGCCGGCGGACCTCGCCGCGGCGCTGCGGGACGCCCTGGCCGCTGACGGGCCCGCCCTCGTCGACGTGGTGACCGAACCCTGGCAGACACCGATCACCGCCCACCGCCGCGCGGTGGCGGACGGCGCAACCGCCGGATATGGAGGCTGAGGAACCCATGCCCCGTCACCCCGGCCGGCTGATCGAGCGGCTCGCCCAGCCGGAGGCCGCGCGGCTGATCGCGGCCAGCGGCGTCGCGGTCATCGCGACCGGCAGCGTCGAGCAGCACGGCGGCCACCTGCCGCTCGGCACCGACGCGTTCGCGGCCCTGTCCATCGCCGAGCGGGTGGCCAGCCGGCTGGACACGGTCGTCGCCTCGCTCGGCCCGGTCGGCGTGGCCCACTACCACCTGTCCTGGCCGGGCACCCTCACCCTGCAGCCGGCCACGATGGCGGCGGTGCTGGTGGACGTGTGCGGCGGGCTGGCCGCCGCGGGCGCGCGGCGGATCGTGGTGGTCAACTGGCACGAGGGCAACTCGGCCACGCTGCGGCTCGGTGCGGACAAGGCCCAGCAGGTGCACGGCGTGCAGGTGGTGATCGCCGAGTCGCACGTGATCACGCACACGCTGTTCCCCGACGAGATGGAGTTCACCCACGCCGGGTCGATGGAGACGGCCGCCGTGCTGGCCTACGACCCCTCGCTGGTGCACCTGGAGCACGTCACCGAGCCCAGCGACCGGGCCGCGGGCGAGCTCGCGCACGGGCTGTTCCGGCGGCCCGACGTGTACCCGGTGCTGCGGGACTTCCACCAGGTCGCGGCGACCGGCTGGTACGGCAGGCCGGAACTGGCCAGCGCGGAGCGGGCGGAGCAGATCGCCGAGGCCGTGGCCGATCACGTGATCGCCCGCGCACAGCAGATCTGGGCCGCCCTCGGAGAAGACGGATGAGAGCGATGCCGCAGGCGCCGGGCCGAACGCCGCGAGGACGCGAAGCGCCGCAGCGGTGTCCCGGCGCCGAGGACCCGCCTTCCGAAGCCAGCGAAGCGCCCGCGAGGGAGGCAGAGTGAACAGCATTCCTGACACCATGCGGGCCGCGCTGCTGCGGGAGTTCGGCACGCTCACCGTGGCGGAGGTGCCCACCCCGCAGCCCGGCCCCGGCGAGGTGCTGGTGCGGGTGCGGGCCTGCGGCATCTGCGGCACCGACCTGAAGATCGTCTCCGGCGCCTACCAGGGCACCTGGCCGCCGGCGCTGCCGTTCATCATCGGGCACGAGTGGTCCGGCGAGGTGGCCGCGCTCGGTGAGGGCACCGGCCGCAGCGGCCTGGCCGCCGGCGACCGGGTGGTGGCCGAGAACCACACCGGCTGCGGCGCCTGCCCGATGTGCCGGGCGGGCCGCTACAACCTGTGCGAGCGGGTCCGCGAACCCGGGTTCAGGCTGTACGGCCACACCGCCCCCGGCGCGCTCGCCGAGTACGCGGTCCGGCCCGCGGTCGCCCTGCACAAGGTGCCCGGCCACGTCAGCGACGTGGCCGCGGCCCTGGTCAACCAGGGGGCGCTGACCGTGCACGCGGCCCGCCGCACCCGGCTGGCCGCGGGCGCCAGCGCCGCCGTGTACGGGCCGGGACTGCTCGGCCTGCTCATGCTGCAGGTGGCCCGGGCGGCCGGCGCCACCACCGTGGTCATGGTCGGCCGGGGCGCGCGGCTGGCGGCCGCTGGCGAGCTCGGCGCCACCCACCTCGTCGACTACGAGCAGGCCGACCCGGTGGCCGGGGTGCGGGCGGCCACCGGCGGCCGGGGCGCCGACGTCGTGTTCGACTGCTCGGGCAACCCCGCCGCGGTCGGCCAGCTGCTGCGGTCGGCGCGGCGCGGGGGCACGGTGGCGCTGCTCGGGCTGGCCGGCGGCGCGACCGCCGAGCTCCCGGTCGACCTGGTGACCCTCGACGAGCTCGACGTGCTCGGGATACGTTCGAGCCCGAACGCCTACCCCGCCATGATCGCGCTGCTCGCCGCGGGCGCGATCCGCACCGAGCCGCTCACCACCCACCTGTACCCGCTGTCCGACGTGGCCCGCGCCTTCAGCGCGCTGGCGAAGCGGGAGGCCATCCGGCCGATCATCACGATGTGAGCCCAGGGAGCAGCCATGCCAGTCGTGTACCAGCCGGACGAGCAGGCAACGGTCAGCATGGGAGGGTGGGTGCGCCGGGACTGGGCGGGCCCGGAGGTGTTCGGCGCGGAGGTCGGCATGCGTGCGTGCCGCTATACCGCCCAGCCGCACGCGGGGCCAGCTGAGCCGATGCTGGGCCCGGAGGGCATGGCGTACGTGATCAGCGGTTCCGGCACGGTGTCTGCCGGGCCCGGCGATCCCGGGATGCCATTGTCGCCGGAGAGCGTGGTGTGGCTGGACGGAGCCGGCCTGCTGGCTTTCCGCGCCGGCGAGGACGGGCTCGACGTGCTGGTTGCCGAGGCTTCCGCCCCTGGGGCAGACGTTCCTGGAGCGGCCGGCCCGGGAGCGCCAGCCGGGACCGCGCGGGTGTTCGCCGCCGCCGAGCTGCCGCACCTGACCTCCACCCGGGACACCCGGGACCGGCTCGACCTGGTGACCGAGAACGTGCCCGTCGGCGCCCGGCTGATCCGGGCCGACCGGATCATCTACCATCCCGGCGACACCGCCGCCCCCCACTACCACGCCGACTGCCACCACGTGTTCTGCGTGCTGGCCGGGTCCGGCCTGCTCTACAGCGGCGGGCAGGCCATCCGGCTGGAGGCGGGGATGAGCGCGCTCGTCGGCCCGGGGGAGGAGCACTGGTTCGAGGACGACCGGCCGGAGGAGTTCTCGTTCGTCGAATTCTGGGCCCCGCCGCCGTCGGACACGGTCTGGACGGTGAACGGGGACCGCTGCACCTGGGCCCCGGCCAGCTGACGTGGACGCCCGGCTGGAGTCCATGTACCGCCGCTTCACCTGGCGGATCCTGTCCAACTACGTCACGCCGTGGGAGTTCGGGCAGCTCAAAGCCAAGATCACCGACTATGAGGACTGGTGCGCGGCCTGGAGCGCGCACGCGGCCGGGCACGTGAGGCGCGGCGACGAGGCGCTGGCCGCCGGGCACCTGGTCACCGCCGGGGACGCCTACCTGCGCGGCACGCTCGCCTACCACTGGGCGAGCTTTGTGTTCACCCACCACGAGGCGCAGTTCCGCGCCGCCCAGCAGGCCATGGCGGCCGCCCTCGCCAAGGCGGCGCCGCTGGTGTCCCCGCCCGCCGAGCTGCTGACCGTGCCGTTCGGCGGGCTGACCCTCCCGGGCTACCTGCGCAAGCCCGCCGGCGTCAGCCGGCCGCCGGTGGTGCTGGTGCTGCCGGGCGCCGACTCGGCCAAGGAGGAGCTGTACAACCTGGCCGATCACATCGTCGCCCGGGGCATGGCGGTGGCCGCCTTCGACGGGCCCGGCCAGGGCATGGTCAGCTTCGGGTCCACCCTGCGGCCGGACCAGGAGGTGGCCGTGTCCGCGATCATCGACGCGCTCACCGCCCGCGGTGACCTCGACGGGGAGCGGGTCGCGGCCGGCGGCATCTCCTACGGCGGCCTGTTCGCCATCCGGACCGCCGCCGCCGACCGGCGGGTGCGGGCGGTGTTCTCGGTGTCCAGCTGGTACACCCCGGCCGGCCGGTTCGCCTCCATGGACGACCTGACCCGGCCCGGCCAGTACCTGCACCACGGCCCGGACCCGGCCGCGAACATGGCGGCCATCACCCTGGCCGGCGTGTGCGGGCGGGCGGCCGTGCCGCTGCTGCAGGTCTACGGCGGAGACGATCCCGGCTCCCCGCCATCGCACGCCGAGCGGATCGCCGCGGAGTACGGCGGCCCGGTGACCACGGTGGTCTACCCGGACGGCGTGCACATCCTGAACAACGTCTGGCACCAGGCCCGGCCGCTGATCGCCGACTGGCTCGCGGACACGCTCGGATCCGGAGGACCGCCATGACGCAGCGCAACCGGCACGCCGGGAGCGGCGGCTACGCCAGGAGCGAGGCCAAGCAGGCGGCCCGGGAGACCTTCTCCGGCCTGTGGGCGGCCATCACCGCCCCGTTCGGCCCGGACGGCGGGCTGGACGAGGCGGCGCTGCGGGCGGACCTGGCCCGGCTGACCGGGGACCTGCAGGTCGACGGGATCTTCTGCGGCGGGGTGATGAGCGAGTTCTGGGCGCTGTCATCGGCCGAGCGGCGCCGGCTGACCGAGGTGGTGGTCAGCGAATGCCGCGGCAAGGTCCCGGTGCTGGCGCACACCGGCCACCATTCCGTGGCCGAGACCATCGAGGCGAACCGGCACGCGCAGGCGGCCGGCGCGGACTTCGCCGTCGTGATCAACCCGTACTACCCGCCCGCCTCCGACGACGGCCTGTACGCCTGGTTCTCGCAGGTGTGCGCAGCCACCGAGCTGGGCGTCTGGCTGTTCGACACCGGCTACTCCGGGGTGGCGCTGTCCGATGACCTGATCGGCCGGCTGGCGGAGATCGAGAACGTGGTGGGGATCAAGGCCGGCCGCCCGCACCAGCGCTACCTGGAGCTGCTGGCGAAGTTCGGGGACCAGATCCTGGTCTGCTCGCCGCACGAGGAGACCTGGCTGGAGAACATGCGCGACCACGGCCAGCGGGTGTACATGTCCTCGGCCGCGCCCTACCTGTACCAGACGCCGTCGTGGCAGCCCTTGCGGGAGTACACCAGCCTGGCACTGGCCGGCGACTTCGCCAGGGCGGCCGGGGTGGCCGCCACCCTGGACCCGGTGCGGGCGGTGGCCGCCCGGTGGCTGCACGGCAAGGAGCGCCGGATCGACGCCGTCACCTCCATCAAGGCCTGGGCCGGGCTGGCCGGTATGTCCGGCGGCGCGGTGCGCCCGCCGCTGGTGCCGCACAGCCCGGCCGAGCTGGCCGCGCTCGCCGCCGACCTGGCCGGGGCCGGCCTGCTGCCATAGACTGACGGGGCCGGAATGGCCGGCAACGGGAGCTTTCGGGCTGAGAGGGAGGCTGGCGGCCTCCGACCGTCGAACCTGATCCGGGTAATGCCGGCGAAGGGAAATGGCTGTGATTCCCCGCGTCCTGACTGTCGCATCATCGGATTCCGGCGGCGGCGCCGGCATCCAGGCTGACCTCAAGGCATTCGCCCGCTGCGGCGCCCACGGCATGTCCGCGATCGTGGCGCTCACCGCCCAGAACACGCTGGGCGTCACCGCGGTGCAGGAGCTGCCGCCGGACTTCGTGCGGGCGCAGATCGACGCCGTGCTCGACGACATCGGCGCCGACGCCGCCAAGACCGGCATGCTCTTCTCCGTGCCGCTGATCGAGGCGGTCGCGGCGGCGCTGGCGCCGCGCGGGCTGCCGCTGGTCGTCGACCCGGTGATGGTGGCCAGCTCCGGCAGCCGGCTGCTGCGCGAGGACGCGGTGGCCACCCTGACCGGGCGGATGTTCCCGCTGGCCACCGTCGTGACGCCGAACCTCCCCGAGGCGCAGGCGCTGACCGGCCTGGCCACCGAGGACCGGGCCGTGCTCGCCGAGCGGCTGGCCGCGATGGGGGCGCGGGCGGTGCTGGTCACCGGCGGGCACGGCGCCGAGGCGGTGGACCACCTGTTCGACGGCTCGCGGCACATCCGCATCCCGGTCAGCCGGTACCCGATCGCCGCCACCCACGGGGCGGGCTGCACGCACTCCGCGGCCCTGGCCGCGGGGCTCGCGGCGGGGCTGCCGCTGGCCGAGGCGGCCCAGCAGGCCGCCGAGGTGGCCGCCGACGCGGTGGCGCACGGGCTGGCCGGGCTTGGCGGCGGCGACGGCCCCGTGCACGTGCTCCATCAGGAAGCCGCTTACCATCCAGCCCGCTGAAAGACCCGCTGAGAAAGGAGCCCGGTGCCAACGGAACAGGGGAACAGGGCCATGAGCGGCACCTTCACCGGCGAACTGTGGCAGCAGATCACCGGCATCTACGGCGAGATCCTGGCCCACCCCTTCCTCACCGGGCTCACCGACGGCAGCCTGCCGCCGGAGGCCTTCGCGTTCTACGTGGTGCAGGACGCCCTGTACCTGAAGGGGTACGCGCAGGCGCTGGCGATCGTCGGCAGCCACGCGCCGGACGCCGCCACCGCGGAGATGTTCCGCCGGCACGCCGCCGAGGCGATCGCCGTCGAGCAGGAGCTGCACGGCTCACTGCTGGCCGACCTCGGCATCGACCCGGCGGCCGCCGCGGCGGCCGAGCCGGCCCCCACCAACCTCGCCTACACCAGCTACCTGCTGGCCGCCGCCCGGGCCGGCTACGCCGAGGGGGTCGGCGCGGTGCTGCCCTGCTACTGGATCTACTGGGAGGTCGGCCAGGAGCTGGTCCGCCGCGGCTCACCCGACCCGCGCTACCAGCGGTGGATCGGCACCTACGGCGGCGAGGAGTTCGGCGCGGTGGTCCGGGAGGTGCTGGCCGCCGCGGACGCCCTCGGCCCCCGGCTCTCCCCGGCGGACCGGGCGCTGGTCGCCCGGCACTTCTACGTCACCAGCCGGTACGAGTGGATGTTCTGGGACATGGGCTACCGGCAGCAGCGCTGGCCGGTCTGACCGCGCCCGCCCGGCGGCCGGTCAGCCGCGGGCGTGCCGCAGCAGCGACCGGCGCAGCGGCAGGGCGAACCCGGCGGCCACCGCCAGCGCGGCGATGGCGCCGCTGAGGTAGCTGCCCGGGCCGCCGTGCCCGCCCGCGACCGGGCCGGCCGCCGACAGCCAGGCCAGGGCCGCGCCCGCGGTGCCGAACAGCGTCACCGCCACCGCCGGCACGACGCCGTCCGGCAGCACGCGCGGCGCCCGGCGGCGGGCCGCCAGGTAGCCGGCCAGCATGACCAGGCCGGCCAGCCCGGCCAGCACCCGCAGGGTGACCGCGTCGCTGGCGGTCTCCAGCATCCAGGCCTGCCCGCAGGTATGGGCCCCGGGCCAGTTCGCGAGGTAGTAGCGGCAGGCGGCGGCGGGCAGGCCGGCGGCGGACGGCGCGCCGCCCACGAACCCGCTGCCGAGCGTGCGGTTCATCACCGCCGCCACCAGGCCGCTCGCGCCGACCGCCAGCAGCCCGGTGGCGGCCAGCTGCCAGGCCGCCGCCGCCAGGCTGGCGAGCAGGGTCACCGCTGGCCGCCGGCGCCGCTCGTGGGCGCGCACCACCGCCCGCACCGAGCCGAAGCTGGAGATGGCGTGCCCGGCGGCCTCGCGCCCGGTCATCCCGGCGGCCAGCCCCTCGGCCATGCCCTCCCGCAGGTGGTCCTCGGCCTCGGCGAGGATGCGGCGGGCCTCGGGCGGCGAGGTGCGCAGCTCCGCGTAGAGCAGGTCCAGGTACTCCTCGATCAGCCTTTCCCCGCCCTCGTCCTGCCCCGCGCTCATGTCCCGCCCCGCGTTCATGTCCCGCCTCCTGTCGGTGTCCCGCCCGTCGCCCATGCCGCGCCTCATGCCTGCCACCCCAGCACGGCGTGCACGCCGCGGGCGAAGCGGCGCCACTCGGTCTGCTGGGCGGCCAGTGCCTCGGCGCCCCTGTCTGTCAGCGCGTAGACGCGCCGGCGCCGCCCGTCCGCGGCCGCCCAGGAGCTGTGCAGCAGCCCGTCGTCCTCGAGCCGGTGCAGCGCCGGGTAGACCGTCCCCTCCGGCAGGTCGAAGCTGCCCTCGCTGCGCTCACGCAGGGCCGAGATGATCGCGTAGCCGTGCGCCGGGCCGGCCGCGAGCACCGACAGCAGCAGGAGATCCAGATGTCCCTTGGCCCGTTCGCGGTTCATACCTAGAAATCCTAGGCATAGATAGCCTAGGTGTCTAGCTGGCGGCGGCCAGCTGGCCGGCCAGCCAGTCGGCGGCCTGCGGGCGCCACCGGTAGGTCAGGTTCATGCAGACGTGGTTGCCCTCCTCGAACAGCCACAGCTCCGCCGCGGGCGCCTCCTGCGCGAGCCGGGCCGCGTGCTGCCAGGGAACCAGCCGGTCGCGCTTGCCGAAGACCACCACCATCGGCTGGCGGATCCGCCCGGCCACGCCCGCCAGGGTCATCCGCCCGGCGAACGCGTACGCCTCCTCAGCGGTCGCCGCCCCGCAGCCGTAGCGGAAGGTGGCGAGGCTGTGCGGCGGCCGCTCACGGATCAGCTCGCCGTAGTCGTAGCAGCCGCCGGAGACCACGGCCGCCCGGATCCGCGGCTCGAACGCGGCCGCGCGGGCGCCGTAGTACCCGCCGAGGCTCACCCCGAGCAGGCCCACCCGGCTGCCGTCCAGGTCGCCGCGGGCGCACAGCACGTCGAGCACGGCCGCCACCGGCGCCTCGAAGTCGGGCCGGATCTTCAGCGCCCGCGCGGTCTCACCCTGACCCGGGCCGTCCAGCGAGAAGGTGGCCAGGCCGCGGGCGAGCAGGATGTTCTCCACGGCGAAGAACTCCTCCTTGGTGGAGTCCAGCCCGGCGATCAGCAGCACCAGCGGGGGCCGCGCCGCCCCGGGTGGCCGGCGCAGGTTGCCCACCATGGCGGCGCCGCCGAAGCCGATCTCGATCCGCTCCGCGGTGGCGTCGAGCAGCCGGTGCGCCTGCGCCATGGCGGCCACCGCCTGCCCGGCCGCGGCGTCGTGGGCGGCCATGTCGAGCATCCAGACGAACTTGCCGAAGTGGTAGCTGAGGGCCGCCCGGACCCAGGCCTCACCCGCGGTGCGCAGCCAGCCGCGGTCCGCGGCGTCCCGGGCAAGCCCGGCGTGCAGGTCGCCGTTGGCCCGCCAGGCCGCCAGCCAGTCCTGCCACCGCTCCACCCCGCCCGTGACCCGGGTGAAGTCCGCCGGGTCGACGCCCTGGGCGGTGAACCGCGGCCCCCAGTGGGCGATGGCGGAGGAGACCTGGCTGTCAGGCACTGGCAGTCTCCCTGGCGGGCCGGGACATGACCGCGGCCGGGTCGTGGCCGAGGTCGGTGAGCAGCACGATGGCGGCGTTCCGGCCGGGGGCGCCGGTGATGGAGCCGCCCGGGTGCGTGCTGCCCCCGGTCTGGTACAGGCCGGGGATGGGCATCCGGTGCGAGGCCCAGCCCGGCGCCGGGCGCAGCGGGCCGCTGAACGCCGGGCCCCGGTTGCCGCCGTGGAAGGCGCCGTGCACCATGTGCGGGTTGAGCTGCTCGATGTCGGCCGGGGACTTGGTCAGCTGGCCGAGGATGACGTCGTCGGTGAGGTTGGGCACGTGCCGGCGCAGCGTCTGCAGCAGGTGCCGGGCGTGCTCCTCCTTGACCGTGTCCCAGCTGCCCGCGGCCAGCTGGTAGGTCTGCGGGGTGAGGATCTTGACCGTGTGCTGCCCGGCCGGGGCGCGGCCCGGGTCCGCCAGGGTCGGGGTGGCGACCAGCATCCAGGCCGGGTCGCTGAGGAACCGCCTGGCCCGCAGGTCCGCCCCCATCTGGATCACGTCCTCGGGCCAGCCCGCCAGCCCGGCCGACACCGCGCTGCGCGGGCCGTGCGGGGACGCGAACTCCGGGGCGGCGGTGGTGCAGTAGTAGGTGGCGAAGCCCGGCACGCCCACGTCGTAGGTGTCGATGCCGTAGTGGAACTCCTCCGGCCACGCCTCCGCCGGGGCCATGTCCCGCAGGTGGGTGGCGTGGATGGTGGACACCACGGCCACGCCGGCCCGGTACTGCTCGCCGCCGTCGGTCTCCACCCCCACGCAGCGGCCGTCTTCCAGCAGCAGCCGCCGCACCCGCCGGTCGCACAGCACGGTGCCGCCGTGGTCGGCCAGGTAGCCGGTCAGCGCGGCGGTGAGCTGCCCCGAGCCGCCCACCGGGATGGACCAGCTGCGCTGCTGGCGGCCGAACGTCTGCTGGTAGGGCAGCACGCCGGTGCCCGGCACGTCCAGCGGCTGGAACACCTGGAAGGCCATCCACAGCAGGAACGCCTGCACGTGCCGGCTGGTGAACTCGTGCTGGACCACCTCGACCGCCGACAGCTGGCGGCGGCGGGCCCAGATCCGGCCCCGCGGGTGCTGCGCCAGCAGCTCGTCCAGCGACGGCCCGAACCCCACCGGGGTGAACTGCGACCGGCTGAAGATGCCTTTGACCTCGTCATACTCATCCAGCAGGCGGCGGTAGGCGGCGGCGTCCGCGGCGGAGAAGCGGGCCACCTCCCCGATGGTGCGCTCGCGGTCCAGCCACATGGTGAACTGCTCGCCGTCGGGGAACGCCACCTGCTCGACCGGGTCCGGCTCCACGTAGCGCAGGCCGTAGCCGGCGATCAGCCCCAGCTCGTCCTGGGCCAGCACCGGGTTGACCCGGATCATCGTGTGCCCGGTGGCGCAGGTGTCGATGCCGAACCCGGGCAGCACCAGTTCCTCGGTGGCGGCGCCGCCGCCGGGGATGTGCCGGGCGTCCAGGACCAGGCAGCGGTACCCGGCCTTGGCCAGATAGCACGCCGTGATCAGGCTGTTGTGCCCGGCGCCGGCCACCACGATGTCCGCGCTGGCGGTCATGGATCACCTCGTTTCCGCGATAATGCAAACCATTGCAGGTGGCCGGGGGGCAGGACAAGCCATCCGAAGGCAAAACCGGCGGATCGCCGGGGGAGAGGAGCGTGCCATGCGGGCGGTGCTGGTCTCCCGGTACGGCGGGCCGGAGGTGCTGACCCTGGCGGATCTCCCGGAGCCCGAGCCCGGCCCGGGCGAGGTGTCGATCACCGTCCGGTTCGCCGGGGTCAGCTTCACCGATGTGCGGAACCGGATCGGGGACGCCGGGTGTTCGAGCGGCGCGCCGCGGTGGGCAAGCTCATCCTGGCGGCCTGACCGGCGGCGGCTGGCCGGCCAGGGCCGCCAGCGCGGGGCCGGTCAGCCGGTGCACGGTCCACTCGTCCATGGCCGCGGCGCCCAGTGACTCGTAGAAGCCGCGGGCCGGGGTGTTCCAGTCCAGCACCCACCACTCCAGCCGGGGGTAGCCGCGGGCCACGCAGATCCGGGCCAGCTCGGCGAGCAGCGCGCGGCCGTGGCCGGCGCCGCGCGACTGCGGCCGGACGTACAGGTCCTCCAGGTAGATGCCGTGCCTGCCGGTCCAGGTGGAGTAGTTCAGGAACCACACGGCGAAGCCTGCCAGCTGCCCGTCCTCGCCGGCCACGTGCGCGAACAGCGCCGGCCGCGGGCCGAACAGGGCCCGCCGCAGGTCGGCGGCGGTCGCGGTGACCTCGTGCCGGGCGCGCTCGTACTCGGCGAGCTCGAGCATCATCTGGTGGATCGCCGGGACGTCAGCGGGCCGCGCGGGGCGGATCACCGCGGCAGCGGGAAGCGGTAGCGCAGCCGGAACCGGTCCGCCGGCACGATGATCTCCCCGGCCTCCACGGCCCGGCCGCCCGCGCTGTGGGCCCGCTCGGCCACCAGCACCGGGGTGCCGGCCGGGATGCCCAGATCCGTGGCCTCGGCGGTCAGCGACGGCCGCACCGAGATCTCTTCCACCACCTGGTCGACCGTGACGCCGATGGCGGCCATCCGCTCGGTCACCCCGCGGCCCGCCAGCGGGCCCTGCTCGGGGAACGCGACCGGGGTGCCGTCGGTCAGCGCGGCCGGCTCGTAGCTGACGGCCAGCTGGACCGGGGAGCCGTCGCTGGTGAGCAGGTAACGGGTGACGGTCACCGGCTCGCCGTCGGCCAGCCCGAGCCGCCGGGCGATCCGCGGCGGCGGGGCCGCCCGCCCGGTCTGGTGCTCCCAGGACAGCCGCCGCGGCTGGCTGGCCCCGTTGCCGTCGCCGGGATCCGCGAGTCCGAACGGGGAGCCGGGGAAGTGCAGGCGGTCGTGCTCCAGGCAGCTGGCGGCGGGCACGGCCCGCACGTAGGACCCGGACCCGGCCCTGGCCTCGATGAGCCCCTCGGTGGCCAGCACCTGCAGGGCGTGCTTGGCGGCCGTCTCCCCGACCCCGTACCGGGTGATGATGCCGTTGCGGGACGGCACCCGGGCGCCGGGCGCCAGCACACCCTCGCGGATCTGCGCCCGCAGGTCCTCCAGTACCCGGAGGTACACCGGATCGGTGGGGGCGCCCATGGATCGCGACCTTCCTGACGCAGCCTGATGCGAGCAGGGCCATTCTTGCGGAGGCCGCCGGAAAGCTGGGTCCTGATCACGAAGTTGTGGCCGTCGCTTTGCCGGGCCGGGCCCGGCCGCTCATTCCTGGATGGCGGACATGTCGGGGTAGCGGTCCCCGCGGGCTTGGCCGGCGGCGGCCAGTTCCGTGAGGTCACCCGCGGTCAGGCTGAGATCCAGGGCGGCGACGTTCTGCTCCAGCCAGGTGCGCCGCTTCGTGCCGGGTATCGGCACCAGGTCCTCGCCCTGGGCGTGCACCCAGGCCAGTGCCACCTGGGCCGGGGTGGCGCCGTGGCGCGCCGCGACCCGCTCGGCGGCCGCCAGGATCTGCAGGTTGTGCTCGAGGTTCTCCGCGGCGAACCGGGGCTGGGTACGGCGGAAGTCGCCGGCCGGGAGCTGGCCGGCGGACCGCACCGTGCCGGTGAGGAAGCCGCGGCCGAGCGGGCTGTAGGGGACCAGGCCGATGCCGAGCTCCCGCAGGGCGGGCAGGACGGTGCTCTCCACCTGGCGGGCCCACAGCGAGTACTCGGTCTGCACGGCCGTGATGGGGTGCACGGCGTGGGCGCGGCGGATCGTCTCCGCGCTGGCCTCCGACAGCCCGAGGTAGCGGACCTTGCCTGCAGCGGCCAGTTCCGCCATGCCGCCCACGGTGTCCTCGATGGGCGTGCGCGGGTCGACCCGGTGCAGGTAGTACAAGTCGATGTGATCGGTGCCGAGCCGCCTCAGCGACGCTTCACAGGCACGCCGGGCATAGCCCGGCGTGCCGTCCTGGCCGCGGTAGGACGGGTCCACCGGGTCGCGCACGATGCCGAACTTGGTGGCCAGCACCACCTCGTCCCGGCGGCCGGCGATGGCCCGGCCGACGAGTTCCTCGTTGGTGTGCGGGCCGTAGATGTCGGCGGTGTCCAGCAGCGTGACCCCGAGGTCCAGCGCGCGGTGGATGGTGGCGGTGGACTCGGCGTCATCGCCGGGGCCGTAGAACTCCGACATGCCCATGCAGCCCAGGCCCTGCCGCGAGGTCACCAGGCCCTGGGAGCCGAGGCGGACGGTCTGCACTGGCTGGTCCCCCTTACCGTTTGCGGGCGAGCAGCAGGCCGTCCCCGATGGACAGCATCACCTGCTCCACCCGTCCGTCGGCGATCGCGTGCTCACCGAACTCCGCGATCGCGCGGGCGCTGGCGTCCGGGTCGCGGTGGAAGATGCGGCCGTGCAGCAGCGTGTTGTCCACCAGCACCAGGCCGCCGGGCCGCAGGCGCGGCACGATCTCGTCCCAGTAGCCGCGGTAGCCGGTCTTGTCCGCGTCGATGAACGCCAGGTCGAGGGTCTCCTCCGGCGGCAGCGCGCGCAGCGAGTCGATGGCGGGGCCGAGCCGCAGCTCGATCCGGTCCGCCAGGCCCGCCTTGTCCCAGTACTCGCCCGCCAGTGCCGTCCACTCGGCGCTGATGTCGCAGCAGATCAGCTTGCCGCCGGGGGCGAGGCCGCGGGCCAGGCAGATGGAGGAGTAGCCGGTGAACGTGCCGACCTCCACCGCCTGCCGCGCGCCCACCAGGGTGGACAGCATGGTCATGAAGGTGCCCTGCTCCGGCCCGATCTGCAGGGTCACGTCCCCCGGGAAGCGGCGGGCGGTCTCGGTGATCAGCTCGGCCAGCAGCGGGTCCGGCGGCGTGGTGTGCGCGAGGACGTAGGCGTGCACCTGGGGGCTGACGTGCTCGGTTCCGGTGGCCACCCGCTCACGCTATCCCGGGCGGCGCCGGGCCGCTCAGCCGGGCCCGCCGGGCAGGTCGGCGACCGCGCAGGCGATGTTGTCCGGGCCGCCGGCCGCCCTGGCCAGGCCGATCAGCGCGGCCACCGCCTCGTCCGGGCTGGCCGCGGCGCGCAGGGTGCCGCGGATCTGGTCGTCCGGGACCACCCGGCTCAGGCCGTCGGTGCACAGCAGGTACCGGTCGCCGGGGCGGGCCTGGCGCAGGGCGGTGTCCGGCACCCTGCCCTCCTGGCCGTCCAGCGCCTGCAGCAGCAGCATCCGGTCGGGGTGCGACGCCGCCTCGGCGGGGTCCAGGCGGCCCTCGTCCACCAGCCGCTGGACGTAGCTGTGGTCGTGGGTGATCTGGAACAGCTCGCCGCCGCGCAGCAGGTAGGCGCGTGAGTCACCGATGTGCACCACCCCGAGCTGGCCGCCGGACCACAGCAGGGCGGTGAGGGTGGTCCCCAGCCCGGCCACCGACGGGTCCGCCGCCACCAGGGCCGGCAGCGCGTCGTTGGCCTGCCGGGCCGCGTCGCGGAGGGCGGCCGCCGGGTCGCCGGTCTCGCCGCCGCCCTCCGCGAGCGCGGCGAGCGCGCTGACCGCGGCGGCGCTGGCGAGGTCGCCGCCGCCGCTGGCCCCGAAGCCGTCGGCCACGGCCAGCAGCCGCGGCCCGGCGTAGGCGGCGTCCTCGTTGCGGGCCCGCACCAGCCCGGCGTCGGTGCCGGCGGCGTAGCGGATCTCCAGGTCACCTGCTGCGGTCATGCCGCTCTCCTTCCCGGACAGCTCGCTGATGAGGGCGGCGGCGAGGTCACGGCGAACGGCGTGGTCCGCCTCGCAGCCGGCCCAGTACGCGGCGACCCCGGCGGCCGCCGCGGCCGGGGTGAGCCCGCAGAGCTGCCGGATGCGGGCCAGCGGCATGCCGAGCCGGCGCAGCCACGCCACCATCCGGGCCTCCGCCAGCTGGGCCGGGTCGTAGTACCGGTACCCGGACTCCGGGTCCACCCAGGCGGGCGGCAGCAGCCCGAGGTCGTCGTACAGCCGCAGGGCCTTGGGGGTCAGCCCGGACAGCCCGGCGAACGCCCCGATCGTCAGCAGGCCCATGGCGCCCTCCTCCGGCGGGGAACCTCCCCGTCACCCCGATGCTGAGGCTTGCCCCTGGGAGAAGGTCAAGCCCGGCGGGTGCCCGTGATGGCGGCCAGGCCGGCCGCGGCTCGCCAGGCCGTCGCGGTAGCAGTCCTCATCCGTGCCCGCCATCGGCCGCATTCCCCCGTTTCACCGCCTGCAGCGTGTAGCTGCACGGCACCCGCCAGGGCCGGTCCGCCAGCCGCCACTCCCCGTGGCCGTCGCGGGTCATCTGCCCGGGCAGCGCCTCCCACGGCACGCTGTCGTGCTCGGTCAGCATGGTGAGGTCCAGCCCGCTGTCCAGCAGGGCGGTCACGATCTCGCCGAGGCCGTGGTTCCACTCGTGGGTCAGGTTGCTGGTGAACACCACGTCGGTCTGCACGTACGTGCCGCCCTCGTCGAACACCACCGGCTCCGGGCGCTCGAAGTAGGGGTAGTCCACCACCAGCAGGCCGTCCTCGCGGGCGTCCGCCAGCGACCACAGCATGGGGTGCCCCTCCCGCAGGAACAGCCGCCCGCCTGGCCGCAGCAGCGCGGCCACGGTCCGGGCCCACCGCCGGATGTCCGGCAGCCAGCACAGCGCGCCGATGCCGGTGAAGACCAGGTCGAAGCCGCCCTCGCTGAGTACTGCGGGGGCGTCGTAGACGTCGGCCTGCACGAAGGGCACGTCAGCGCCGGCCCGGGCGGCCAGCTCGCGGGCCTCGGCCAGGGCCGCGGGGGAGAAGTCCAGGCCGGTCATGCGGGCGCCGAGGCGGGCCAGCGACACGGTGTCGGTGCCGATGTGGCACTGCAGGTGTACGCCCCGCAGGCCGGTGACGTCCCCGAGCCGCGGCAGGTCGAACCGGACCACATCGGACAGGAACGCCGGGTCCGCGGCGAACCGCGCGAGCGCGTAGTCCGGGGACGCGGCGTGGGCGGGCGCGCGCTCGTCCCAGCTCGCGCGGTTGATGTCGCGGTAGGCGGTCATGCGCGCATGATTCCATGATCGGCAGGCTGGCGGCTCAGACCGGATAGGTGACATCTGTCAGCCGCGCGGACTCCTGCCACAGCCGCTGCTGCGCCTGCCCGTCGTGGGAACGCCGGCTGCTGCGCACCCGGCGCGGCGCGCCGCGCAGCTCGAACGGGCCGCCCGGCCCGTAGTACTCGCCGCCCGCGGCGGCGGGATCGGTGGCCGCCCGCAGCGTCGGCAGGGCACCGCCCGCGGCGTCCTGGGACGGGGGCAGCCGGGACCCCGTCCGCATCCACGCGGGCGCGTGCCGCTCGAGCTCGGTGCGGGCCCACCCCGGATGGGCCGCGAGTGCGGCGGTGCCGGCCCCGGCCGCGGCCAGCCGGCGCTGGAGCTCGTAGGTGAAGAGCAGGTTGGCCAGCTTGGACTGGCCGTAGGCGGCCTGCCGCCGGTAGCGGCGCCGGGACTGCAGGTCATCGAAGTTGATCCGGCCCGCCCGGTGCGCCAGGCTGGCGACCGTCACCACCCGCGAGCCGGGCACCGCCAGCAGCCGGTCCAGCAGCAGGCCGGTGAGCGCGAAATGCCCGAGGTGGTTGACGCCGAGCTGCAGCTCGAACCCGTCGGCGGTGGTGCCGTAGGGCGGGATCATCACGCCCGCGTTGTTGATCAGCAGGTCGAGGCGCTGATGGGAGGCCCGGATCTCCTCAGCGGCCGCCCGCACCGACGCCAGCGACCCCAGGTCCAGCCTGACCACGCTCACGGCGGCACCGGGCGCCGCGGCGGTGATCCGGCTGGCCGCGTCCTTGGCCCGGCCGGTGTCACGGCAGGCCAGCACCACCGTGGCGGCGCGGGCGGCCAGCACCAGGGCCGCCTCGAACCCGATGCCGGAGTTCCCGCCGGTCACCACCGCGGTCCGCCCGGCCTGCGAGGGCACGTCCCCGGCCGACCAGCCATCGCCCATGCCGTTCGCCTCCGCACCCGATGTAAGGGCCTATGACAATGGAAAAGACCATAGCCGCCGGGCCGGGCGGGCGGGCATCGCCGCCGGTCACACGCGGATCCGGGCGGCAGCGCGGCCCGCCTCGGCTAGGCTGCGGGCATGGCGTTGCACATCCCCAGCCCGCCGGTGAACGGGTTCTACATCGGGCCCGCGTTCATCCATATCTACGGGCTGATGTACGTGGTCGGGATCACCCTCGCCATCCTGATCACGCAGCGGCGGTGGAAGGCCGTGGGCGGCGACCCGTCGCTGGTGGGCGACGTCGCGATCTGGTCGGTGCCCGCGGGGATCGTGGGCGGCCGGATCTACTTCGACATCACCACCCCCCAGTACATCCCGCACCACTGGTACGGGGTGTTCGCGGTGTGGGACGGCGGCCTGGGGATCTGGGGCGGCATCGCGCTGGCCGCCGCGGTCGGCGCGTGGCGCGTGCGCAGGCACGGCGCTGACGTCAGCCAGTTCATGGACGCGGTCGCCCCCGCCCTGCTGGTGGCGCAGGCGGTCGGCCGGATCGGCAACTACTTCAACAAGGAGCTGTTCGGCGGCCCGACCAGCCTGCCGTGGGGCCTGGCCGTGCCGTACGGCTACCGCCCGGCCGGCTTCCGGGCGGACCCGTACTTCCACCCGACGTTCCTGTACGAGCTGATCTTCAACCTGCTGCTGGCCGCCGCCCTGGTGTGGCTCGGCCACCACCGCGCGGTCAGGCCGCCGGGCCTGTTCGCCCTCTACGTCGCCGGCTACTCCGCGTTCCGGATCTTCGAGGAGTCGCTGCGGGTGGACCCGTCCGAGCACTTCCTCGGGCTGCGGCTGAACATGTACGTGGCCAGCGTGCTCACCGTGGTGGGGCTGGTGTGGTTCTGGCGGTCGCAGCGGCGGGCCCGGGCCGTGCCGGCCGGCCCTGCCGGTGACGGGGCCGAGGGCGGTCAGGCGGACGGCGGCGGCGCGGACGGCAGCACCGCGGAGGGCGGCAAGGCGGACGCCGGCAAGGCGGGCGCCGGCCCGGCGGCGGAGGCGGCCGGAGTGACGGCCGCGCCCGGCGACGCGCCGCTCGCGCAGGTGCCGGGGCAGCGCCCCGGATCGGCCGGGGACAGCCCCGGCGGCCGCCCGTAGCCGCGCTGCGCCGGCTCGCCCGGCTGGGCCCGGACCTGGCCCCGCTGCGCCGCTCCCGGGATTTCCGGCTGCTGTACGCGGGCCGGGCGGCCTCGCTCGCCGGGACCATGATCACCTACGTGGCCCTGCCGTACCAGGCCTACCAGCTCACCCGCTCGTCCCTGATGGTCGGCCTGCTCAGCGCCGCGGAACTGGTGCCGGTGGTGGCGGCGGCCCTGCTGGGCGGGGTGCTGGCCGATGCCGTGGACCGGCGGCTGCTGGTCCGGCTCACCGAGGGCGGCCTGGCCGCCGGATCGCTGGTCCTGGCCGTCAACGCGGTGAGCTGGCGGCAGGTGTGGGTGCTGTTCGCGGTGGCCGCCGCCACCGCGGCGCTGGCCGGCCTGCAGCGGCCGTCGCTGGACGCGCTGGTCACCCGGCTGGTCGCGCGGGCGGACATGCCGGCCGCCGCGGCCCTGAACGGGCTGCAGGCCAACACCGGCGCGATCGCCGGGCCGGTGGTGGCGGGCGGGCTGATCGCGGCCGGCGGCCTGGCCGCCGGGTACGCGGTGGACGTGGCGAGCTGCGGGGTGGCCCTGCTGCTGTTCGCGCTGATGCGCGCCACCCCGCCGCCGCCGGAGGCCGCCCGGCCCAGCCTGGCGTCGCTGCGGGTGGGCCTGCGCTATGCGCGCGGGCGGCCCGAGCTGCTGGGCAGCTACCTGATCGACCTGGCGGCCATGTTCTTCGGGGCGCCGTTCGCGCTGTTCCCCGCGTTCGCCGCCCGGCTCGGCGGGCCCGGGGTGCTGGGCCTGCTGTATGCGGCGCCCGGGCTGGGCACCGTGGCGGTCAACCTCACCAGCGGCTGGACCCGCCGGGTGCGGCGGCACGGCCGGGCGATCGTGCTGGCCGTGTGCGGCTGGGGGCTGGCGGTTGCCGCGTTCGGCCTGGCCGCGAACGTGGCGGAGGCGGTCGCGGCGCTGGCCGCGGCGGGCGGGGCCGACATGGTCAGCGGGCTGTTCCGGATGACCCTGTGGAACCAGACCGTGCCCGACGCCCTGCGGGGGCGGCTGGCCGGGCTGGAGATGGTCAGCTACACCGCTGGCGAGCCGCTGGGCAACCTGGAGTCCGGGGTGGCGGCCGCGCTGGCCGGGGTCCGGGCGGCCGTGGTCGCGGGCGGGCTGGCCTGCCTGCTCGGGGCCGCGGCGGTCACCGCCGCGCTGCCCGCGCTGTGGCGCTACGACGCCGGTGCGCCGGCGCCGGCGCTGCCGCTGCCGGGGGAGACGGCCGGCCAGGACCCCGCTGCAGCCGGCTGACCCGGCCGGCATGCCCGGTGGCGAATGCCCGGCCTGACCGGCCGCGATCAGCGCCGGGCCGATGCTGTCTCACGATACGGACCGATATGCTCATTATGTGAGCACCCCCGCCCCGGCCGCCGCCGGCCCGCCGTTCCAGCGCTGGCTCGTCCTGGTGGCCGGCACGCTGGCGCTGGCCGCCGACTGCTGCTTCCAGTACGGCCTCGCCTACCTGATCCCGGCGCTGCGGGCGCAGGGCCTGTCGCTGCCGCAGGCCGGGCTGCTGGTGGCCTGCCCCACGGTGGGCCTGCTGCTGACCCTGGTGCTGTGGGGTGCCGTCGCGGACCGGCGGGGCGAGCGGCTGGTGCTGGCCACCGGGCTGGCAGCGGCCGGCCTGGTGCTGCTCGCGGCCACCCAGGTGCGCGGCCTGATCGCGCTGGGCGGCTGCCTGGCGGTGGCCGGCGCCGCCGGGGCGTCCGTGTACGCGACCAGCGGGCGGCTGATCCTCGGCTGGTTCGCCACCCGCGAGCGCGGCCTGGCCATGGGCGTGCGGCAGAGCGCCCAGCCGCTGGGCGTCGCGCTCGCCGCGCTGGTCCTGCCGTCCCTCGGCCGGGCGGGCCTGCCCGCCGCGCTGACCTTCCTCGGCGCGCTGTGCCTCGGCGCCGCCGCGCTCGTGGTGGTGACCGTGCGGGACCCGGCCCGGGCCGCCGGGCACGTGCCGGGCCGGGCGGCGTCGCCGTACCGGGCGCCGATGCTGTGGCGCATCCACGCCGCCAGCGCGATCCTGGTCATCCCGCAGTTCACGGTGGCCACGTTCGGGCTGGTCTACCTGGTGGAGGCGCGCGGCTGGCCGGCGCCGGCGGCCGGGTCGGTGCTGGCTGCCGCGGCCGCGGGCGGTGCCGCGTCCCGGCTGCTGGCCGGGTACTGGTCCGACCGGGCCGGCAGCCGGATGGGCCCGATGCGGCTGCTGGCCCTGGGCACCGCGGTGGTGCTGCTGGCGCTGGCGGCCGCCGCGCTGACCAGGTCCCCGCTGGCGGTGGCGGCCCTGCTGGCCGCCGCGGTGCTGGCGGTGAGCACGAACGGGCTCGCCTTCACCGCCGTGGCGGAGCACGCGGGCCCCGCCTGGGCCGGCCGGGCCCTGGGGATCCAGAACACCGGGCAGAACGCGGTCGCGGCCGCCACCCCGCCCGCGGTCGCCCTGCTGATCCACGCCGCCGGGTACCCGGCGGCCTTCGCCCTTGCCGGGGCGGTGCCGCTGGCGGCGGTGGTGCTGGTGCCAGCGGCAGCCGAGCGCCGGGCCGCCCGGGCCGCCCGGGCCGCCGCGGCGGGTGCGGCCGCGGCGGACGAGCCCGCCAGCCCAGGCTGAGCCGCGGCGCTCAGCCCGCCCTGGCCCCTGCCAGCAGCGTGTCCAGTTCCGGCTGCGGCAGCCGGCCGGCCAGCGGGGCCCAGAAGCCCTGGTCCGGGGCGGCCTCGGCGTGTATCCGCTCCCCGTCCCGCCAGGCGGCGCTGAACGACAGCCGCCAGGAGTGCAGATGGGCGCGGGTGGCGCTGCCCGCACCGAACAGCGGGTCGCCCACGATCGGGTGGCCGATCCAGGCCAGGTGCACCCGGATCTGATGGCGCCGCCCGGTCACCGGCCGGGCGAGGACCAGCGCGTGCTCGCCGTCCTGCCACAAGGTGGTGATGACGGTGACCGACGGGTAGTGCCGCGCGTGGCTGAAGACCTCGCTGGCGGGCACCGTCCAGCCGCTGGGTCCCGCCACGATGCTGCCGCGCGGCGCGGCGACCCGGACCCGGTTCTTGCGGCCGGTGCTCAGGGGCAGGTCGATGGTGGCCTCGCCGGGCAGGCCGCCGGGCCGGGTGATGGCCAGATAGGCCTTGCCCGCGGTCCGCCGGGCGAACTGCCGGGTCAGGTCGCCGTGCCAGCGCAGTTCCCGGGCCAGCAGCACGGCGCCCGAGGTCACCTTGTCGATCCGGTGGACCGGGAAGAGTTCCTGCCCCGCCTCGCGCGCGACGCGGACCAGGTCGGTGTCGTGCCGCTCACCGGTCACCGCCAGCCCGGGCGGCTTGTTCAGCACCAGCGCCGCGTCGTCCTCGAACACCACCCGGCCGGCCCGGATCTCCTCCCACAGGGTCATCCGGCCATCTTCCCGCTGCCCGGAAGTGCGGGCACAATCGGCAGTGCCGGACCGAGCCGGCGGAGGATGTGGGCGTGATGGGCGAGACCGTGGTGGAAAAGGCCGGCCCGGGCGGTGCCCCCGTACTCGCGGTGGACCCGTTCGAGGACGCGTTCCTGGCCGACCCGTTCGCCTTCCACGGCGCCATGCGGGACGCGGGACCGGTGTTCTGGCTCGAGCGCTACCGTGTCTGGGGCATGGCCCGGCACGCCGAGGTGCAGGAGGCGCTGCGGGACTGGGAGACGTTCTGCTCGTCGGCGGGCGTGGGGCTGAGCGACTTCCGCAAGGAGCCGCCCTGGCGGCCGCCCAGCCTGCTGCTGGAGGCCGACCCGCCGGAACATTCGCGGGCGCGCAAGGCGGTGGCCCGGGCGCTGTCCCCGCGCACCGTGCGCGACCTGCGCGCGGAGTTCGGCCGGGCCGCTGACGCGCTGGCCGGTGAGCTGCTGGCGCGCGGCACGGTCGACGGCGTGCGCGACATCGCCGAGGAGTTCCCGCTGCGGGTGTTCCCGGGCGCCGTGGGGCTGAGCGACGGCGGCCGCGAGCAGCTGCTCGCCTACGGGGACATGGCGTTCAACGCGTTCGGCCCGCGCAACCACCTGCTCGCCAGGTCGATGACGCGGATGGCCGGGGTGGCCGAGTGGATCACCGCCCACTGCGCCCGGGACGCCCTGGCCCCGGGCGGGCTGGGCGCCCGCATCTACGCCTGTGCCGACAAGGGCGCGATCACCGAGGAGGAAGCGGGGCTGCTGGTCCGCTCGCTGCTCACCGCGGGAGTCGACACCACCGTCATCAGCATCGGCTGCGCGCTGGACTGCCTGGCCCGCGACCCCGCCCAGTGGCAGCTGCTGCGGTCCGACCCGTCGCTGGCGGGCGCCGCGTTCGAGGAGACCCTGCGGCACGCCTCGCCGGTGCAGACGTTCTTCCGGACCACCACCCGGCCGGTGACGGTCGGCGGGGTCACCATCGGGGCGGGGGAGAAGGTGCTGCTGTTCCTGGCCGCGGCCAACCGTGACCCGCGCCGGTGGGAGGACCCGGACCGGTTCGACATCCGGCGCCGGGCCGTGGGCCACGTCGGGTTCGGGTACGGCATCCACGCCTGCGTCGGCGCGGCGCTGTCCCGGGTCGAGGGTGAGGTGCTGCTGCAGGCGCTGGCCCGGCGGGTGGCGGCGCTGGCGCCGGCGGGTGAGCCGGTCCGCCGGCTCAACA
Organism: Gemmatimonadota bacterium; assembly: GCA_050257395.1. Classification (GTDB taxonomy): domain Bacteria; phylum Actinomycetota; class Actinomycetes; order Streptosporangiales; family Streptosporangiaceae; genus JAIRTY01. The sequence continues at coordinate 15,452 of JBLMWU010000322.1, read as the reverse complement.
ACACCCTGTCCGGCTTCGCCTCGCTGCCGCTGACCCTCACCGCGGCGGGCGGCGGCCGGGGGCGGTAGCGCTCAGCGCTGCCAGCCGCGGCAGCCCAGCACGATCGCGAACAGCCAGGCCACCGGCAGGTCGTTGTCGCCGACCTCGATCGAGCGCGGCGGCCCGCCCGCCACGCCGCCGTCGGCGCGGGCCAGCACCCGCCCGGCCGGGTCGCTCAGCTCGGCCGTGCCCAGCGGGTCCAGCGCGTACCGCAGCGGGCTGCCCTGGCGCAGCTGGGCCACCCGGCCCGGGCTCAGGGCCAGGGCCAGCCGCTTGTCGTTGAGCCGGCCCGGGGGCAGCATGCCGACCTGCGCCGCGCCGCCGGGGCAGGGGCCGATCCGGGCGAACGTCAGCCCGGCGGGAACATCCTGCAGGCTCGAGTGGCCGGCGACCGCGGGCCGGAACGCCACCAGCGGCCGGTCACCCGGACCGTGCACGGCCGCCAGGGCGCGTTCGGCCGCCAGCCAGGCCAGCAGTGCGCCGCTGGCGTCCCGCAGCTCCAGCCGGGCACCCGGGACCACGTCCCAGCGGGTGTAGCGGGGCGGGACCGGCCAGGTGCCCGCGGGCTGCTGGCGGCGGGCCTGCCCGCCGCTCCGGCCCCGGACACCGGGTCCCGCGTGCCGCATCCGCGTTCACCACCCGCCCCGGCACGTGTGGCCCCCGCGGCCACACGGTGCGCTGGGCCGGACTTTACTGACAAACCACGGCAAAATGAAGAGCCAGCCGGAGCCCGGCGGACCGGGCTACCTCACCACCCGCGCCGGGCGGGACGCGCTCGCGAACGGGACGCTCGGGCAGATCCTCGCCAGCGGCTGACCTCAGGAGGCGGGGGCGAGGCCGGCGTCCGGGCCGCGGACCTGATCCTGCCACCACTCCTGCCCGCGGGCGGGCAGCGTGTGGATCGGGTCGTAGTACGCGTACTCGCGGGTGAGCGCCAGCGGGTCGTCGGCTTCCACGCCGGTCCGGTAGTTCTTCGTCCAGTAGGAGATCCCCAGCTCGGTGTCGTACCGGGAGACCTGGTGCACCCAGCGCTTGCCGACGTAGGGGACGTCGCACACCACCCGCGGGGTGGCGAACCCCGGCAGGTAGCCCATGAGCTGGTGCTGCAGGTGCTGCGCCTCGGCCAGGGACAGCCGCCAGTGCTCGCTGCCGGGGATCATGTCGCACATGTAGAAGTAGTACGGCATGATCGACGCCTCATCCATGAGGGTGAAGCACAGGTCGAGCAGGGCGCCCGCGCTGTCGTTGACGCCGCGCAGCAGCACCCCCTGGTTGCGGACGTCGCGGATGCCGGTGCCGAGCATGGCCCGGGCGGCCCGGGCGACCAGCGGGGTCACCGACTGGGCCGCGTTCACGTGGGTGTGGATGGCGATGTTCACCCCGCGGGCGCGGGCGGTGGTTGCCAGCCGCTCCATGCCGGCCCGCACCTCGTCCGACAGCCAGTACTGCGGCAGCCCCATGAGCGCCTTGCTGGCCAGCCGGATGTCGCGGATGCTGCCGATCTCCAGCAGCGCGGCCACGAACGCCTCCAGCCGGGGCCACGGCAGGTTCGCCACGTCGCCGCCGGAGACCACCACGTCCCGCACCCCGGGGGTGGTCTTCAGGTAGTCGATCATGGCGGTCAGCCGGCCGTCCCTCGACGCGCTGAACTTGAGCTTGCTGACCACCGGCGTCGGGTTGCCGACCAGGTCCATCCGGGTGCAGTGCCCGCAGTACTGCGGGCAGGTGGGCAGCACCTCGGCGAGCACCTTGGTGGGATAGCGGTGGGTGAGCCCCTCCACCGCCCACATCTCGGCCTCGTGCAGCGAGTCGCGGGAGGCGTACGGATGCGAGGGCCAGTCGGCCCGCCGGTCGCTGAACACCGGGATCATGTACCGGCGGACCGGGTCCGCGTACAGGGCCTCGGTGAAGCCCGGCTCGCCGGGCCGGCGGCCCGGGACCATGGTGTTGAGCATCTGCGGGGGCACCAGCATGGACATGGTGGCCCGCTCGCGCTGGTCGCGCTCGAGGTCGGCGCAGAACTCGTCGGGCAGCCCGCTGCCCAGCACCTCGCGCAGCTGCCGGAGGTTCTTGACGCAGTGGGCCCGCTGCCACTGGGCCGACTCCCACTCGGCGGCGGTCACACGAGCCCAGCCGGGGAAACGGCGCCAGTCGGGCTCGGTGAGCTCGCGGCGCTGGTACGCGTACGGCTGCTCGATCACGCCTGCCCCCTCTGGATCATGGACGACACGGACGATAGCCTTCTATAACGGAAGTATGCGAAAGATTCTCGTGCAAGCATAGCCGCAAGCGGGAAGTCTTCCTGAATAGGCCGTCAGTTTCCGTAACCAGCGCGTTACGCTCCGGGAAAGGTAGTGGGTGTGAGCCGAGGATCCCCGCTGGGACTGCACCGGGTCATCGAGCCCGCGGGCGTGCTGCCGCAGGCGGCCTGGCGGCTGGATGCCAGCCCCGGCCTGTGGCCGGACGAGGTCAGGGTGGCGGTGGAGCGGCTGAACCTGGACGCCGCGTCCTTCCGCCAGCTCCGCGAGTCCACCGGCGGCGGCGCGGGCCAGATGCGCGCCGCCGTGCTCGGCATCGTCGCGGACCGCGGCAAGATGCAGAACCCGGTCACCGGGTCGGGCGGCATGCTCACCGGCGTGGTGGCGGAGGCGGGGCCGGACTCGCCGCTGGGCCTGGCCCCGGGGGACCGGATCGCGACCCTGGTCTCGCTCAGCCTCACCCCGCTGGTGATCACCGACGGCCTGGCGGCCTGGGACGGCCAGTCCGAGCAGGTGCCCTGCGCCGGGCACGCGATCCTGTTCGGCCGCTCCATCGCCACGGTGCTGCCGGGCGACCTGCCGGTGCCGCTGGCGCTGGCGGTGATGGACGTGTGCGGCGCGCCCGCGCTCACCCACCGGATAGTGAACGAGAAGACCGCGAGCCGGCCGGGCGGCCCGGTGGCGGCCGTGCTCGGGGCTGCGGGCAAGAGCGGCTCGCTGTCGGCGGCCGCCGCCCGCCGGGCCGGGGCCGGCCTGGTGATCGGCCTGGTGCCCACCGAGGCCGAGGCCGCCACGCTGCGCGCGGCCGGCCTGGCCGACAAGGTCGTGGTCGCCGACGCGCGGGACCCGGTCGCGGTGGCGGGCGCGGTGACCTCGGCGGGCGGCCCGGCCGACGTCACCGTCGTGTGCGTGGACGTGCCCGGCTGCGAGGGCGGTGCGATCCTCGCCACCGCCCAGGGCGGCACGGTGATCTTCTTCTCGATGGCGACCTCGTTCACCGCCGCCGCCCTCGGCGCGGAAGGGGTGGCGGCCGATGTGACCATGCTCATCGGCAACGGGTACGTTCCCGGGCATGCGCAGCTGGCGCTGGACCTGCTGCGCAGCGACCCGGGAGTGCGCGGGCTGTTCGAGGCCCGGCTGGCGCACGAGGAGGCGGCACGGTGACACGCTCCAAGCTGGGGCTCGACCCCGCAGTGGTGGCCGAGGCCCGGGAACTGGCCCGGCTGGCAGGGCGGCCCATCGTCGAGATGGCGCAGACCCACACCACGGTGTCCATCGAGCGCGCCGTGCTGCGGCTCGCCGGGCTGGACGGTGCCGACGGCGACGGCATGCCGTGGGTGAACCGGCTGGTGGACGCGGTGGCGGGCAGCTGCGGGCTGGAGCAGGGCGTGGCCCTGCCCGTCTGGGACGCCCTGGTGCGGGGCGGTTACCCGGGCCTGGCGGCGCTGGCCCGGGACGCCGCCGGGGGCAAGGCCGGCTTCCGGATCCCCGGCGGCGCGGATGCCGCCGCGGCCCGGGCCGCGGCCAGCGGCGCGCTGCGGGACGGGTTCGCCGTCATCGACGCCAGCCGGGCGCAGCGGACGGCGATGATCCGCGAGACGGCCGACCCGCCCGCCCCGTGGATCTACCTGATCGTGGCGACCGGCGACATCTACGAGGACATCCCGCAGGCGCAGGCCGCCGCCCGGGAAGGCGCGGACGTCATAGCGGTGATCCGCTCCACCGGCCAGTCACTGCTGGACTACGTGCCCGAGGGCGCCACCCGCGAGGGCTACGCCGGCACGTACGCGACCCGGGAGAACTTCCGGCTGATGCGGGCGGCGCTGGACGAGACCTCCCGCGAGCTGGGCCGCTACGTCCGGCTGACCAACTACGCCTCCGGGCTGTGCATGCCGGAGATCGCGGCGCTGGCCGGGCTGGAGCGGCTGGACATGATGCTCAACGACTGCATGTACGGGATCATCTTCCGCGACATCAACCCCCGGCGCACGTTCATCGACCAGCGGTTCTCCCGGCAGGTGCACGCCCGGGCCGGCATCATCATCAACACCGGCGAGGACAACTACCTGACCACCGCCGACGCGGTCGACGCCGCGCACACGGTGGTGGTCAGCCAGCTGCTGAACGAGTACTTCGGCAGGGAGGCCGGGCTGGCCGACTGGCAGCTCGGCCTGGGGCACGCGTTCGAGATCAGCCCGGCGGTGCCGGACTCGTTCCTGCTGGAACTGGCGCACGCGCAGCTGGTGCGTGAGCTGTTCCCGGACGCGCCGCTCAAGTACATGCCGCCGACCAAGCACATGACCGGCAACGTGTTCGCCGGCTACCTGCTGGACGCGTTCTTCAACCTGGCCGGCGCCATGACCGGCCAGTCGATCCTGCTGATCGGGATGATGACCGAGGGCATCCACACGCCGTTCCTGGCCGACCGGGACCTGGCCCTGGAGAACGTGCGGTACGTGCTGCAGGCGGCCGGGAAGCTGGCCGAGAACTTCGCGCCGCCGCCGGGCGGGTTCATCAGCCAGCGGGCGCACCAGGTGCTGGCCGAGTCGGTGGACCTGCTCAAGCGGATCGGCGGGCAGGGCCTGCTGAACGCGATCGCCGACGGCACGTTCGGCGTCACCGCCCGCCCCGCCGACGGCGGCCGCGGCCTGGACGGCGTCATCAAGCGCGCCGACGGCTACTTCAACCCCGCGAGTGAGTTCCTGGAAGGCGGGCAGGCATGAAGGCGTCCCTACCGGGGGGTTCCGGGGGGTCATCCCCCCGGGCCAGCAGGAGCAACCCGGCGAGTGAGTTCCTGGAAGGCGGGCAGCCAGCGGAAGGAGCCCTGCGATGACCGGGACCGTGGTGCGGCCGTACGGGGACACGACGGGTGACGGGCGGGTGCAGGTCTCGTTCACGCTCCCGGTGCCGTTCGGGACGGAAGCGGAACGGGCCCGCGCCGAGGGCGCCGCGCTGCAGCTGGCCGCCAAGATGGGCCTGGAACCGGCCATGGTCGTGCACGCCAAGGGCATCGGCCCGCAGTTCACCTTCTTCATCGTGTACGGCCCGGTCCGGCACCTGGTGGACCTCGCCGAGGTGAAGGTCGCCGAGCGGGAGTTCCCGGTGCTGCCGTCCGCCGAGATCAACCTGCGGATCCGCTCGGCGCTCGGCCGCAAGCTGGTGGTCGTGGGCGCGTGCATCGGCACCGACGCGCACACCGTCGGCATCGACGCGATCCTCAACGTCAAGGGGCACGCGGGGGAGAAGGGCCTGGAGTACTACCGGGAGATCCGGGTGGTGAACCTGGGCGCCCAGGTGGCGGTGCCCGACCTGGTGGCCCGCGCGGTGGCCGAGCAGGCCGACGCGGTGCTGGTCAGCCAGGTGGTGACGCAGCGGGACGCGCACCTGGCCGGGGCGCGGGAACTGGCGGCCGCGTTCCGCGCCCATGGCGGCCGGCGGCCGCTGCTGGTGGTCGGCGGGCCCCGGTTCGACCCCACGATGGCGCCGGACCTGGGCGTGGACAAGATCTTCGGGCGCGGCACCACGCCCCGGGAGGTGGCCAGCTACCTGGTCCACGCCCTGGAGGCGCGGGACGCCGACAGCGCCGCGGCCAGCGCCATGAACCCCGTCGACGCGTAGAACGCCGCGTGCAGCCCGTTCGTGAACGCCACGGCCACCGGGCCGCGCAGGGACGCCGAGCCGACGAAGATGGCGAACGCCAGCCCGCGCGAGATCGACCGGGACGCGATGAGGATGGCGACCGCGAACGAGAACACCATGCCGATGTTGGAGAACGTGCGCAGCATGCCCGAGGAGATGCCGAACACCTCCGGCGGCGAGGCCTTCATCACCGAGGAGTTGTTGGCGGGGAAGAACACGCTCGCGCCGACCCCGTTGATCACGCTGGCGAGCACCACCAGCCACAGGCCCGAGCTGATCGTCAGCTGCGCGTAGACGAGCAGCGCGGCGACCTCGATGGCCAGCCCGGCGGTGGCCGGGACCACCGGGCCGATCCGGTCGGCCAGCCTGCCCGCCAGCGGCCCGGCGGCCGAGCCCGCCACGTAGCCGGGGACCAGCAGCAGCGAGGCGTGGATGGGGGACAGGCCGCGCGGACCCTGCAGGTACATGATCACCAGGAACAGCACCGCGAAGTTGCCGATCGCCTGGAAGAACGACGCCAGCAGCGCCGGGGCCAGGCCCGGCACCCGCAGCAGCGACAGCCGCAGCATCGGCTCGGCCTGCCGCCGCTCCACGAGCACGAACACGGCGATCAGCGCGATGCCGCCGGCCAGGAACCCGGCGGTCACCGCGTCCATGGCGGTGGTGGCCAGCCGGGTGATCGCCCACAGCACGCCGAACAGGCCCAGGCCGAGGGTGAGCATGCCCGCGACGTCGAACCGGTGCTGCTGGCGGGTTCCCCGGTCGTGCAGCACCCGCAGCGCCAGCAGCAGCGCGGCGATCCCGATCGGCACGTTGATCCAGAAGATCCACGGCCACGACACGTAGGTCACCAGCGCCCCGCCGAGCACGATCCCGAGCACCGCGCCGACGCTCCAGCCGACGGCGTTGTACCCGTAGGCGCGGCCGCGGCGCTCGGGCGGGAACAGGTCGGCGATGACCGCGCCGCTGTTGGCGGTGACGAACGCGCCGCCGACGCCCTGGACGATCCGGAAGGCGATGATCGAGGCCTCGTTCCAGGCCAGGGCGCACAGCAGCGACCCGAGCACGAACACCGCGAACCCGGCCTCGTACATCCGCACCCGGCCGAGCATGTCGCCCAGCCGGCCCACCTGCGTGGCCAGCAGCGTGATCACCAGCAGGTAGCCGATCACCACCCACACCACCGAGGTGATGGGCACGTGCAGGCTGCGCTCGATCTCCGGCAGCGCCAGCACGACGATGGTGGTGTCCACCGCGGTGATCAGCACGCCGGTCATGATCACGATCATCGGCAGGGCGGTGCCGCGGGCCGCGCCGAGACCCGAGCCCGGTGCCTGCCCGGTCGCTGGCGCGCGTGCCATGAGCGCAGGTTATCGGTTGCGAAAGGAACTCCGATATGAGCGAATCCGGAATGACCGTCACCCACCGCCGGTACGTGCCGGCCAGCCACGCCCACTACGGCGGCAGCCTGGTGGACGGGGCGTACGTGCTGGGGCTGTTCGGCGACGTGGCCACCGAGGTGGCGATCCGGATGGACGGGGACGAGGGCCTGTTCGCCGCCTACTCCGATGTCCAGTTCCGGGCGCCGGTGCTGGCCGGCGACGTGGTCGAGGCCACCGCCACGGTGACCCGGGTGGGCCGGCGCAGCCGCGAGCTGTCGTTCGAGGCCCGGGTGGTGTGCCGGGCCGACCCGGGCCGCGGCCCGTCCGCGGCGCGGGTGCTGGCCGAGCCGGTGGTGGCGGTGAGGGCCACCGGCACGGTGGTGGTGCCGGCCGCTGGCTGACCGCCGCCGGGACCCGCGGCGCCGCTCCCGGGGACTTATGGCACCTGCTTCCGCTTGCAAGTCTCTAGAAAATGAGAGTAACCTTCATTTCATAGGGACTTCAGGAAGGTGGTGAGTGTCATGACCATGCTGGCGGACCGGGCCTCGGCGGGGGCCCGCAAGTGGTGGGCGCTGGCCGGGCTCGCCCTGGGCGTGCTGGCGGTCGGCCTGGACGCCACGGTGCTGAGTGTGGCGCTGCCGACCCTCGCCGGGTCGCTGCACGCCAGCGCCACCGACCTGCAGTGGTTCGTGTCCGCGTACACCCTCGCGCTGGCGGTGGCGCTGCTGCCGGGCGGCCTGCTGGGGGACCGGTTCGGCCGCAAGAAGGTCATGCTCGTGGTGCTGACCGTGTTCGGGCTCGGCTCGCTGGCCTGCGCGTACGCGCCGAACGCGGAGATGTTCATCGCGGCCCGCACGCTGCAGGGGCTGAGCGCGGGCGCGATGGTCCCGCTGGTGCTGTCGGTGCTGACGGTCATGTTCACCGACCAGGAGCGGCCGAAGGCGGTCGGCATCTGGGCGGCGGCGAACTTCCTCGCCCTGCCGATCGGCCCCATCATCGGCGGCTGGCTGCTGTCGGACTACTGGTGGGGCTGGGTGTTCCTGATGAACCTGCCGGTGGTGGTCATCGGCCTGGTCGCGGTCACCCTGCTGGTTCCCGAGTCCCGCGCGCCGGCACGTCCCGGCCTGGACCCGGTAGGGATCGCGGCCTCCTGCGCGGGCCTGGCCGTGCTGGTGTACGGCTTCATCGCGGCCGGGCAGTACGGCTGGTCCTCGGCCACCGCGATCGCGGCGATGGCGGCCGGGGTGGCGGTGCTGGCCGGGTTCGTGCTGTGGGAGCAGCGGCTGACCAGGACCGGCGGGCAGCCGCTGGTGGACCTGGCGCTGTTCCGGTCGCCCCGGTTCACCTGGGGCACCGTGCTGCAGGCCGTCGGGATCTTCGCGATGTTCGGCCTGCTGTTCGCGGCGCCGCAGTTCTTCCAGGCCATCCTGGGGGTCAACGCGATGGGCAGCGGCATCCGGCTGCTGCCGCTGATGGCCGGGCTGGCGCTGGGCGCTCCCCTGGCCGACCAGGTGGCCCGCCGGATCGGCGCCAAGATCACCACCGCGCTGGGGTTCACCATCCTGGCGGCCGGGCTGGCCATGGGCACCGCCATGACCACCGGCACCGGCACCGGCTACGTCGCCGCCTGGACCGCGGTCGCCGGGCTCGGCTTCGGGCTGTCCCTGGCCACCGCGGCCACCGCCGCCCTGGTGGACCTGCCCAAGGACCGGGCCGGCGTCGGCTCGGCCGTGATGCAGGCGGTCCAGAAGACCGGCGCACCGCTGTCCGCCGCCGTGCTGGGCAGCGTCCTCAGCTCCGGCTACGAGTCCGGGCTGCACCTGGCCGGCCTGCCCGCTGCTGCCGCCGCGGGGGCCCGCAGCAGCGTGTTCGGCGGCCTCGCGGTCGCCCGCAGGCTCGGCTCCCCGCAACTGCTCGAGCAGGTCCGGGCGGCCTTCACGCACGGCATGGGCGACCTGCTGTGGGTGAGCACCGGGCTGGCGGCCGCCGGGATCGTGCTGGCCCTGGTGTTCCTGCCCTGGCGGGCCACGGCGGCGCCGCAGGCGGCGGCCGCGCCGGCCACCGGCGCCGAGGGGGGAGAATCTCCCCATGAGCGCGCTGCCTGAGCAACCGGAGCGGCCGGGTCTCCGCGAGCGCAAGAAGGCGAAGACCCGCGCCGCCATCCGCCAGCATGCCCTGCGGCTGTTCCGCGAGCAGGGCTACGACGCGACCACGGTCGAGCAGATCGCCGACGCCGCCGACGTGTCGCCCAGCACCTTCTTCCGCTACTTCCCCACCAAGGAAGACGTGGTCCTGCAGGACGACATGGAACTGCGCTGGAGCGCCGCCCTGCAGGCCCAGCCCCCGGAGCTGAGCCCGGTCGCGGCGCTGCGCGCGGCCATGCTGGAGGTCTTCGCCGGCCTGCCCGAGCAGGAGATGACCCTGCTGCGGCAGAGCATGGAACTGGCCCTGACCGTGCCCGCGGTGCGGGCCCGCTCCCTCGACGAGTTCGGCCGGACCATCCAGTTCATCACCGCCGCGCTGGCGGAGCGGACCGGCCGGGCCCCGGACGACTTCCGGGTCCAGGCCCTGGCCGGGGCGATCATGGGCGTGGCCATGGCCGCCTGGTACACCGACCCCGGCGGCCTCGACGACTTCGCCGTGCGTTTCGAGCAGGGCCTGGCGTTCCTGGAAAGCGGCTTCGGGCTCTAGCGTTCCGCGGCTTCCCCGGCCGGGCTCAGCTCCGCGTCCAGCGGCCGGGCGGGGGGCTGCGGGCGGAACAGGTAGTTGCGGGTGTGCGGGCAGACCTGGCTGGCCTGCTGCCAGCCATGCCGCCAGATGTGCATCGTGTAGCCGCGCTGCAGCAGCCAGCCGGTGATGTCCGAGGGCGAGTACCCGTAGCGGGCCGTGTGCCGCGCCTCGATCTCGATGAGCAGGGCGGGCCGCAAGGACTCGATGGTCTGCCGCCCGCCCTCCAGGACCCGCAGCTCGGCTCCTTCCACGTCCACCTTGACGAAGTCGAGGCGGGTCACGCCCGCGCGGGCGCACAGGCCGTCGAGGGTGTCGACGCTGACGTCCACGGCCATGTGGCCGGCGAACTCGGCGTTGGAACCCAGCCCGCTCGACCCGTCGGTGACAAAGGACCGCCCGGTCACCGGCCCGTAGCGGCCGAGTGGCACGCTCATCACGCTGCTGCCCGGCTCGGCGGACAGCGCCACCGGGTGGTGGCGCACGTTCCCGGCGTCCCGGGCCCGCAGCAGCCGGGTCCACACCGGGTGGGCGAACGGGAGCGGCTCGACGCTGTGCACCCGTCCCTCACGCCCGGCGAGCTGGGACAGCATCAGCGTGTAGAGCCCGGCCGCGGCGCCGATGTCCAGGCACACGCTGCCGAGCCCGACCAGGGACCGCAGCCCCAGCAGCTCCGTCTCGACGTAGGGTGTCCACCGGGCAGCCAGCCGTACCGACGAGGCGGTCAGCCGCGACCGGATACCGTGCCCGGCACAGCGGGCGGCGTCTGCTGTGAGCATGTCTTCGTGACCTTCGTGACGGGGGGTGGGCCTACCGGGGTTGCGCCAGCAGGTCAATCGTGAGGGCGGCTGTCCACGAGAAGTTACTGGCCCCGGCCGGGGCGCCGGTGACCGGGTGGTAGTACTCCCAGAACCCGTTCGCGCGGACCAGGTCCAGCGTCCGCTGCCGCAGGCGGCCGGCTTCGGCCGTGAAGCCGTGGCGGTGCAGGCCGTCGATGATCAGCCAGTTCGTGTTGATCCAGGTGGGCCCCTGCCAGTAGCGCAGCGGGCTGAACCAGCGGGAGGAGACCGGCACGCTGGGCACCGGGTAGGGGGAGCCGAAGAGCCCGGGATCGGCCAGCATGCCCGCCAGCCGCTTGGCGCGCACCTGGTCGGCGCAGCCCGCGTAGAGCGGCATCAGCGCCGCGATCGACGGCTCCTTGAGCAGGCGGCCGGCCCGGACGTCACGGGAGTAGTAGCTCTCGTCAGCCTCGTGCCAGAGCGTCTCCATCGCCTCTTCGTTTTTCCGCATGCTGTCGAGGAGCGGGCCGGGCAGCTCGGCGCCGATGGACTCGCTGATCTGCCGCAGCAACGTGTTGGCCCTTATCAGTATGCTGTTGTAGGTAAGGTCTTCGATAGCGAAATCCGGGCGATCCAGAATTGCCGCCGTGTCATACCGGCGTTTGCGGATGTGCCGGAGCGCGTCGTAAAGGCGCAGCGCCTCCGCCACTGAGCTGCGCTGATCCGCGGGCACGTAGCGGGTGTCCCGGCGCAGGTGACCGGCGGCCCGGTCCAGCTTCGCCCGGACCATGAACCGCAGCCACCAGGGCGCCGGGTCCGCCTCCAGCGACGCCAGCCACGGCGGCGTCGTGTCGAGCCCGGTCTCCCACGGATGGATCAGCAGCACCAGCCCGCTGCCGTGGCGGGCCCGTTCGCGGTAGAGCCACTGGTGGTAGGCGACCAGCTGGTCATAGACGCTCCGGTACCAGGCGGCCTGCCCGGCGGCCGGCAGCAGCTCGCCGATCCGCACCACCGCCTCGGCGATCATCGGCGGCTGGGTGATGCCGCCGGTCGCCAGGCCGCGCGGCGCCGAGCCGCTCACCCAGCTGCGCCAGTTCCGGCGGTCCCACCAGTACTTCCAGCCGGGCTCGAAGATGATGTGCGGGACCATGCCGTTGGCCCATTGCGCGCTGAGCAGGCGCCGCATGCCCGCCATTGCGCCAGCCAGGTCGTAATGGCGCTGCCCGATCGCGGTGAAGCAGGTGTCCCACAAATGCTGGTGGGTGTAGAGGCCGCGGGCCGGGGCGATATAGCCGCCGCCCTCATTGCCCGCCAGCACGCTGATGGCCTCCTGGCGCAGGTCATTCACCTGATACTCCGATCGGTGCGGGGCCGGCAATCAGGGTCGTCCCGGGTGCCGCCAGCCCGCGGCCGGCCCGGTCGCGCGCCGTGGCGGGGCCGCCCGGCAGCAGGTGCAGGGAAGCATAAGCAATGCCGCCGGCCAGGATGGGCAGCCAGTAGCTGGCGAGCCGCCAGCCGAGCACGGCGGCCATCGCCGTGCCCGCCGTGATCCCGCCAGCGGTCAGGAGCAGCGGCAGGGTCGCCTCGACGACGCCGAGCCCGGCCGGGGTGAGCGGCAGGGCGGCCGCCACGCTGGCGGCGCCGAAGGCGGCGAACAGCACAGCCGGGTCGGGGTAGCGCCCGAGCGAGGCGGCGAAGCACCACAGCGAGCCGGCCTGGAGCAGCCAGTAGGCCGCCGCCCACGCCAGCGCCCGGCGGGCCCGGCGGCGGTCCCGGCAGAAGCTGCGGGCGGACGCCGCGAAGGCGCGCACCGGCCGCTCCGCGTCCTCGGCGGTGAGCCGGGGGATCCGGGCGGCGGCGGCCCGCACCAGCCGCACGGCCCGCTCCCCGTCCCTGGCCAGCAGCACGCACAGGCCGCCGGCCAGCACCAGCCCGGCCGCCCCGGCGATCCCGGCGGCCAGGTAGGCGGGCTGGAAGCCGGTGACCGGGAGGGCCGCGGCGAGGGCACCCCACAGCAGCACGTTGAGCACCAGTGACGCACCGGGTCCCTGGCAGGCCAGCACGAAGAACATGTCCCGCGGCTTCACCCCGCGGCTGGTGAACAGCCGGTAGCCGAGGGCGGCGCTGGCCGTTGACCCGCCGGGCACGGCGTGGCAGAGCGCGGTGCAGGCCAGGTCGATGCGGACGATCGTGCCCAGCCGGAGGCTCCGGGCCGGCAGCAGGGACCGGGTGAGCAGCGAATAGCAGCACAGGGACGCGCCCGCGAGCAGCGTCCCGGCGGCGAGCCAGCCGGGGCGGAGCTGGGCGAGCACCGGGAAGCGTGCCTGCCGGAGCTCGGGCCGGAGGAAGCACTCCGCGATGACGGCCAGGACGCCGAGCGCGAGGCCCCAGCGCAGCACCCGCCAGCTCAGGTGCACCCTCGCCTCCCCCCTGCCTGGCCGCCCGCGCGGCCCGGTGCCGAAGGCGGCGGGGCCTGGCACCCCGGGCCGCCGTCAGTGACGATAGGAAGGGGCCGGTGCCGGCGGACAGCGGCCTGGGCGGCGTCTTCAGGTAGACCTAGGTACACCCCTGGCAGGGGGTGTGGCGCCACTGCGGGAGAGCCACCGGGGAGGCAGGCTGTGTCGGTAGTGGATGACGGCGAAAGGGCGAGCCATGAGAGCGCCGCGATGACGCTGGCCGCCCCCGTCTCCTCGCCGGCCCGCAGCGCGCTCCGGGCGCCGGGCCGCGGCCTGGCCCTGTGCGGGCTGATGCTGGCTGGTGCGGCGCTGGCGGCCGCCCTGGCCGCCTCGGCGGTGCTGATGGTCATGGCGTTCACAGCGGGCGGCGTGCACACCGGCCGCAACCTGGTCCTGGGCACCGCCGGGCTGGCCGCCTTCCTGCTCCTGCTGCCGCGGGCCCTGCTCGCGGCGCGCGGGCTGGCCACCACCACCCGCCGGCTGGCCGGCGAGTGGTGCGGGGTGCCCGTCGCGGATCCCTACCTGCCCCGGCCGGCCGGGATGCGGCGGGGGCTGGCCGGCCGGGCGGACCAGCTGCGGTGGCTGCTGGCCGACCGGGCGACCTGGCGGGACCTGCTCTGGCTGGTCATGAACGCGGCCGGGGGGTGGCTGCTGGCGGCCGCCCCGGCCGCGCTGACAGCAGCCGGCCTGGCCGGCCTGGCCGCGGCCGTCCCGGTGGGGCCGCACGGGCTATGGCTCGCGGCGGCCGGGGCCGCGGCCATGGCGGCCGGGCTGGCCGGTGGCCCGTGGCTGCTGCGCTGCTACGGCCTGCTGGCCCGGCTGCTGCTGGGGCCGACCGGGCAGGCGGAGCTGGCGGTGCGGGTGCAGCACCTGGCCCAGACCCGGGCGGAGACCGTCGATGCCGGGGCGGCGGAGATGCGGCGGATCGAGCGGGACCTGCATGACGGGGCGCAAGCGCGGCTGGTGGCGATGGGGATGACGCTGGACGCGGCCGGGGAGCTGATCGGGACCGATCCGGCGGCGGCGCGGGCGCTGGTGCTGGAGGCACGGGATGCCTCGGCGCGGGCCCTGGCGGAGCTGCGGGACCTGGTCCGGGGCATCCACCCGCCGGTGCTGGCGGACCGCGGCCTGGCCGACGCGATCCGGGCGCTGGCCCTGGACTGCCCGCTGCGGGCGCACCTGGCGGCTGGCCTGCCGGGCCGCCCCCCGCTGCCGGTGGAGTCGGCCGCCTACTTCGCGGTCAGTGAGCTGCTGGCCAACGCGGTCAAGCACGCGCACGCGGGCCAGGTGTGGATCGACGTCCGCCACGCTGGGGGGATGCTGCGGGTCGGCGTCACCGACGACGGCTGCGGCGGCGCCGATCCCGCCGGGGGCACCGGGCTGCGCGGCATCGAGCGCCGGCTCGCCGCCTTCGACGGCGTGCTGGCCGTCAGCAGCCCGGCCGGCGGGCCGACCGCCATGACCATGGAGATCCCGTGCGCGTTGTCATCGCCGAAGACCTCTTCCTGCTGAGGGACGGGCTCACCCGGCTGCTGCAGGCCCACGGCCTGCAGGTCGCCGCCGCCGTGGACAACGGGGCGGACCTGCTGGCCGCCGTGGTCGCGGACCGGCCCGACGTCGCGGTGGTGGACGTCCGCCTGCCGCCGACCTTCACCGACGAAGGGCTGCGGGCGGCGCTGGCGGCCCGCAGCCAGGTCCCTGGCCTGCCGGTGCTGGTGCTGTCGCAGTACGTCGAGCAGCTGT
Source organism: Gemmatimonadota bacterium (assembly GCA_050257395.1). Lineage (GTDB taxonomy): Bacteria > Actinomycetota > Actinomycetes > Streptosporangiales > Streptosporangiaceae > JAIRTY01. The sequence goes on along the minus strand of JBLMWU010000322.1, from coordinate 429 downwards.
ACGCCCGCGAGCTGCTGGCCGACGGCAGCGGCGGCATCGGGTACCTGCTCAAGGACCGGGTGTTCGACGGCGCCCAGTTCGCCGAGGCGGTGCGCAGGGTCGCCACCGGCGGCACCGCGATGGACCCGGAGGTGATCGCCCGGCTGCTGGCGGGCAGCGCCGGGGACGGCGCCCTGGCCGCGCTCAGCCCCCGCGAGCGCGAGGTGCTCGCGCTGATGGCCGAGGGCCGCTCCAACGCGGCGATCGCCCAGCGGCTGGAGATCACCGAGCGGGCCGTGGCCAAGCACACCGCCTCGATCTTCCTCAAGCTGGACCTGCACCCCTCCGACGACGACAACCGCCGGGTCCTGGCCGTCCTCGCCTACCTAGGCGGCTGACCCACGGAACCGCAGGCAAAGCTCAGGCGGTGCCCGGTCACGGGATGCATAA